>NZ_JBMDIO010000016.1:0-105408 GCF_057808725.1 Novosphingobium sp. FG90
GGGCGGTATGAGGCCGCGCTGGATTGCTTCGCTGCGCTCGCAATGACGAGTGGGGGTTAGGCAGAAATCGATCCCCGCCGATTCGGCATGCGCAGGCCCGGCCGTCCGCGCGTAAAGAATTATTACCGACACCATGGCGGGCAGGCCGGATTACATCATGCGGTGGTCTTCGGAAGCCCGGTACTCTGCGGGTTTCCGGCAACTAAGGGAGAGCCCTGTACGCAAACCTACGCCCCCTTAAATTACCGCTCTTTTTGCCGTCCCCCGTCATAAGCGCCTTCGGAACACGGTTAATTTCGAAGGAGCGCGACATGACCGGACTGGCGAACACCACCGATCTCGGCACCAACGACTTAGCTCGTCTGCACGGCCCGCTGATGCAGCGTGCGAGCGCCATCGCCGCCTCTCTTTTCGACACCGCTGCAATCGATTTTCGCGATGTGGCGGATCATTCGGCCAGCAAACCCCGCAGCCGCCGTGTAACCCTTTCGCGCGGCAGCACGCCTGCGATCGTACGTGAAGGTGCGAGCCACATCGCCGTCACGTACACCGACCCGGTCAGCGAGGCTTCGCTGGCGATGATCCTGGCCGCGATGGCAGGGCCGGAAGACCCGATCGCCGCCGATCCGGAGAGCCTTTCGGTCTTCGCGCTGGCCGAGCGGCTGGCGGTCAGCGACATTCCCGTCCTCATCAACGGGCCGACCGGCACCGGCAAGGAAGTGCTCAGCCGCTTCATCCACACCCGGTCCAACCGCAGGAATGGCCCGTTCATCGCGGTCAACTGCGCCGCCATGCCCGAGACGATGCTGGAGGCCATGCTTCTCGGCCACCAGAAGGGCGCCTTCACCGGCGCGACCTCTGCCAGCGAGGGCTTCATGCGCGCGGCCGATGGCGGCACCCTCCTGCTCGACGAGATCGCCGAACTGCCGCTGCAACTGCAGGCCAAGCTGCTGCGCGCGCTGCAGGAGCAGGAAGTGGTGCCGATCGGTTCAACGAAGGCGATCAAGGTGGACGTGCGGATCATCGCCTGCGCCAACCGCGACCTGCCCGCCGAAGTCGCCGAAGGCCGCTTCCGCGCCGACCTCTATTACCGCCTCAACGTCTTCCCGCTGGCGCTGCGGCCCTTGCGTGAACGCGCGGACGACGTCGCCCCGCTCGCCTTCGCGCTGGCGCTGCGCCACTCAGCGGTCGCGACGCCGTGCTTCACCGAGGGCGCGCTGGCGATGCTCAAGCTGCATTCGTGGCCGGGCAACGTGCGCGAGTTGGAGAACGTGGTTCGCCGCGCCCTGCTCCTCGCCCACGGCAGCGCGACGATCGCGCCCGAGCACATCGTCTTCGACAGCCCGGCGCGACTGGTCAGCCATCTCGCGATCGGCGGGCTGGCGGTGGCGCACGGCGGTGCGGGCATGGTGCCCGAGGTAGATGAAGGCACCCGCAAGCTCTCCAGTATCGTCCAGCATTCCGAGGCCCGCCACATCGTCGAAGTGCTCGACGCCTGCGGCGGCAACCGCCTGCGCGCGGCCCGCGAACTCGGCATTTCGGAGCGCACCTTGCGCTACCGCCTCGCATCCATGCGTGAGGCGGGCATCGAGATCGGCCACCGCGCCTTCGGAGGCGGCCGATGAACAGCCTTCCGAGCATCGGTGCAGGCGGCGGCATCCAGCAGATCCTCGCGCTGCGCCAGCAGATCATCTCCCGCAACGACCTGCTGCGCGAAATTCACACCGCGCAGGCGGCGAACCAGCCCTCTGCCACCGAAACCCCGGCGGGTGGTTTCGCCTCTTCGCTCCAGAGCGCCTTGAACGGCGTCAGCGCCGTGCAGCAGAAGTCCGAAGCGCTCTCCACCGCCTACGAAAAGGGCGAAGTCACCGACGTCGCCAAGGTCATGCTGGCGCGGCAGGAGGCGGGCGTCGCTTTCGAGGCCACGCTTCAGGTCCGCAACAAGCTGCTGTCCGCCTATCAGGACATCATGCGGATGGGGGTCTGATAGATGGCCGATCTCGTCCCCGCAGGCGGTCCTGCGTCAGCGTTCTCCGGCGGCGGCAGTGTCCTGACGCGGCTTTCCGCGATCACCCAGCAGCCTGCCGTCAAGAAGATGATGCCGGTGTTCATCGGCCTCTCCGCGATCGGCGGCGCGGCGCTGACATGGAGCCTGATGGCCCCGACGCCGCAGCGCGTGCTCTACGCCCAGCTCGACGATTCCGAACGTGCGGGCGTGGCCGAAGCACTCGACGGCGCGCAGATCAAGTACCGCATCGACAACCAGACCGGCGCCCTCACCGTGTCCGAGGCCGACTACTACAAGGCCCGCATGCTGGTGGCGCAGGACGGCGCGCTCTCCACGCCCGAGAGCGGCGACGCGATGCTCGACAAGCTGCCGATGGGCGCCAGCCGCACCCTTGAGGGCGAGCGCCTGCGCTCCGCGCGCGAGCACGACCTGCAGTTGACGATCGGCCAGATCGACGGGGTGGAAGCCGTGCGCGTCCATCTGGCGGAGGCCGAACGCTCGGTCTTCGTGCGCGACAATGTGGCGCCCACGGCTTCGGTGATGGTGCGGCTGCGTTCGGGCCGCAGCCTCAGCCAGAGCCAGGTCGGCGCGATCGTCAACCTCGTCGCCGGATCGGTGCCGGGGCTTTCGCCCGACGCGGTGCGGGTGGTGGACCAGCACGGCCAGCTGCTCTCCGAAAGCGGCAACAACGGCGACAACCAGCGCCTCGACATGCAGTCGCGGCTCGAAGCCAAGCTGCGCGAACAGGTGTCGGCGCTGCTCACGCCAATGCTGGGCGACGGCAAGTTCACCACCGAGACGCAGGTGGAACTGAACATGGATCAGGTCACCGCCGCGCGCGAAAGCTACGACAAGGACGGCGTCGTCCGCTCCGAACAGCAGCAGCAGTCACAGACCACCGGGCCGGGACAGGCGGGCGGCGTGCCGGGCGTCCTCTCCAACACCCCGCCGCCGCAGACGCAGGCCGTCCCCGGCGCGCCGCAGGGTACGCCCACGACCGCGCCGAACGCCGCCGCCCCGCAGAACGGCGAAAGCTCGTCCAGCCGCACCTATGAGCTGGGCCGTCAGGTCTCGGTATCGGAAACCGGCCCCGGCAACATCAAGCGCCTAACCGTCGCCGTCGCCATCAGCGCCGACGCGATGAAGGGCGCGAAACCTCAGGAAATCCAGGACCTGCAGGCGCTCGTCAGCGCGGCGGTCGGCGCCGATCCCGCGCGCGGCGATACGGTGAAGATCGTCACCCGCGCGTTCAGCCCGGTCGCGGTCGAGGCGACGCCGTTCTACGAAACGGACTGGTTCGCGATGATTGTGCGCAACGGTGCGGCGGTGCTTGCGGTGCTGCTGGTGCTGCTGCTCGGCGTGCGGCCGATGATAACCGCGATGCGCGGCGGCAAGCCGGCGAAGAAGGGCAGGAAGGGCGACGTCCAGCTCGACGACAGTCTGCCCAACACTACCGCCGCCCTCACCGCACGCCCCGAGATCGGCAACGTCGAGGGCGTCGCCGTCGAAATCAGCCGCGCCGAACTGCTCGCCCGTCAGCTGGAGATCGCCCAGCGCCTCGTCGCCGAGAAGCCCGACAGCGCCGTCCTCGTCCTTCGCCAGATGCTCAGCCCGCCTGACGACCAGAAAGCCGCCTGATGACCGAAATCGCCAAACTGGCCCCCGTCGACAACGCGGCGGTCATGATGATGCTGCTCGACGAGGATCAGACCACGCACATCCTCTCGGCGCTGGAGCCGCATGAACTGCGCCTGCTCGGCGAAAAGATGGTGCAGCTCGGCGAGATCGGCCCCGACGTGATCGCCAGCGCCATCACCGGCTTCGTCGAGAAGACCGAGAAGATGGGCCTCGTCGTCCATGACCGCGTCGGCCAGGTCCGCACCATGATGCACCGCGCGCTGGGCGAGGTGAAGACCGAGAACATGATGCGCCGCATCGTGCCTGCCGCGCCGGGGCAGACGTCCTCGCTCGAACTGGCACGCTGGCTGACCCCCGATGCGCTGATCCCGCTGGTCCGGGGCGAGCATCCACAGGCCATCGCGGTGCTGTTGATCCAGCTCGACCCCGAAGTCGCCGCCGCCGTGATGCACGGGCTGCCGCCCGAGGTTCAGCCCGAGATCGTCCACCGCATCGCCACCCTCGGCCCCGTCGCGCCGCATGCGCTGGAGATGCTGGAGGAAGTGCTCTCGCGCCGGATTTCCGAGGCCCACGGCGAGCGCCCGCTGCAGATGGGCGGTGCGCGCGAGGCGGCGCAGATCATCAACTCCATCGGCAAGGTCGCGGAAAAGCACGTCATGGGCGCGCTGACCAAGCGCGACAAGCTGCTCGCCCGCCAGATCGAGGAGGAGATGTTCAAGTTCGAACACCTCTTCGTGCTCGACCCGCAGGCGATGGGTGCCCTGCTGCGCGACGTGCCCAACGAACAGCTGATCGATGCACTGAAGGGCATCTCCGAGGACGAGCGCGAGGTCTTCTTCCGCGCCATGTCGAGCCGCGCCGCCGATGGCGTGCGCGACGAGATCGCCGCGCGCGGCCGGGTGAAGCTGGCCGACGTCGTCACCGCGCAGAAGGCCATCGTCGCCGTCGCCCGCAAGCTGGCGGCGGACGGGACGATCGTGTTCGGCTCCTCGGGAGACGACGACTATGTCTGACATGGGCTTCACCATGGGCATCCCGCGCCCGAAGCTGTCGCTGGCCGAGGCGCTGGGACAGGCGCCCGCGTTCCGCCCGAATGCGCGGCTTTGCGGGCTGCCCGAAATGATCGCGCCGCATCACGAACTGGCGGTCGATGCGCCCGACATCCTTGCCGAGACCTACGGGCGCGGCTATGCCGAAGGCCACGCCGCAGCCACCGCCGAAGCCGCCGCGCGCCTGCTGGCGGACGACCGCGCGCGCGAGGAACTGGCGCTGTCGTTCACGCGCCTCGACGCGGCGATGGCCGAGGACTTGCGCCTGCGCCTGCGCGATACCGTCGCGGCCTTGTGCGAGGCGGCGCTCGGCCCTCTGGCGCTGGACGAAGTGGCGCTGATGAACCGCATCACCCGCGCCGTCTCGATGCTGGCGCGCGCCGACGACGAGCGGGTGGTGCGGCTCCATCCGGCCGACATCGACCTCGTTTCCGCTCGCCTTCAGGCTGACTGGACGGTGCAGGGCGACCCCTCGCTGGAACGCGGCACCGTGCGCGTCGAAACCGCGACTGGCGGCGTAGAGGACGGTCCGGCGGCATGGCGCTTAGCCATCGCCGAAGCGCTGCATCAGGCGTGACGGAGCCGCGCTCACACCCTCGTCATCCCGGACTTGATCCGGGACCGCTGGCCGTGAACAGCCCACTTTGCTGCGCGCGCCGCAAGTTCGCATCTAAAGGCAGCCAGCGATCCCGGATCAAGTCCGGGATGACGCCATGAGCTACGCCCGGATCCTCGCCGACTTCGCCGCCGCCCCCGCAGAACTCGGCCCGCGCCGGTTCGGCATCGTCACCGCCTGCGACGGCGGGCTGCTGGAGGTCAGCGGCCTTTCGATCCCGGTCGGCGCGCTGTGCAAGGTGTTCAACGGCCGCTCCACCCTCACCGCCGAGGTGATCGGCTTCCGCAATGGCCGCACGATGATGATGCTCCTGGGCGACACCATCCTGTTGCGCCCCGGCGCCCGCGTGGTGCCCGAGGGCCACCCCGGGATGCTCCCGGTGGGCGAGGCGTTCCTCGGCCGCGCGGTCGATGGCGAGGGGCTGCCGATCGACGGGGGCCTGCCCATCCACACCCGCCTCGAGTGGCCCTCGGGCGGCGTGCGCACCTCCGCGCTCGACCGCAGCCCGGTGCGCCGCCCCTTCGACACCGGCGTGCGCGCCCTGAACGCGATGACCACCTTCGGGATCGGCCAGCGCATCGGCGTGATGGCCGGATCGGGCGTCGGCAAGTCGGTCCTGATCGACATGATCGCACACGGCGCCAGCGCCGAGATCATAGTCGTCGGCCTGATCGGCGAGCGCGCGCGCGAAGTCTCGGATTTCGTCGAGCGGCACATGCACGACGCCAAGCGGCACAAGACCGTCATCGTCGCCGTCCCCGCCGACCACGCCCCCAACCTGCGCCTGCGCGGCGCGATGCTCGCCACATCCATGGCCGAGCACTTCCGCGCACAGGGCCGCAACGTCCTGCTGATCCTCGACAGCCTCACCCGCGTCGCCCATGCCGGGCGCGAGATCGGCCTCTTGCTGGGCGAACCCGGCGCCGCGCGCGGCTACCCCCCTTCCGCCCTCGCCACGATCACCAAGCTGGTCGAGCGCGCGGGCAATTCGGCGGCCAGCGGCGGCGCGATCACCGGGCTCTACACGGTGCTGGCGGACGGCGACAACCAGGACGACCCGGTGGTGGACACCGCCCGCTCGATCCTCGACGGGCATGTCGTGCTCTCGCGCGATCTGGCGCAGCGCGGGCAGTATCCCGCGATCGACATCGCCGCATCGCTCAGCCGCGTGATGAACGACATCGTCCCGCGAGAGCACCAGCAGGCCGCGCGCACCTTCCGCGCGCTGACCGCCAGCTACGAGGCCAACCGCGACCTCGTGCTGATGGGCGCATACCGGCAGGGCGCCGACGCCCAGCTAGACCGCGCCATCGCCATGCACGGCGCACTCACCGGGTTCCTGTGCCAGCCGCAGGGCGAAGTCGTGACGCTGCAACAGAGCGCCGCGCAGCTTGCGGGGCTGATGGGATGACCGCCGAGCGCAAGAAACTCGCGCGCCTGAACCGGCTAGAGAAGCTGCGCGCGATCGCCAAGCAGACCGCCGCCACCGAAGCCGCGCAGGCCGAGAGCACGCTGGCGCAGCTTCAGAACCTCGCCGAGCGCACCCGCGCCCTCGCCGCCACCTACGCCGCGCGCCGCGATGCGCCCGACGGCGCGGCGCTGCATCAGGTGGGGCGCTTCGTCAGCGGACTGCGCACGATCACCAGCACCACCGACGGCGAAACCTTGCGCGCCCGCTCGATCGCCGACGCCAAGCAGCAGGCCCTCGTCGAAGCCGAACGCCGCCGCGCCGCCATTGAGGACCGCGCCGCCGCACAGGCCCGCGTGGTCGCCAGCAAGGCGCAAGTGCCCGCGCTGGGCGGCAAGCGCAAGAATGGCACGGAACTTGATTAACCTTTTGCCGAACCGCCTTCCAGCAGGACCCCGAGCCGCATGATCCAGAGCACCGCCCCTTCCCTCACCGCCGCCCTGCCTCCGGCGAGCGGAGCCCCTGCCGCCTCTGCGGCAGGCGGCGACTTCGCCGCCCTGCTGGGCGCGGCGCCTGCGGTTGCGGCATTGCCGGCGGAGGGCGCTGCCATGCCGATGGTCGCGGCGCTCCCGGTGGCGGAGCAGAAGGCTGCCGCGCCCTTGTCCGAAGCGGTAAAAGGCGCGCAGGACGGCCTCGCAGCACTGGTCAGGCAGGCTGGTGCTGCATCACAAGCGCCAACGATTTCCTTGCCCGTGACGCCCGGAAATCCGATGATTTCGGCCAACTCCGCTACGCCTGCGGCCGCCACCTCGCCGATTGCCCTGACGGCGGATCTTGCCGCGCTTGCGAAGCCCGCCGAGCAAAGCGCGCCTGCGGCCGCTGCCGTGCCGATGCCCTTTCCTGCAAAGGCTGGCGGATCCGCTCTGAAAGCGCCGCCGACTCTCGCAAAGGCGGCGATCACCGCCGACGCTCCCATGCCGAAGGCCGACGTGGAGGCATTGCCGGTCGTGAAGTCGGACGGCAAGAGCGGCAAGCCCACCGGCAAGTTGTTGCCGCCGGCCACCGAGGCCCGGCCAGCCAAAGCCAAGGACGAGACCGCAGCGTCCGACGCATCGCAGGCCAATGCAGCTCCAGTCAGTCAGCCGGGCGATGGCGGGGTAGCGGCGAAGGTCGGTGTGGATCTTCCGATCCCGGCGCCGATTGCGGGTGCTGCTCCGCCGGTGCCAGAAGCGTCGGCTCCTCGCCCCGCAGCCGCTCCGACACAGGACGCAGCAACGCCGGTGACTTCGCGTCCCGCCGCTGCCATCGTGATCCCCGCCGAAGTGCGCGCCATCCGGTTCGAGCCGATCGAAATCGTGCGCGCTCCCGCAAGGCCGATCCCGGTAGCGGCTGGTTCGGCAGCCGGACCGGTGCCCGAAGCCCTGCCTGTGGCCGACGCGGTGCTCCCCGTGATGCCCGATCGTGCCGCGCTGCCGATCGTCCCTCAGAGCGATGCCGAACCTTCCGCGCCGAGCGCGCGCCCGATCGTGAATGCAGCCGTCGTGGCTGCCGAGGCAGACCAACCGGCAGCGCCGAGCCTCGCTTCGCAGCCGCAGGTCGCCGCGCGCGATCCGCTTGCACGACAGGCTATTGCCGACCCGCAGGGCGAGCCAGCAACCCCGCTTCCGACCAACGCCACGTCTGCCGCCCCTACCGCTGTGCCGACTGCCGCCGCGATCGCGACTTCGATCACGCGCGCGGAACGCTCAGACGCGGCACCTTCCGCCATCGCCCCGGAGGAATCGGGCGAAACCGAAACGCGCACGCAGGCCGAGGCCGACAAGCCCGCTGCCCGCCCCGTTGAGACGGCAGCGCGCCCGGCCACCGGCCAGCCGCTTACGGCGGACCTTGCCCCCGCTACCCCAGACGCGGCCGTGTCCGCACCTGCGGCTCCCACCGAAACGCCGCATGACTTCGACACCCTCGTCTCGCGTCTGGCCGACGCGCGCGAGGCGGCAGCGCCGCATGTCGTGCGCACCGCCTTCGAGCATGCCGAGTTCGGCCGCGTCGCGATGCAGCTGGGGCAGGACGAGAGCGGCCTGTCGGTGACGCTCTCCAGCCGCGACGCGGACTTCGCGCCCTCCGTTCAGGCTGCGGCCGCCGTGGTGGCGGCCAGTGGGGCGAGCGGCGCAGCGGGCGGCAATGCCGACCAGCAGCGCCACGATGCGCCGACCTCGCAGCAGCAGAATCCGAACGGTCAGGCTCAGCAGGCCCGCGCCGAGGCCTCCGGCCAGAACGCCAGCCAGAACACCGGTCACAACGGGAGCCAGCAGCGCCGCGAAGGCCATGCCTCCCGCCAGCAGGACCAGCACCCGGCCGCCGGTTCCGGCCCCCGCCCGCGCGGCGAACCGCAGCAGGGCGGCGTCTACGCCTGAGCCGCCACCACAACAGGGGATTTTCGTGAATGAGTGACAAGCCGTCCAAGGGCGATGACGAGGCGCCTAAGAAGAAGAAAGGCAAGCTGGGCATCATCATCATCGCCGTCGCCATGCTGGCGGTGGGCGGTGGCGGCGTGTTCGGGCTGATGGCGGCAGGCGTCATCGGCGGCGGCCATGCCGAGGAGAAGAAACCCGAAGGCCCGCAGCTCATCAGGAAGGGCGAAGTCGACCCCTACGCCCCGCCCGCCAAGGAAGGCGAGGGCGAAGGCGGCGCGCCCGAAGCCGAAAGCGAGGGCGGTGACGAATATCGCACCGCCTACTTCACCTTTACCGACGACTTCACCTCGAATCTCAAGGGTTCAGACGCGATGGTGCAGGCCAGCATTGCCTGCTCCACCCGGCGCGACGGGCGGGTGCTGCAGTGGCTCGCCAAGCACGAACTGGCTATCCGCTCGCAGCTGCTCAGCATCCTTGCCGATACCTCGGAGGACGATGCCTCGACGCCCGAGGGCAAGGACCGCCTGCAAAAGCGCATGACCGCCGCGATCAACCAGGTGCTGATCCAGAAGGAAGGGTTCGGCGGCGTCGATGCCGTCTACTTCCGCAACTTCATCGTGCAATGATGGCGAACGCTTCCCCCAAGAAGGCGCGCCATGCCGCCGAACTGCTCGGCGCCGGGCCGTCGATCGCCGAGATGGTGCGTCCGCTGACGCAGCTGGGCGAGACGCTGGCGCGCACGCTGCCCTCCGGCCTCGCCCGCGTGGCGGGAGGCGAGGCGCCGGTGGTCCGCATCGGCATCCCGGCCGAGGGTACGCTGGACGCGCTGATCGCCGAGGAAACCGGTCTCACCGCGCACTCGTTGATGGGGCTTGGCCCCAAGCGCCTGCCGCTGCTCGCCAGCTTCGAGGCGGCGCCGGTGCTGCGCCTGCTCGACCGCACCTTCGGCGGGCGCGGACTGCTGCCCGATCCGCTGCCCACGCGCTTTCCGCTTTCGGCCGAACTGCTGCTGGCGCGCATGGAGGAGGCGATCGCCAATGCCCTTTCCGCCGGGATGGGCGGGGACGAGATCCACCGCGTCATACCGCTGCGGCGCGAGACGGTGCTGGCGCAGCTTGCCCCCTTCGGCCCCGGCGAACCCTTGCTGCGGATCGTGCTGGAGGTGGAGGAAACCGGGGTCGAAGCGTGGTCGCTCGCGCTCGCCTTCCCGCTCGGCACGCTCGCCAGTGCGCTCGTCGCGCCGCGCCGCAAGCGGCGGGTGCCCGCCCGCGTGCGCCGTCCCGGGCCGGACGAGGAGCCCTTCGCCTCGCTCCCGATCGAGGTGACGGCGGTGCTGGTGGACATGACCCTGCCTTTCTCGCGCCTCTCCGCCCTGCGCCCCGGCGACGTGCTGCCGGTGACGGTGGCGCGCGCGGTGCCGCTTCGGGTCGACGGGCGCACCATCGCGGCCGGCACCGTCGGCGAAGTCGAGGACCGTGTCGCGGTCCAGCTCCAG
Source organism: Novosphingobium sp. FG90 (assembly GCF_057808725.1). Lineage (NCBI taxonomy): Bacteria > Pseudomonadati > Pseudomonadota > Alphaproteobacteria > Sphingomonadales > Sphingomonadaceae > Novosphingobium > Novosphingobium sp. FG90. The sequence continues at coordinate 10,629 of NZ_JBMDIO010000016.1, forward strand.
AATGCCTTTTGAGGAACGATTGACGACATGAGCATCCATTCCCGCGGCCTCGATTTCCTTCGCGACGTCGACGTGCGCCTCTCGGTCGAGCTGGGCCGGACACAGATGAAGCTGAAGGACGTGCTGGCGCTGGGGCCGGAAAGCCTCGTCATGCTCGACCGCATGACCGACGAACTGCTCGACGTGCTGGTGAACGGCAAGCCGATCGCCAAGGGCGAGGTCGTCTCGCACAACGGCCGCTTCGGGTTGCGCATCGTCGAGATGCTGGGGGTGGAGGAAACCGCCGCGCCCGACGACGCGCTGGGGCTGCCGGGCGAAAGTGAAGCCTGATGCTGTGGTATTTGCTCAAGCTGCTGGTGCTGCTGCCGCTGATCGCGGCGATGGTGTGGGGATGCCTGCGCCTTGCGAAGATGGTGCAGGCGCGTGCGGGGATCGGCGCGGGGTCGAAGAGCATCCGGATCGTCGAGACGACGATGCTTTCGCCCACACTGAAGCTGGCGGTGATCGAGTTCCATGGCAGGGAGATACTGGTTTCTGCGTCGCGCAACGGGTTGACGCGATTGGCCGAAGCGCCGGCGCGGGAGCGTGTGGAATGACGGTCCTCCCCGGAACGGGGAGGGGGACCACCCGCAGGGTGGTGGAGGGGCACGCGCCGATGACGCGACCTCGCGTTAGCCCCCTGTGCCCCTCCACCATGCTTCGCATGGTCCCCCTCCCCCGTTGGGGGAGGATCTGCGCCGCTCTGCCTTTGCTTCTCTTCTCCACCACCGCCCACGCGCAGGAAGCCCCCGCCGCCATCCCCGGCGCGCTCGATCGCGCGTTCGGCTCGCTGGGCGGCACCGACGGCCCCGGCATGACGATGTCGCTGCAGCTGCTCCTCATCATGGGGCTGCTGACGATCCTGCCCAGCCTGATCCTGATGATGACCAGCTTCACCCGCATCCTCGTGGTGCTCTCGATCCTGCGGCAGGCGATCGGGCTGCAGCAGTCGCCGCCCAATCAGGTGCTGATCGGGCTGTCGATGTTCCTCTCGCTGTTCGTGATGGCGCCGACTCTGGAGGTGGTGAACAAGACTGCCATCGCGCCCTATTCGGCGGGCACGATGAATGCCGAGACCGCCATCCAGAACGGCGGCCGCGCCTTCCACGCCTTCATGATCCGCCAGACCCGCGAGCGCGACCTGCTGATGTTCGCCGAGATGGCGAAAGCCCCGCGGTTCGCCAGTGCGGCGGACGTGCCGTTCTCGATCCTGCTGCCCGCCTTCGTCACCAGCGAACTCAAGACCGCGTTCCAGATCGGCTTCATGCTGTTCCTACCGTTTCTGGTGATCGATCTGGTGGTGTCCTCGGTGCTGATGAGCCTCGGCATGGCGATGATGAGCCCGATGGTGGTCTCGCTGCCCTTCAAGCTGCTGCTGTTTGTGATGGTGGACGGCTGGTCGCTGCTGATGGGCTCGCTGGCCCAGAGTTTCGGGTGATGGGCTTGCGGTGTTCACGATGGGGCTTCGACAAGCTCAGCCTGAGCGGATTTGAGAGGTTTACACTACCCCCGCTCACCCTGAGCTTGTCGAAGGGTCAGGCGCTGCTTGTCGAAGCCCCATCGCGCAAGGCACCGCCATGGATGACATAAGCGCCCTCCTCGCCCTCGCCGACCGGATGCTGTGGGTGACCGCGCTGGTGGCCGCGCCAGTGCTGCTGGCCTCGCTGGCGGTGGGCCTCGTCATCGGGGTGGTGCAGGCGGCGACTTCGGTGAACGAGCAGACGCTGACTTTCGTGCCCAAGCTGGCCGTCATCGCGCTGGTCCTCGTGCTGCTGGGCAGTTCGATGATGACGCTGATCGCCGACTACACGCAGGACATCTTCGCCCAGATCGCCGCCACCGGGCAGCAGACGCAGGCCGGTTCTTGAACGGCATCGACTTCGGCTATGGCCCGCTGGAGGCCGAGTTCTGGCGCCTCGTCTTCGTCATGACCCGCATCGGCGCCGCGCTCGTGGCCGCCCCGCTGTTCGGCGCGGTGACGGTGCCGCCGCAATTGCGCGTCATGGTCGCAGGCGGCGTGGCGGTGCTGGTCTGCGCCTGGACGCCGGTGCAGGCCCCCGCGCAGATGCTCTCGGCGATGGGCATCCTCTCGGTCATGGGCGAAGTGCTGGTCGGCCTGACGCTCGGCTTCATCCTGCAGCTGTCGTTCGCCGCGCCGATCATCGCGGCCGAGATCATCGGCGGCGGCATGGGCATGAACATGGCGGTCGTGGTCGATCCCGTCGCGGGCACGCAGTCCCCGGCGATCGGGCAGTACTTCATGGTGGTGATGACCGTGGTGTTCCTCGCGCTGGGCGCGCACCTGCAGTGGTTCGCCCTGGTGGTGCGATCGTATGAGGTGTTCCCGCCTGGCCAGACATGGCTCGGCCCGGAGCGGTTCGACCTCGTCGCCGGGTTCGCCAGCCAGATGTTCCTCACCGCCGTCGCCATCGCCCTGCCGGTGACGCTGGTGCTGCTGGTGGTGCAGCTGGTGGCGGGCGTGCTGAGCCGCTCGGCCCCGGCGCTCAACCTGTTCTCGCTGGGCCTGCCGATGGGTGTACTGGGCGGGATCGCGGCGCTGATGATCTCCGCCCCCGTCCTCACCGACCTCGTCACCCGCCTTTCCGCCGAAGCCCTGAACCACGCCGAGGAGCTGTTTCAGTGAGCGAGCAAGCCAAATGAGCGAACAGGAAGGCGAGAAGAGTTTCGCCCCGAGCGAAAAGCGCCTGCGCGACGCGGCGAAGCGCGGCGACGTCATCCGCCCGCGCGAACTGGCGATCGCGGCCTCGATGGCGGTCGGTGGCGCCTGGCTGCTGCTGGCGGGGCCATGGCTGCTCGACTTGTGCGAGCGCCTGATCCGCCAGAGCTTCACCTTCGACCGCGCCGCGCTGGACGACTTCGCCCCCGGCACCATGCTGACCGGCGCGCTGGTCGCCGCGCTGCCGCCGATCGCGGTGCTGGGGCTCGGCATCGTCGCGATCTCGCTCATCGCGCAGCTGAGTTTCGGACAGGGCCGCTGGCTCGGCGGCAACCTTGCCCCCAAGGGCTCGCGCATCAATCCGATGTCGGGGCTGAAGCGGGTGTTCGGCCCCTCCGGCTGGATCGAGATGGCCAAGGGCCTCGCCAAAGTCGCGCTGCTGGGCGTCATCGCCTGGGTCTGGGCGCAAGGCCGCATCGACGCCTTCGCGCGGCTGGGGCGCGGCGATGTCTTCGCGCAGCTGTCGTGGGCGTGGAACACGATCGTGCTGCTGCTGTTCTGGCTTTCCGCCGGGCTGTTCCTGATCGCGCTGATCGACCTGCCGATCCAGCTGTTCCGCCGCAACAAGCGCCTGATGATGACCCTGCAGGACGTGCGCGACGAATCCAAGGAAGCCGAAGGCGCGCCGGAAAAGAAGGCCGCGATCAAGGAACGCCAGCGCAAAATCGCCAGCGGCGGCCTCGTCCCCGCTATGAAGCAGGCGCAGTTCGTGATCGCCAACCCCACGCACTTCGCCGTCGCGCTGTCCTACGATCCAGCGAAGGCTTCCGCACCGATCCTCGTCGCCAAGGGCCGCGGCGACACCGCCCTTGCGATCCGCGACCTCGCCGCCGAATACGCGGTGCCGGTGCTGCACTACCCCGCGCTGGCCCGCTCGGTGTTCTACACCACGCGCGAGCGGCAGGTGATCCGCGAGGAACACTACGTCGCGGTGGCGGCGCTGCTGGCCTTCGTGCTGGCGCTGAAACGCGGGGAAAAGCGGCCGAACCCCGAGGTCTCAGTGCCGGTGACGCTGCGGTTCGATGTGGATGGAAGGCTCGATCCGAAGTCAGTTTCCTAGGCTTCACGCCCTTAACCTCTCCCCCAAACCGCCGTTCTAGCAGGCATGACCACCACCTCCTCCACGACTTCGGCCACCACCACGAGTTCGCTCGTGACCGCGCTCGGCGGAGGCAGCGGGGTGGACATGACCGCACTCGCCAACAATCTCGCGCAGGCCCAGTTCGCCTCGCGCAACGATCGGCTGGCGGCGAAGTCCGACAAGCTCGACGCGCAGATTTCCGCCGCCTCCAACATCAAGTCGCTGATGCTCGGCCTCGACACCTCACTCGGCGCGCTGGTGCGTTCGGGCAGCCTTGCGCGTACGCCGCAGGTCGCCAATGCCTCCGTCGCCAGTGCCTCGCTGTCCGGCTCCAGCCAGCCGAGTGGCAGCTATTCGCTCGAAGTCACGCAGCTCGCCAGCCGCCAGCAGCTTGCCAGCGCGCCCTTCGCCGCGACCACCAGCGCGGTCGGCTCTGGCACCCTCACGCTGAAGTTCGGCACCGTATCGGGCAGCAGCTTCGCGCAGGACACGGCGCACGCCGCCGTGGACATCGCCATCCCGCAAGGCGCGACCCTCGCCGACGTCGCCAGCGCGATCAACGGCGCGGATGCAGGCGTCAGCGCCTATGTCACCACCACCGTCGACGGCGCACAGCTGGTGCTCAAGGGCGCGGAAGGAGCCGCCAACGGCTTCGTGCTGGAGAGCGCCGATGCGGGGCTGTCCGCGCTGACGTGGTCGCCGGGATCGGCAAATGGCCAGCTGATGAACACCGCCAGCGACGCCGCCTTCAAGGTCGACGGGCTGTCGATGACGGCGAAGTCCAACACCGTCAACGACGCCATCCCCGGCGTGAAGCTGCAGCTGGCCGCCACCAACACCGGCGCCCCCACCACCGTCGGCTTCTCCGACCCGTCGAGCGCCATCGCCACGTCCATGCAGGACTTCGTCGATGCGCTGAACGAGGTCGTCTCGGCGCTGGGCACCGCGACCTCCATCGGCGGCGACCTTGCCAACGATGCGGGCGCGCGCGCGCTCAAGCGCTCACTTTCCAGCCTTGGCGGCACCACGATCATGCCCGGCGTCACCGGTGCGGCGAAGACGCTGTCCGACCTCGGCCTCAAGATCCAGCGCGACGGCACGTTCGCGCTCGACACCGACCGCCTGAAGGCCACGCAAGGCGCCGATCCCAAGGGCGTCGCGGCAATGTTCACCAACGGCGTCAACGGCGTGTTCGGCACGATCGACAAGATCTACCGCGCCACCACCTCGACCACCGACGCCTATTCGCTGGGCAGCTCGATCGCGAGCTACACCAAGAAGAAGACCGGCCTCACCACCGAGAAATCCGACCTTGCCGAGCAGCAGGAAAAGCTGCGCGCACGGCTGGTGGCGCAGTACACGGCGTCCGAATCGCGGATCGGCGCGTTCAAGTCGACCGGCTCGATGCTGACCAACCAGATCGCCCAGTGGAACAAGTCGAGCTGACGATGCTGAAGCCCTGCTCCCCCCAGGAAGCCTACCGCCGCGTCGATTTCGACGCGCGCGTGGCAGGCGCCGGCCCCGCCGAACTGGTGCACTTGTGCTACGAGCATCTCGTCAGCGCACTGGGCACCGCCGTCCATGCCGACCTGAACGGCGACAACTGCCTCAAGAGCCGCTCCATGACGCGCGCGCTGACCGCGATCACCGCGCTACAGATGGGCGTGGCGGGCGCGGACGGAATGGCGGTGGCGCTGGGCCAACTCTACGAAGGCGCGCGGCGCACGCTGCTCGACAGCGCGCTGGCTTTCGATGCCGAGGCCATCGCCGCGCTGCGCACCGACTTCACCGAAATCGGGCAGGCGCTGCGAGCCGGCTGAGTGCAACGCACCCGTTTCGGTCATTGCGTATATCACGGAAAAGCGCGCGTTAGCCGCGATTAGCCGCCGGTTTGCCTCGGTTTCGGACGAGGTCGAAGGCGACGCGCGGCGCGGAATGCGAATAACTCCCTAGGCACAAACCCAATGCCGAATATCATGGGAGTTTCGCCGTGGACATCATTTCCAACCTGATCCTCATCGACAGCGACATGCGCCGCCGCGCGGCCATCAGTCACGTGTTGTCCAGCGGCGGCATCCATGTGGAGCCGTTCGAGAATATCTCCGAACTGGCGATGGCTTGGCCGCGCTCGGGCGTGGTGCTGATCCATGATCAGGCGGGCGCGATCGACGACCTGATCGAAAGCATGGCCCATCACGGCGAATGGTTCCCGATCATCGCCTTCTCGGAGGAACCGGGCGCGCAGCGGATCGTCCAGGCCATCCTCGACGGCGCGATCGACTACATCGCCTGGCCCATCTCGCCGGAGGAACTGACCGACAGCCTCGGCAAGGCGATCACCCGCGCCGAAAGCCTGGGCAATGCCAAGCTGCGCGAAGTCATGGCCCGCGCCCGCGTCGATCGCCTGACCCGGCGCGAACGCGAAGTGCTGGGCGGCGTGGCCAGCGGCCTTTCCAATCGGCTGATCGGGGAAAAACTGTCGATCAGCCCGCGCACGGTCGAGATCCACCGCGCCAACATGCTCAACAAGCTGGGCGCCAATCACACCTCCGACGCGATCCGCATCGCCATTGAGGCTGCGCTGGTGAATTGACCGAACTTCCCTGCCGATCAGGAAATATCCCTAGGCGTGCGTGAACCTGCCATTAGCCATCATTGCGTTAGACAGAGACTGTCGGCGCCGCCCCTTTGCAAAGAGGCCATTGCCAAGGCGCCGACGCCTGATCCCGCAGTCGAAAGAGCAGGCCCGGTCGTAATCCCCTCCCGGCCGGGCCTGTCACGGGACGGTTCGGGGAAACCTGCCGGTTTTAGCTGCCTGTTCAGACTGTCAGTGCAGGCGGATGGAAGCCGAGGCCTGCTGGACGTCCGCGACGAGGGGGGCGTACTCGCCCTTAGCCAGTACCGCCGCAACGTGCCCGGCAAGCATCGCCAGCGCAAGGGTGGAACCCTCCGCAATGGCTTCCTCGGAGCCGCCCGGCGGCACCACCGTCGCCAGGCAGGTATCGTGGCTGCCGCGCGACAGCATGAAGGGCATGTCCGGGCCGATGATCTCCAGCACGGCGCTCATCGCCGCGCCGCAGTCGAGCATCGCGTCGATGCGCACACGGTCGAGCGGTACGGCGCCGTCGATGCCGACACCGCTCAACAAGGCGAGCGCTTCGCGAATACGGTCGATCTCCTCGCACGCGGCGCTGCCCGCGCAATCGTGAAGAAAGTCACGCAGACGGCGCGCATGAGCGCGATCGCCGCCGACACTGTTCGAAGTACTTGCCATTGCCTTATCGTTTTCTTTCGCGTCCGAAGGGTGCGCCACAGTCCCCAGACATGGCCCGGCGTCAATACGCAGTTCCCTATAGCCCGGATTCGCTGTCCCACCTTGTTACATCTTATAGAGGCTAGGTGAAACACCCGTGTATTCAGCACTGCGCAGACTCCTTGCGGAAATTTCCTTAGGGAAACCACCTCTAGAGCCGCGCGATCACGTCCAGTCTGTCAGCCACCCAGTCCGGTTCGGTGAGCATGAGATCGTGCCCGGTGTCGATGTCCCAGACCCGGCCCTGGGACCTCTCGGTCAATAACTTCATGTCACGCCCCGATATTGTCGAGGTACAGATGAGATGGCTTTCCGGAATGGCCCGCAGCGCAGCCTCCCGGGTGAGCGCCAGTTTCTGCTCGAAGCATCGCCATGGCTGGACGGTCAGCCGCGCATCGGTCCACGGTCCCAGTACCGAATCGGTCACTCCGAAAAATGCGGCCATGCCGGCCATCGGCGCCATCACGACTCGCACACCGTCGATCTCATGCAGCCCTTGCCTGGCGGCATGGATGGCATCGTAAGCGTGCTCGTAAAGCGATTCGCCGTCGCGCGGGTAGGCCGCGTCGAGATAGACGCGGTGGCCGACACGTTCGGGCTTGCGGTCCGCCGCGCCGGTGATGACCATGCCGCCATAACTGTGGCCGACGAGGATCGCATCTGTGAGATCCTCGAACTCCAGAAGTCCGGCGACGTCGGCGATGTGGGTGTCGAGATCGATCGCGGTGCTCAACAGGTGCGCACGGTCGGCAAGTCCACTCAGCGACGGTGCATGGACATCGTGGCCGAGCGCCCGCAACCGCTGCGCGACCGGTTTGTAGCACCAGCCGCCATGACCGCCCCCATGGACCAGCACGAAAGTCGCCACACCGCCCCTCCCTGATTGTGATCCACAGAGGATCGCATCACGGCGCGGGTGTCAAGCGCCGACAGCCTCCCGGCGTGCGGCAAACCATGCGACCATGCGTTCTATCGCGTCTTCGATCTCGGGTGTGGAAACCGCGAAACTCAGGCGGATGAAACGGTGGCCGTCGACCGAGTCGAAATCGATGCCCGGTGCCGTGGCGACGCCGGTGTCGGCAAGCAGCTGACGGCAGAATGCGAAGCTGTCGTTGGTCAGATGACCGATATCGGCCCAGATATAAAAGGCACCGTCCGGCGGCGCGATCCGTTGCAGGCCCAGGCGAGGCAGCGCCGCCAGCAAAAGCTCGCGGTTACGGGCGTAGCTGGCGTGGTGTCCTTCCAGTTCCTCGGTGCAGTCGAAGGCGACCAGCCCGGCGTGCTGTGCCAGCACCGGCGGGGTCAGAAACAGGTTGGCGATCCGCGCGCGCGCCGCATCGATCAGGTGTGGCGGCACCACCAGCCACCCCAGTCGCCAGCCCGCCATCGAGAACCACTTGGAAAAGCTGTTCACCACAAGAGCCTCGGGAACGTGCTGAAGCAGGGACTCCGCCGTCATCCCGTAAGTCAGGCCATGGTAGATCTCGTCCGAGATCACGGTGATGTCCTTGCGCGCGCACACCTCGGCGATGGCGGCCAGTTCCTCGGGCGCGATCACGGTGCCGGTGGGGTTCGCCGGGCTGGCGAGGATCAGTCCCTCCGGCGCCGGATCGAGCGCATCGAGCGCAGCGGCGGTGACCTGGTAGCGCTCGGCCGGGCCACAGGGCAGTTCGACCGGCTCGATGTAGAGCGTACGCATGGCATTGCGGTAGGCGACATAACCCGGCCGGGCGAGCGCCACCCGCGCGCCGGGCCGGAACAGGCACGACAGCGCCAGCACGAATGCAGGCGAGGCACCGCAGGTCAGGAACACCTGCTCGGGCGACACCGTGACGCCATAGGCTTCGGCGTAGTGACGCGCGATCCGCTCGCGCAGTGCCGGGCTTTCCCAGTATCCGCCCGCCTCGGCATCGAGCACCGCATGGGCCGCGGCGATGGCGGCAGCCGGCGCGCCGGTGGAAGGCTGACCGTATTCCATGTGGATCACGTCACGCCCCTCAGCGGCGAGTTCGTAGGCGAGACGGCCGATAGTCGTGGCGTGGAAGGGTTCGACGTGCGCGATCATGCCCGCCTGCTACGCGCGGCGCCGACACGATGCAATGCGCGCGCCTTGCAGGATCGGTGCAGTGCGCGCTCAGGACGCGAAGACGGTGTAGATCCGCGCGTCGAACAGCCACCGGCCGTCCAGCCGCACGAATCGGTCGTGATATTCGCCGGTGACCTCCTTGTCCGTGCCAGTGATCCGCGCGACCATCATCGCATTGGCCCGCGCGGTGTCGCCGGTGACCTCGATCATCAGGTTATGGATCAGCGGCACCGGATGCGGCCTGCCCTTTCCCTCGAGCAGAAACGCAGCCAGCGCTTGCGGCGTCTCAAACCGCTGGCGCACGACGTGTTCGGCGTGGTCCGGCGCACCGGAGCGGACCTCGAAAGTCCCCGTCGGAGCGAAAAGCCCTGGAATGTCCTCATAGGCCTCTCGCCGAACGGCACGGGCATAGCCATGCACGAGATCGGCAATGGCGCTTCGGGCCTCGATCCGGGCCAGATGGTCTTCGGTCATGCGGCTGCCCCTTTACTCGCATCCCGCCGCTCGCAGGCCGCGCGGATCGCCGCGAAGCGAGGCTCGACGCTGCGCCAGACGCGGGTGTGGGTGACGATGCAGGGTTCGTCAGCTTCGATGCCGGCCAGGACCATCGCGCCGACATGGTCGGGCGTCACGCTGGAGGGCGGCATCACCCCGGTGTACTGGCGGATCTCCCCGCCGACCTTGCGCGTGTTCTCGGCCAGGTTCGTGGCGACATAGCCGGGGCACAGGAGCGACACGCCGACGCCATGCGGCGCCATTTCCTGCCGCAGCGCCTCGGTAAGCGCCGTCACGCCAAACTTGGCGACGGCATAGGCCCCCACGCCGGGCACGCTCGCTGTGAGACCGGCCTGGGAAGAGGTATTGACGATATGCCCCCTGCCCCTCGCCCGCATGTCGGAGGCGAAGGCGAAGACGCCGTTGGCGATGCCGGTGAGATTGATCGCCACGATGCGATCGAAGCTGGCCGGGTCCATATCCGCGAACTCGCGACCGTTGGGAGCGATGCCGGCGTTGTTGACCAGTACGTCGACCGGCCCGAAAGCGCCCTGCGCCTCGGCCTTGGCCTGTGCCCAGCCGTCCCGGTCGCGGGTGTCGAGCATGACGCCGCGCACCGCCTCGCCCCGATCGCCCAGCACCGCGTCGAGGCGCTCCGCATCGATGTCGGCGATGGTCACCCGAAGACCCCTGCGGACCATCGCATCGACGATACCTAGGCCGATGCCGCTCGCCCCGCCGGTGACGAAGGCGTGCCGTGCCTCGCTCAAATCCATGGCTTTCACCTCTCCTGATCGCGACCTCGCCGCCTTGAGGGAATTTTGAAGAAGCGGCCACTATCTTGCAATCGGCAACACCGCTGTTCATCACCGCCTGGACGATAAGAACAGGGAGATGCGCCGCCATGACTGTAGACGATGTGATCGCGGCTGCACGCAGCCAGACCGGACTGACTGAATTCGGCGACCCGGCAGCGCTGGAGGGACTGCGCAGGCTGGTCGATGCCCATGCCGAAGAGGCACGCTTCACCGAGCGCGGCACCCAACTCGCGCAGCGCGATCTGGTGAAGTACATGGCCGGGCGCATGCGGATCGAGGACTGGCTGGCCCGTCATCCGGAGCTGGTGGAACGCCCCGTCGAAAAGCCGATGTTCGTCTTCGGCCTGCCGCGTACCGGGACCACGCTGGTCATCAACCTGCTCGCCGCCGACCCCATGCGCCGCGCGTTCCTGCGCTGGGAATCGCATGACCCGGTGCCGCCACCGCACGTCCACGAACTGACCGCCGGTCCGCGCTGGAAGGCGATGCAGGACCAGACGCAGGCCTCGCTGCAATACATGCCACAGATCGCCGCCATCCATTATGAGGACGCGCATAGCCCGACCGAGTGCCAGTTCTCGATGACGTACTCGTTCTGCGCGCAGGTTTTCGAATCGCAGGCCGACATTCCAAGCTATCGCCACTGGCTGCTGCACGAGGCCGACTATCGCCCGACCTTCCGCTTTCACAAGCGGCTATTGCAGCTCCTGCAGGCCGAGGCGGGCGGGCGATGGACGCTCAAGAACCCCTGGCACCCATTGTTTCTCGATGCGCTGTACGAGGTCTACCCCGACGCGCAGCTGGTCATGACCCACCGCGATCCCGCCGACGTGCTGGGATCCATCGGCAGCCTGATCGAGAACGTGCGGCGAATCTATTCGGACGACGTCGACCTGGAAGGCATCGGTCGGACCTTCATGGAGACCTTCGCGCTGATGATCGAGCGACAGGACGCCTTCCGCGCCGCCCATGGTGCCGATGCCATCCTCGACGTCCAGTACGTCGATGTGATGAAGGACCCCATCGGCACCTGTCGCAGCATCTACGCGCACTTCGGCGAGCCCTTCACGCAAGAGGCAGAGGCCGCGATGGACGCCTACATGGCGGCCAATCCCAAGGGCAAGCACGGCAAGCACGACTACTCGCTGGAACGCTACGGCCTCACGCGCGAGGGGGTTCATGCCGCTTTCGCCGACTACATAGAGCGCTATCGTATCCCCGTGAAGCAGGGCGCATGACTCATCTCGGCAGGCGCTACGGCCAGCTCATCCAGATGAGCTATGCCACGCGCGACATGGATGCGGCCCTCGCCCATGCCGAGACGCAGCTGGGCATCACCGGCCTGCGCCGCAGCGAATCCGAGATCGAGGTGCTGTCCTATGGCGAACGCCGCAGACTGGGCGTGAAGTCGGCGATCGCCAACGTCCCAGGCCCCGGCGGCCTGCGCCAGTTCGAGATTATCGAGCCGGTGTCGGGCGTGACGGGCATATACACCGACACGGTGGACCTTTCGGCGCAGGTCCTCGCCTTTCATCACATCGGCATCGCCGTGCCGGGACCTTATGCCGAATGGGAAGCCCTGCTGGACGAAGTGCGCGCGAGCGGGGATGCGCTGGCGCTGCAGTTTCCCGCCGAACCGTCCGCCGAAGCCAGGATTTGCTTCTGCTACGTCGATACCCGCGAGAGGATCGGCCACTTCACGGAATACCTGTGGGCCGATCCTTCGCTGGCGGGAATAGCGGTCGCGCCCTGGCTCTAGGTGCCGTCGCTATTGGCGCTGACAATGCCGGGACGCTCCGCGCCCATGCCCGAGAAGCCGATCGAATAGCCACCGTCCACCGGCAGGATCACCCCGGTGATGTAGGCGGCCTCGTCGCTGGCGAGGAACAGGGCGGCGGAGGCGATGTCCTCGGCGCGGCCCCAGCGGCCCATCGGGATTCCGGCCAGCGTGGGAAAGCCCTCCGGCGGCGCATCGTGCGATTTCGATGCCTCGACCAGTCCGGTCCACATCGTGCCGGGCGCCACGGCGTTCACGCGGATGTTCCGGTCCGAATAGTCGAGCGCAGCGACCTTGGTGAGTTGGTGGACACCTGCCTTGGCGGAACTGTAGACGCCGTGGTGCTTCCACCCCACCACCGCCGAGGCCGAGCTGGTGTTGACGATGGCCCCGCCGCCCGTCTTCAGCATGGCTTCGATACCGTACTTCATGCAAAGGAAGACCCCGCGGATGTTGGTGGCATGGACCTTGTCCCATAATTCGGTCGTCTGGGTATGTAGAGGCGCCATCCCGCCGCCGAAACCGGCATTGTTGCACAGCACGTCGAGGCGACCGAAACGCTCCTCGGCCTTCACGATCATCGCCTGCACCTGCGCTTCGTCCGAGACGTCGCAATGGACCGACGCGACCTCGCCGCCGAGATCGGCCGCAACCTCGTCCTGCTTGCCCGAAATGTCGGCGAGCAGCAGCTTCGCCCCTTGCGCGTGGAACAGCTGCGCCATCGCGCGGCCCATCCCCGAGCCTGCACCGGTGATGACGCAGACTTTGTCCTGAAGCCTTCCGGCCATTGTCCTTCTCCCTTCAGGCCGAGGTGTCGATCGTCGGCCGGATCGCTATTTCCGAGATGTTCGTGCGACGCGGCATGGCGAGGATGAAGACGATGGCCTCGCCGATGTCGCGCGGCTTCACCGCTCCCTCCTTCGCCACATGCGCCTGGATCGCCGCGCGCCAGTTGGGGTCTGAGATATTGTCGCCCACCTCGGTCTCGGTCGCGCCGGGCATCAGCGTGGTGACGCGCACGTTACGGCCACCCAGTTCCTGCCGCATGCCGTCGGTCATGAAGTTGACCGCGTGCTTGCTGGCCGAATAGGCGCTGGTCATCGGCCCGCCCTTGCGACCTGCAAGCGAGGAGATGGTAATGATGTCGCCTTCCCCCTGCTCGAGCATGTGCGGAACAGCGGCAGCGCAGGTATAGACGGTGCCCATCAGGTTGATGTCGATGACCCGCCGGTAGATCGCGGTGTCGCAGTTCTCGATGCCACCTGCCTCCATGATCCCGGCCGAGTTGATCAGGATGTCGATGCGCCCGAGCTTCTCCACTGTCTCTGCCACCGCGCGGCGGGCGTCGTCCTCCACGGTCATGTCACCGGGGATCGCCAGCGCCGTTCCGCCCTCCGCCTCGATCCGGGCCACGAGGCCCGACAAGCGCTCTGCCCGCCGCGCGGACATCGCGACGGCCGCGCCCGCTTCCGCCAGACACAGCGCCGCCGCCTCGCCGATGCCGGAAGAGGCCCCGGTCACGAGCGCGACTTTTCCTGCAAGGGGCTTGGTCATCGGCGGCATTCTCCCGTTCGTTTTCGTATGCATTGGCTGGCCTGCGCCGCCCATGCCGTCAACGGGAAATGCCGAACACGTGTTATAATCGCTCCGGCGCGGCGACCGGATGTATCCGATCAGGGTGTCGGGCTGCGGCGATAGAGCACCGAATCCCCTGCGCGCGCTGCCGGCTGCCAGCCCTGCAGCGGCAGTTCGGGCGCGTGCCAGACTACCCAGACCCTTGGGATACCTTGCGGCACCCGGTCGATCGCCGCGAGAAGCTGGTTGAACCCCTGGCAACTCTCGCCGACGAGTGCCCCGGTCTGCGCGTCGAAGAAAGGACCGGCGGCGGGGTTGTCGATGCTCATGAGCTGGCCGCCCGGCATCGCCCACTGGTCGTTGGCGAAAGCATGGCGGCGCATCATCGCATAGCTGGCGAGATGAACGTCACGCACGCGCGCCTGCTGCTGGATGAAGTTGACGCAGGGCAGCGCGATGAAGGTCAGCAGTTGCGAGCCGCGCGGGATCTGCTCGACCACCGCCTGCTCCTCGCGAATCTGCTCGTCCCAAGCCGCCATGCTCACCGTATTGCCGAAGAGGCGAAGGGTGGTGAAGGCGATCCCGGCGACCAGCAGCAGCCTCTGCCTGCTCGCGCCAAGGTCGATCGGGCGGGCGCAGATCAGCGCAAGGGCATAGATCGTCGGCGTCAGCCGCATATCCGCGTAGGCCGAGCCGTAAATCGTCCCAGGCATGATCATGAACAGCCCGAGGAGCGCCAACGCTCCCAGCGCCAGCCCCTTGTGCAGCACGAAGCGCGGCGAGCGCCAGACCACGACGATCAGCGCCAAGAGCAGCGCCGCGCAAGTGTAATCCCACGCCTCCCACCGGTCCGCGAAGACATTGATCAGGTGATAGAGCTTGATCCCCATACGGAACCAGTTCTCGTTCGGCAGGTGCCCGGTCGGGTGCGGCCATGCCATGCTCGCAAGCTGCGGCACCAGCAGGCAGGTGCTGGCGAGGAAACCACCACCCAGCGAGGGCAGCAACCGACCCGAGCGCTCGAACCGCGCGGCCAGTTCACAGCAGCCGACGAGCACGCACAGCGTCGCCCAGGCCGCCAGATGGCACACCCAGATCAGACAGGCGACGAGGCAGAACACCAGCCAGCGCCGACGCGGGTGCTCCGCCATCGACGGGCTGATCCACCACGCCAGCGCCAGCGTGACGAGCGCCATGCCCAAGGTAAAGTTGAGGAACCCGAACTGGAACGGGTTGCCCAGCGCCAGCGGCACCGCGAACAGCGCCGTCACCGCCACCCGCCCATGCGCCGCGCGCGACAGCCAGAGGCAGCCCGCAACCTGCAGCGCGACGATCAGGATCGCGATGCCCTTAACCGCCAGCCTCAGCCCAACGATCGGCTCGAACACCCATGCGAGCAGGTCCGCGCCGAGGTTGGGCAGCAAGTTCCAGCGGAAGCTGTACCACTGCGCCAGATCGGCGCTGCGCCCACCGTCCATCTGCACCATGTAGCGCGACATATGCGCGGGCAGGTCCGTCAGCGGCGGCACGACCGGCCAGAGCAGCGGCACCACGGCCAGCAGCACCAGCGCCGCGCACCAGCGCAGCGAGATCGTCCCGGATTGCAAGGTCATCGCGCGATGCGTCCGGAGGCGAAGACGAAATGGCGGGAAAGCAGGAAGAAGCACACCGAATAGGTCGCCATCGCCGCGCCCTGCCCGATCAGGCTCTGCGCGAAGCCCAGCCCGCGCATGATCGTTAGCACGCCGAGATTGGCAGCATAGGACAGCGCGAAGACGGTCAGGAACCGCGCCACTTCTCCGCCCGCGACCGGCCCCCGCACCTCGAAAGTCCAGACCCGGTTGAGCACGAACGAGACACACAGGCCGACCGCATAGCTGCAGGCGTTAGCAGGATAGTCGCCTACGCCCAGCCGCAACAGCGCCCAGATCACGGTCAGCCCGACGAGCGTGTTGAGCACGCCCACCAGCCCGAAGCGCAAAGCGGCCATCATCGTGGTCATGCGCGAAACGTCAGCCGCGCGGATCGAAGGCGCCGACCGTCAGCGGCACCGCAATAGTTCCGCGCTCGCTTGCCCGCGACTGGCTGCGCACCTCGCGCACGATGAACAGCGGCCGCCCCTTGCTCTCGATATAGAGACGCCCGAGGTAGTCGCCGAAGACGCCAAGGATAATCAGCTGGATGCTGCCCATGATCAGCATCACCGCGATCGTGCTGGTCCAGCCGATGATCGTGCCTTCCTCGAACCACCGCCAGATCGCCCAGGACAGCATCGCGAAGCCCGCCAGGCCCGTTAGCATGCCGAGATGCGAGGCGATCCGCAGCGGCACCGTCGAGAAGCTGGTGATCGCATCGAGCGCGAGACGCACCATGCGGCGCAGCGGATAATGCGTCTCGCCCGCCGCGCGCGGGGCTCGTTCGTAAGGCAGCGCGACCTGCTCGAAGCCGATCCAGCTGACCATGCCGCGAATGAAGCGGTAACGCTCTGGCATGGCGTTGAGTTGATCCACCACGCGCCGGGTCATCAGGCGGAAATCACCGGTATCGACCGGAATGTCCTGCTCGGCGAGGCGGTTGAGCAGCTTGTAGAAGACCGAGGCGGTGCCGCGCTTGAACGTGCTCTCGCCGTGGCGCGCGATGCGCTGGCCATAAACCACGTCGGCGCCTGCCTCGATCCTCGCGATCATCGCCCCCAACAGTTCGGGCGGGTCCTGAAGATCGGCGTCGATCATCATGACGAGGTCGCCGCGGCAAACCTGCAGCCCCGCCGTCACCGCCAGTTGATGCCCGTGGTTGCGCGAGAGGTCCACTCCCAGAACGCGGGGGTTACGCTCGGCCAGCACGCAGATCAGCGGCCAGGTGCGATCGGTGGAACCGTCGTTGACGAGGACAATTTCGTAGTCCTCGCCCACCTGCTCTTGGCAGGCGGCGGAAAGGCGCGCCTCCAGCATGAGGAGGACGGCCTCCTCGTTGTAGCAGGGCACCACGACCGAGAGGCGCAGGGCATTCCGTTCGGCGAACGGCAGGATAGGTTCCATCTTCATGAATCGGCCCCGCGAAACTCGGCTGTGCTTCGAGGAAGCCGTATCGGCCACTTCTGGTTAACCGGCCGTAAAAGACGCGCGTCTGCGAAGGACACGCGAAAAGGGCGAGGTCCGCGAACCTCGCCCTTCCACATAGGGCACCGCCTTTGGCGTCGCCCTCCCCGTTCAGTTTTCAGGCCGCCTTTGCGCGGGCCAGTCGGCGCCGTCCGACGATAGCTGCGGCCGCCGCGCCGAACAGGATCAGCATCGGCGGAGCGGGCACGTCGGTGCCGCCCGAAGTGGTGGTGGTCGAACCGCCCGAGGACGAGCTGGACGACGAAGAGGAAGACGAGGAGCTGGAACTGCTCGACGAAGTGGACCCGTTCGATCCACCCGAAGTCGAGGAAGACCCCGAGGAGGACGATGAACTCGACGAAGAACCGCTCGACGAACCCGTCGAGGTCGCGCCGCCCGACGAATGATCATCACCGCCGCTCGAGGAGCTGGAGGACGAGCTCGACGAAGACGAGGAGCTCGAAGACGACGAGGACGAGCTGGAACTGCTGGTGCTGGTCACGTTGCCCGAACTGGTCGACGTGGTCGAGGTGATCCCGCCGGTCGTGGTCGTGGAGGTCACGCCTCCCGTGGTGGACGTGACGCCGCCCGTGCTCGAGCTGGACGTCGAGGTGACGCCACCGCTCGTCGACGTCACACCGCCAGTGGTGGAAGTGACACCGCCGGTCGTGGAGGTCACGCCGCCGCTGCTGGTCGAGGTGATCACGACGTTGCCGCCGCCACCACCGCCGCTACCTCCGAAGAAGCCGCCGAAGAAACCGCCGCCAAAGCCGCCGAAGCCGCCACCACCGCCGATCACCACGGGTGCGCCACCGCTGCCGCCGGAATAGGACGGACCAGACGCAGGCGGCATGTACGGCGGGGGCATCGGCACCATGGCCATCTGCGGCTGATCGCAGCAGGTGCGCTTGATGATCTTGCGCACGCGCTTGGTGGTGCGGGGCGCGTCCTTGCGCACAATGCGGTGCGCCGGGCGCTTGACGGTCTTGACCGGAGCGGCCTTGGCCACCTTCACCTTGCGGTACTCGGTCTTCGCCGACTGCGTCTCGGCGACGTGAACGGCGCCGCCGCCGATCACGGCACAGCCCGCCGCACAGGCAGACAGTTTAGCAAGGGCCATCCGAACCGACATAATGCGCTGCTCTCTTTGTTTCGCACCGGAGGCGCGAAGGCCCTTTCGGGCTACCGTGCATCCATCTGCCAGAAACAACGCAGAGACACGTTAATGCGGCAACGTCATTCACCCGCAATTCACCGTCCCGATGCGGGAAACTCGGTTAATTTATCATTCTAACCCAGGGGGTGTACCGAAACGGGACTGTCTGTTCGGCAGGTTGTAAAGCAGACCGACGCTTTTGGAGCGAATGTGCCGCCCGGCACACTCACCCTTCCGAATCGAACAACCCGCTCTGCGGTCCCGAAATCGGCGCCATGGGAGGAGTCATGCCGAGGTGGCTCCAGCCTCGATCGTTGAGGCACCGCCCCCGTGCCGTGCGGGCGACAAGGCCCAGCTGGATAAGGTACGGCTCGATCACTTCCTCGATCGTGTCGCGCGGCTCGGACAGGCCCGCCGCCAGCGTTTCCACGCCGACCGGCCCGCCCTTGTAGATATCCGCGATCATCCGCAGGTAGCGGCGATCCTGCGCATCGAGACCGATCGCGTCGACCTCCAGCCGGGTAAGCGAATCGTCGGCGATGGCGCGGGTGATGGTGTCCGATCCCGCGACATGGGCAAAGTCGCGCACGCGCCGCATCAGGCGTCCCGCCACGCGCGGCGTACCGCGGGCACGGCGGGCGATCTCGGTCGCTCCGCCCTTGTCGATACCGATGCCGAGCAGGCCGGCACCGCGACTGACGACCTTCTCCAGCTCCTCGACCGTGTAGAACTGCAGGCGCACGGGAATGCCGAAGCGGTCGCGCAGCGGCGTCTGCAGCAGCCCCTGCCGGGTCGTCGCCCCGATCAGCGTGAAAGGCGGCAGATCGATCCGCACCGAGCGCGCCGACGGCCCCTCACCGATGATGAGGTCCAGCGCGCGGTCCTCCATCGCCGGGTAGAGCACTTCCTCGACCACGGGATTGAGGCGGTGAATCTCGTCGATGAACAGGACGTCGCCCTGCTCCAGATTGGTCAGCAGCGCCGCCAGATCGCCCGCCTTGGCGATGACCGGGCCGGAGGTAGCACGAAAACCCACGCCCAGTTCACGCGCGACGATCTGCGCCAGCGTCGTCTTGCCGAGGCCCGGAGGCCCGAAGAACAGCACATGGTCCATCGCTTCGCGCCGCGACTTCGCGCTCTCGATGAAGACGTGGAGGTTGTCCTTGGCGGCCGCCTGCCCGACGAATTCGGCCAGGGTCTTGGGCCGAAGCGCGGCATCGGCGTCCTCGACCTGGCGATTGGGGGAAAGGATGGGGTTGTCGGTCATGATTTGCCCAGCAGCGCCGCACGCTCATCCATCGCGTGATGAAGGATGCGGGCGATCAGAACGGTGTCTTCGTCTAAACGATAGAATATGCGGTGCTGCCGATGCGTCAGGCAGCGTATCCCCTGCCCGAGTTCGCCCTTTTCCGCACCGGCTTGCGGATGACGGGCCAGCAGGTCGAATGCCTCCATGAACCCGCGCGCATATACATCGGCGACATCGTCACCGAATTGCCGGGCGCTATATTCGTCGATGGCGACAAGATCGGAGCGGGCAACTGACGAGAAGCGGACTTCAGCCACGCTTGCTTCGTCGCTCGGCAATGATCTGTTCGATCACGTCACGCGGGTCTTCGTCGATCACGCCCGAAGCCAGCCCTTCCGCGATCATCCCGCGCAGCCATTCCGTCTCGTCCTGCGCCGCGTCCTGATCGCGCCGGATGAGGTCGCGCACATAGTCGCTGGCGTTGGTGTAGCGCCCCTCGGAAACGCGAAAGTCGATCCATTCGCGTAAAGCGGGCGGCATGGTGACATTGAGCTGGGACATGGCCGCATTATAGGCGTTCATAGGATTTTGTCCATTTTTCCTAGCCCGTCGCCAGCTTCAGCGCCACGCGCATGAGGTCGCCCAACGCCGCATCCTCACCCAGTTGATCGACCGCCTTGCCCACCGCCGTCGCCGCCACCGCAGGCTTGAAGCCGAGGTTCTGCAGGGCCGAGACCGCATCGGCGCTGGCCGAACCCGCAGGCGCTGCCGCCGCGATGCCGGGCGCTCCGGGCGCGGTGGGCATGCCGCCGGCCTTGTCCTTGAGTTCGTTGACGATGCGGCTCGCCAGCTTTGGGCCGACGCCGTTGGCCCGCGCCACCATGGCACTGTCGCCGCCCGCACAGGCGCGCTGGAGTTCCTCGGTCGTCAGCGCCGAAAGGATCGCCAGCGCCACCTTGGAGCCGACACCCTGCACCGCCGTCAGCAGACGAAACCAGTTGCGTTCCGCCGCGCTCGCGAAACCGATGAGGCGCTGGCCGGTCTCCGAAACCTGCATCTCGGTATGGACGACCACGCGGTCACCCCGGATGCCGAGATGGTCCAGCGTGCGCGCCGAACAATGGACGAGGTAACCCACGCCGCCCACGTCGATGATGGCCCAGTCAGCGCCGGTGTCGTCGAGCAATCCTGTCAGCTTGGCGATCATGGTTTGTTCCTATGGCAGGAAGGGATTCAGGGCGCCAGAGGAAAAGAGAGGAAAAGAGAGGAAGGCAGGGGTTTACCACCCCTGCACCCCGTGACTTGTCGAGGTCACGCGCGCCGGTTCGTCAGGCTCGACGGTGAGCCGGGAGACATTGAAAGCCTGCGGCGCAATGAGGGGCCAAGGGTGCTGCGCGCACGGCGACGACAGTATGGGGGTCTGGGGCGATGGCCCCAGGACTTCCTTCCTACCTGTGACTTCCCAGCATATTCGCATGAGTAATCGCCACCGCTAGAGCATCGGCGGCGTCCTCGCCCGCCAGTTTAACGCCCGGCAGCAGCACCATCAGCATCGCCTGTATCTGCGCCTTCGCCGCCCCGCCGGTGCCGACGATCGCCTTCTTCACCAGCTTGGTCGAATATTCCGCCACCGGAATCCCGGCGCGCGCCACGGACAGCATCGCGACCCCCCGCGCCTGCCCCAGCTTGAGCGTCGACTGCGGGTTCACGTTGACGAAGACTTCCTCCACCGCGCCGGTATCGGGCCGGTGCTGGAGGATCACATCGGTCAGCGCGGCGTCGAGTTCGACCAGCCGCTCGGCCATTCCGGCCTTGGCGTTGGTGCGGATCTGGCCGTTGGCGACGTGGCTGAGACGGCTGCCGCTCTTGGCGACGACGCCCCAGCCCGTGCAGGTCAGGCCGGGGTCGATGCCGAGGATGATCATGGTGTCAGACCTTCAGGCCGAGCCGCGGCCCGAAATGCATCATCAGCGAATAGAGCACGATGGTCAGCACGCACCCGGCCAGCAGCGAGGCCCAGAAACCAAGGCCATTGCGCAGCAGGACGGGCATCAGCAGGAACATCGGCAACGAGGGGAGCACGTACCAGAACGTCGCCCCGGCATGGACCGCCATGTTCTCGGCATCCGGGCGGGCCTGCCACAGCAGGATCATGCCCAGTACCGAGACCAGCGGCAGCGAAGCGACAAGCGCACCCAGAGCGGGCAGGCGCTTGCCGATTTCCGCGATCGCCACGATGAGAACGCCCGAAAGCAGGGCGCGGGCGATCAGTGCCAGCATGTCAGCCGAGCGTTTCCATGACCTCGTCCGAGATCTCGTAGTTGCCCCAGACGGTCTGCACGTCGTCGTCGTCTTCGAGGGTGTCGACCAGCTTCATCAGGGTGCTGACGGTGTCCGCGTCGACATCGACGGTGAGGTTGGGCTTCCATGCCAGCTTGACGCCTTCGGCTTCGCCCAGCGTCTTTTCCAGCTCACGCGCGACTTCGTGGAGCGCATCGACCGAAACCCAGATCTGGTGGCTGCCGGGGTTCTCGTCGCCGTCGCCCATGTCGCTCTGCACGTCTTCGGCACCGGCCTCGATCGCGGCTTCGAGAACCTTGTCCTCGTCACCCACGCTGGCGGGGTATTCGATCAGGCCGAGACGCTCGAAACCGTGCGAGACCGCGCCCGAAGCGCCGAGGTTGCCGCCGTTCTTGGCGAAGGCGGTGCGCACGTTGGTAGCGGTGCGGTTGCGGTTGTCGGTCAGCGCCTCGACGATGATGGCGATGCCGCTGGGGCCGTAGCCCTCGTAGCGCACTTCCTCGTAATTCTCGGCGTCGCCCTTGCTCGCCTTGTCGATCGCGCGCTGGATGTTGTCCTTGGGCATCGACTGCGCCTTGGCCGCGTTGACGGCGGCGCGCAGGCGCGGGTTCATGTCCGGGTCGGGCATGCCCATCTTGGCGGCCACGGTGATTTCGCGGCTGAGCTTGGAGAACTGCGCCGAGCGCTTCTTGTCCTGCGCACCCTTGCGATGCATGATGTTCTTGAATTTGGAATGGCCTGCCATCGGTCCGCTCGTTACCTGCCCATGAAGTCCACGGGTCTTTGCGATGAATGAAGTGGCGCGGGCCTTACAACAGGGGCACCCCAAAGGGCAACCGGAGTCGGTCTGCTACACGACGACGGCGGTTCCCGAACAGCTCACCATCAGCATCGAGCCATGCGATCCGATCACCTCGTAGTCGATGTCCACGCCGACCACGGCGTTGCCGCCCAGCTTCTCGGCCTCCGCTTCCATCTCCTTCAATGCCTCGCGGCGGGCGCGCTGGAGGACTTCCTCGTATTTGCCGGAGCGGCCGCCGACGATGTCGGTGACGGCGGCGAACAGATCGCGCACGAGGTTGGCGCCGACGATGACTTCGCCGGTGACGATGCCCAGATAGTCCCGAACCGGACGGCCTTCGACGGTGGGAGTGGTGGTGACGATCATCGGCGCGCTCTCCTTCGCTGGAGGGCCAAGGTTGCACCGTCCTGCGATGCTGGCAAGACAACGAATTGGCAAGGGAATCGGGATAGGACGAGGCATGGCGACCCGGATCGAAACCAGCCCCTCAGTGCCCTCCACCCTGCTGCGCGAACTGGCGGGCTTCATCGTCCGGCCTCGCGTGCTCGCGCCCATCGGCCTGCGATCGCGCGAGGCATGGCCCCGGCTGGCGCTGCTGACGGTGTTGCACATCGCCGGGCTGCTGCTGGTGATCCTGCCGCTGCTCGGCCTCTATCAGAAGACCATGGGCCAGCCGCTGCCCGACGCTTTCGACAAGCTACCCGCAGGCTGGCTGCTGCCGATCACCATCGTGATCGCGCCCGTTCTGGAGGAAATGATCTTCCGTGGCTGGCAGACCGGACGCCCCCGCGCTCTGTGGCTGCTGGCGTGCTTCGGCCTGTTCGTTGGGCTGGTCGTCACGGCGAAGTCGCTGCAGCCGCTGGTGCTGGCGGGATCGCTGCTGGCGCTTCTGGTCGTGAGTGTGGGTGGGTGGCTATGGTTGCGCAAGCGCCCGACGCCCGCAGCCTATACGGCGGCTTATCCGGCGGTATTCTGGCTGGCGGCGCTGCTGTTCGCAGGCGTTCACCTGATGAATTACCCCACCATCTCCGCACTCGCGCTGCCGATGGTGTTGCCGCAGTTGTGGGCTGGCGTGCTGCTGGGCTTCACGCGCCAGCGGATCGGCCTTTCGGCCTCGATGCTCCAGCACGGGTGCGCCAATGCGGCGGCCATGGTGCTGGTGCAATTGGGGAGCTGACGTCCCCCTCCACCGCGCGCTGTTCGGGCGGTCCCCCTCCCCGAGCAGGCTCGGGGAGGAAACAGGATCAGTCGATGCCGAGGGCCGACTTGTAGGTGTCGAGAAGCATGTCCATCTCGCGACGGTCGTCGGGCTTCATCTTGCGCAGGCGCACGATGGCACGCATGATCTTGACGTCGTAACCCACGGCCTTCGCCTCGTTGTAGACGTCGCGGATGTCGTCCGAGATGCCCTTCTTTTCCTCTTCGAGGCGCTCGACGCGCTCGATCAGCAAGCGCAGGCGATCGTCGGTGGTTTCGGCCATGGGGGTATGTGCTCCGGTAAATGCGGGTGAATCGGTTGGCGGCGCTGATAGCGGGGCATCGGGATTCGGGCAAAGCGCCTCCCTGTGGAAATCATGTGGAGGACGCGCAAAGGGTTGCCCCCAGCCCCGCGCTTTCCTATCTGGCCAGTGCGCCGACCACGTTCGCGCGTCTCCTTCGACGGAGCCTCAAGTCCGGGACGGCCCGGGAATCGCCTCTCAAGGAGATTGCCGAATGCCCTGGATTCTTCTCACCATCGCCGGCCTGCTCGAAGTGGTCTGGGCCTTTTCGATGAAGCAGTCGGAAGGCTTCACCCGCCTGTGGCCGAGCGTCGTGACGCTGGCCGCCATGCTGGCGAGCTTCGGCCTGCTCGCCGCCGCGATGCGCTCCCTGCCGCTCGGCACCGCCTATGCGGTGTGGACCGGCATCGGCGCGGTTGGCGCCTTCGCGGCAGGGATCGCGTTCATGGGCGAATCGGCGAACGCCATGCGCCTGCTCGCCGCCGGGCTGATCCTGGCCGGGATCGTGCTGATGAAGGTCGCGACGCCCTGAAATAGGATGTCCGCGATGGGGCTTCGACAGGCTCAGCCTGAGCGGGTTTCCAAAGGCTTGCTCTCAAACCCGCTCAGGCTGAGCCTGTCGAAGCCCCCGCTCAACTTCAGTGGCCGGGCGCGTTCTTCTTCAGGCTCTCTTCCATCCGCGCGATCTGCTCGGGCGTGGCTTCGCTCTGGTGCTTCGCCTTCCACTCTTCGAACGGCATACCGTGGATCACCGCGCGGGCCGCAGCCTTGTCGCCCTCGCACCCCGCATCGCGGATCCAGTCGGCAAGGCAATTGCGGCAGAAGCCCGCCAGCCCCATGAGTTCGATGTTCTCGGCATCGTGGCGATGCTGGAGATGGCGCACGAGCCGACGGAACGCGGCTGCGGCCACGGCATCGTCGATCATATCAATGTTATCTTCGCCGTTCATAATCGCACCGATCGTCCTTGGTTTGTCATCACGCCTTTGCCATATGGTGCCCGGTTTCCGGAAGAGGCAGTAAACTTGGTCAGCACCATTCCTTCGGGCGCAATGCCCTATCGTCGTTCCCCCCACCATCGCGGCATCAAGCGCCAGCGCAAGGTAAAGATCCTCGCAACGCTTGGCCCGGCAAGCCGCGACAAGGAGACGATCGCCAAGCTGCTCAAGGCCGGCGCCGACGCCTTCCGCGTCAACATGAGCCACGGCGACCACGACACCCACCGCGAGACGATCGCCAACATCCGCGCGGTAGAGAAGGACCTCGAACGTCCCGTCGCCATCCTGTGCGACCTGCAAGGCCCCAAGCTGCGCGTCGGCCAGTTCGAGGGCGGCAAGGCGTTCCTGCGCCACGGCGCCCACTTCACGCTCGACCGTGACCCGACCCCGGGCAACGACGAGCGCGTCTGCCTGCCGCATCCCGAACTCTTCGGCATCCTCCAGAAGGGCCAGCGCCTGCTGATCGACGACGGCAAGCTGCGCCTCATCGTCATCCGCGCCGAGCCCGACGCGATCCTGTGCAGCGCCGAAGTCGGCGGCCCGATCTCCGACCGCAAGGGCGTCAACATCCCCGACGCCCTGATCCCGATCCCGGCCCTGACCGAGAAGGACCGCCGCGACCTCGCCTTCGCGGTCGAGCAGAAGGCCGACTGGATCGGCCTCTCCTTCGTCCAGCGCCCCGAGGACGTCGCGGAAGCGCGCCGCCTCTCGGGCGGTCAGGGCGCGATCATGGCCAAGATCGAGAAGCCCGCAGCCGTCGAAAGCCTCGACGAGATCATCGAACTGTCGGACGGCATCATGGTCGCGCGCGGCGACCTCGGCGTGGAACTGCTGCCCGAGGAAGTGCCGCCGATCCAGAAGCACATCATCGAAAAGACCCGCGCGCTCGGCAAGCCGGTCGTCGTCGCCACGCAGATGCTGGAATCGATGATCACCAGCCCCTCGCCCACCCGCGCCGAAGTGTCGGACGTGGCCAACGCAGTCTACGACGGCGCCGACGCGGTCATGCTCTCGGCCGAGACGGCAGCGGGCCAGTGGCCGGTCGAGGCGGTGACGATCATGGACCGGATCGCCGCCAAGGTCGAAAGCGACACGACCTACCGCGAACGCATCCATCTCACCCGCACCCCGCCCGACGCGACCAGCGCCGACGCCCTGTCGGAAGCCTGCGCGCAGATCGCCGATACGCTGACGATCGAAGGCATCGTGGTGTTCACCGGCTCGGGCGGCTCCGCCCGCCGCGTGGCCCGCGAACGCCCCGCCGCGCCGATGCTGGTGCTCACCCCCTCGCAGCCCACCGCACGCCGCATCGCGCTGCTGTGGGGCGCGCACGCCGTCGTCACCCGCGACATCGGCAGCTTCGAGGAGATGATCGCCAAGGGCAAGCGCATGGCCCTGCGTCACGGCTTCGGCGCGGCCGGATCGCGACTGGTGGCTCTGGCAGGCGTGCCGTTCGGCGTGCCGGGATCGACCAACCTACTGCATATCGTGACGCTGACCGGCAACGAGCTGGATACGCCGAAGTAAGAAGGAAAAAGGGGAGAATCTGGGGCCATCGCCCCAGACCCCGTTACTGTCGTCGCCGTGCCTGCAGCGGCGTCAGGCACATATTGCGCCGCAGGCTATAAGTCTTCCGACGAAGCGTCAGTGCGTAACAAAGCTACGCACGCGACCTCGACGATATACGGGGTGCAGGGGTGGTAAACCCCTGCGTCTCTCTCACCTTCTGGCTTTGGCCGGACTTCCAAAAACCGTAGCCCCGACCGGCACGTCGCGCGTCACCACGCTCCCCGCACCGACGATCGCGTCATCTCCGATCGTGACGCCCGGCATGATGAGTGCTCCGGCGCCGATCCAGACATTGCGCCCGATGCGGATGGGCACGCCCCATTCGAGGCCGCTCGCCCGCTCGACCGGATCGCGTGGGTGGTCCGCCGTCAGGATCTGCACGCCCGAGCCGATCTGCGTTCCATCGCCGATAGTCACTTCCACCACGTCGAGGATGACGCAGTTGAAGTTCAGGAACACCCCGCGCCCGAGGCTGATGTTGTAGCCGTAGTCGCAATGGAACGGTGGCCGGATGGTCGCCCCCTCGCCCACTGCAGCGAAGCGTTCGCGCAGCAGTGCATCGCGGTCGGCAAGATCGATGGTTCGGTTGTAGGCGGCCATCCATTCGGCTGCCGCGCGCTGGTCGGCAACGATTTCCGGGCAGGAGGCACGATAGGGCTCGCCTGCCAGCATCTTCTGCTTTTCGGTGCGATCCACCGTCATGCGCGCTTGCCGAACAGCGCGCTGCCGACGCGCACGTGCGTCGCGCCGAGGAGCACGGCGGTCTCGAAATCATCGCTCATGCCCATCGAAAGCTGGTCGACGTCATTGTCGGCCGCGATCTTTGCCAGCAGCGCGAAGAACGGCGCCGCCTCGATCCCGGCCGGAGGCACGCACATCAGGCCGATGACGGGAATGCCCGCTTCCCGCGCCGAAGCGAGAAGCGCGGGGACGTCGGCGATGGCGCAGCCGCCCTTCTGGTCCTCTGCGCCGATGTTGACCTGGATGAAGCACGGGACCTTGCGGTCCGCCTTTTCCATCGCCTTGCCCAGCGCCGCCACCAACGAGGGACGATCGACGGAATGGATGCAGTCGAACAGCGCGACGGCATCCTCCGCCTTGTTCGACTGAAGCTGGCCGACAAGGTGCAGCTTAACGTCGGGGTAGGCCGTGCGCAGGGCGGGCCACTTCGCCTCGGCTTCCTGCACGCGATTTTCCCCGAAGACGCGCTGGCCGGCAGCGAGCAGCGGCTCGATCGCCTCGGCGTCGTGGGTCTTGGAGATGGCGATGAGTTCGATCGCCCCGGGCTTGCGTCCGGCGATGTCGGCGGACTTGGCGATGCGGGCGCGGATGTCTTCTAGCTGATCCATGGCGCGCTGCTATAGCGTCCCGGTGAAGAACCGCCAGCCATCCCTTCCCATGCTTTGGCTCATCAGCGACGCCCGCAACGACGCCGTCCTGGAGCGCGCACTGGCGCGGCTCCCGCGTGGCTCGGGGCTGATATTCCGTCACCATGATCTTTCACCCGAGATACGACGGGCGAGGTTCGATGCGCTGCGCAGGAAAGCACGATGCCATGGCCATCTCGCGGTACTGGCGGGCAACGCCATGCAGGCCCGTCGCTGGCGGGCAGACGGAGCCTATGCCGCACCGCAAAGACTTGCAGGCGGCCGGAGTGTCCTTCGCCTCGCGACCGTGCACTCGCTTCGCGAACTGACGCGCGCGCACCGGGCCGGAGTGGACGCCGTGCTGATCTCCCCGGTTTTCCCGACCGCCTCGCACCCGGGCGCTCGAACGATGGGCGCGGTAAGGCTGAGGCTGCTTGCCGCCCGCGCCCGGGTTCCAGTCATAGCGTTGGGAGGGATGACCCGGCATCGTGCCCGGGTCGCACGCATTACCCGCTGGGCCGCGATAGACGGCCTCAGCTAACGCCCTTGCCAGACCGGCTTTCGCTTTTCCGCAAAGGCGCGTGGGCCTTCCTGCGCGTCGTGCGAGTTGTAGGCATGTTCGTGGGCAGCCCGTGCCGCCGCCAGTGCGGCGCTGCGCCCCATCTCGGTCGATAGCATCACCGTCTCGCGCGCGGCCTTCACGGACAGCGGCGCGCCTTCCAGCACTTCGCGGGCAAGCTCCAGTGCCGCATCCAGCACCGCCCCCGGCTCGACGAGGCGGTTGACGAGGCCGATCTCGTAAGCGCGCTGCGCCGAAATCGGCTTGCCGGTCAGCACGATCTCCATGAACACCCGCTGCCCGATCATGTGGATGAGAGGCGCGGCCCAGGGACTGCCCCGACCGACCTTGACCTCGGTGATGGCGAATTTCGCGGCGGTTGATGCGACACAAAGATCGCAGGCCTGCGCGATCATCCAGCCGCCCGCGAATGCCACGCCGTTGACTGCGGCGATCGTCGGCTTGCTGAGTTCGATCGTATCGTAAGGCAGGGCGTACATCGCGCGCGGAGGCACGGTCATCCCGGTTTCGACCATTTCCTTGAGGTCGCCCCCGGCACAGAACGCCTTTTCACCGCTACCGGTCAGGATCGCGATGCGCAGGGCGTCGTCCCGCTCGAAACGCTCCCAGGCGCCGCGCAGCCCGTCGCGAACTTCCCGCGTGAGTGCGTTGCGCTGTTCGGGACGGTTGATGGTGATGACCGCGATGCCATCCTCATGCACATCGAAAAGCACGGCGTCTTGCATGTCAGAACCCCCTTCTCGCGATTGCGAAAGCCTCGCGTTCCAGTCCCTCGCGAAAATCCGGATGGGCTACCGCGACCAGTCGCCTGGCGCGTTCGGCCAGCGTCTGGCCCTTGAGCTGCGCAGCGCCGAATTCCGTCACCACCACATCCACCTCACTGCGTGCGCTGGTGACGGGACCGGAAAGGGTGGGCACGATCTTGCTGATCGTCCCGCCCTTCGCCGTCGCGGCCAGTACCATGAGCGAGGCTCCGCCCGGCGACCGCGCCCCGGCACGCACGAAATCCACTTGTCCGCCGGTGCCGCCCATGTAAGCCGCGCCCGACTGTTCGGCATTGACCTGCCCGGTCAGGTCCACCTCAAGCGCCGAGTTGATCGTGACGAGGCGCGAGAGTTGGCCCAGCACGCCGGCATCGTGGGTATAGCTGGTGGGCGTCATGCGGATCGCCGGATTCCGGTGCGCCCAGTCGTAGAGCCGCCGCGTGCCGATCAGCGCGCCGTTGATCGAGACGCCGCGGTCGATCTCCTTGCGCGCGTTGGTCAGCACCCCCGCTTCGGCGAGATCGACCAGCCCGTCGCCCAGCATTCCCGAATGGACGCCAAGATCGCGCCGGTCATGAAGCAGCCGCAGGATCGCGTCGGGCACCGCGCCTACGCCGGTCTGGATCACGCAGCCGTCGCCGATGAATTCGGCGCATAGCCGCGCGATCGCTTCGTCCGTGGGGCCGATCTTCGCCGGCACAACCTCAACCGGCGGGCGTGAGACGGGCACGGCGACGTCGATCGCGCTCGCCGGGATCGTCTCCCCCGGTACGTAGGGAACCTGGTCGTTGACTTCCGCGATGACGACGCGCGCCTTGTCCACCGCAGCCCGCACGTAGTCCGAGATGAGGCCGCACGAGTGATTTCCCGCCGCATCGGCCGGGCTGACCTGGATCATCGCCACGTCGCACCGCATCACGCCCGCCGTTATGAGCGGCGCAACCTGGCTTACATGGACGGGAATGACGTCGAGCGCGTTGGCCTTGGTCATCGCCCGCAGCGCCCCGATCGCCCCCATCGAGGACAGGCGGAAGGCGCCTGCGGTATCGGGCGTGAAAAGCCCCGAAAAGCTGGTGGCGATGAAGGCGTGAAGACCGCGGATGGCCTCGCCTTGTGCGGCAAGCGCCTCGACCAGCGTGGTCGGCTCACCACAGGCCTGGCCGAAGACGATGTGGTCGCCGGAGCGCAAGTAATGTGCGAGGTCTATCATGTCTTCGTCACAGCCTGCCCGCCTGCCGCAACAGTCGCTCGGCGCGGGCGAGGTAGGGGCGGTCGAGCATGCCGCCCTTCCAGCCGATCGCTCCGACGCCGGGGTTGGCGGCAAAGACATCGACGATCTCCTGCGCCTCGGCGATCTCGGCTTCGGTGGGGGTGAAGGCGGCGTTGATGACGGGCACTTGCGCGGGATGGATGGCCATCATCCCCCGGAAGCCGTCACGGCGGACCTTCTCGGCCCGGGCCTTCAGGGCTTCAAGGTCGCGGAAGTCGGCGCTGATCGTCTCGATCGCGGTGACCCCCGCCGTCGCCGCGCCCAATACAGTCAGGCTGCGCGCCAGTTCATAAGTGAAGGAATAGGAGCCATCCTCGTTGCGGTTGGACGAAGCACCGATCGAATCGGCCAGATCCTCCGCCCCCCAGGTCAGCGCCACCACGCGCGGGGCGCCCTTGTAGCTGCCAGTGTGGAACATCGCCTCGGCCGTCTCGGTGATGAGAACGATGACCGGAGTGGAGCCCTCCGCGATCCCGTTCGCAACTTCCAGCGCGGAGAGGCAGTGGTCGAGTTTCTCCACGTCCGCCCGGCCGTAGACCTTGGGCAGCATGATGCCGCCGGGCCACGCGGGCATCACCGCAGCGAGGTCGGCCAGCGTGTGCGGGCCGTCAAAGGGGTTGATGCGCACCCACAGGCGTGGCCGCTGCTCGGGGTTGGCCTTGATGAAATCATGCACCATCGGGCGCGCGGCGGCCTTGGCGTCGGGGGCGACGGCGTCCTCGAGGTCGATGAGGACGATGTCGGCCTCGCCTTCCATCGCCTTGGTCATCTTCTTTTCGCTGTCGCCCGGCGCGAAAAGCCAGGAGCGGGCGGTGGCCGGAGTGTGGGTTACGGGCATTGTCTCTCCAAATTCGTCAGCCAGGCCAGGTGCCGTGACTGACCAGGCTATCTTTATGCTGCAGGGGGCTTCGACAAGCTCAGCCTGAGCGGCCTTGATGGTTTTACTCTAAATCCCGCTCAGGCTGAGCTTGTCGAAGCCCCCGCCGAGAAAGCCCACCTAAATCCGGAAGTCTTCTCAATAACTGCGCGGCAGTTCCAATACCCTCTCGGCGATGTAGTTCATGATCTGGTGCGGACTGACCGGCGCGATGCGGGGGATCATCACTTCGCGCAGGTAGCGCTCGACGTGGTATTCCTGCGCATAGCCCATGCCGCCCATCGACATCACCGCCGTCTGGCACGCCTCGTAACCGGCCTCGGCGGCGAGGTACTTGGCGGCGTTGGCCTCGGTCCCGCATTCGAGGCCCTTGTCGAACAAGGTCGCCGCCTTGAACACCATCAGGCTGGCCGCCTCCACCTGCATCCAGGCCTTCGCGAGCGGGTGCTGGATGCCCTGATTCTGCCCGATCGGCCGCCCGAAGACCACGCGCTCGCGGGCGTAGCGGCTGGCCTTCTGCAGCGCCACGCGGCCCAGCCCGGTGGCCTCGGCGCCCAGCAGGACGCGCTCGGGATTGAGGCCCTGCAGGAGAATCCTGAACCCCTGCCCTTCCTCGCCGATGCGGTCCTCCTCCGGAATGAAGAGGTCGGTGATGAACAGCATGTTCGAGCCCACCGCGTGCCGCCCCATCTTCGGGATCAGGCGGTGCTCAACAGATTTTCTATCGAGTTTACAATAGAATAGCGTCAGGCCATCGGTCTTCTTTCTCACCTCCTCCAGCGGCGTGGTGCGGGCGATCAGGAGCATGCGGTCGGCGACGTGGGCGTTGGTGATCCAGATCTTCTCACCGTTGACCCTGTAGCCACCGGGCACCCGCTCCGCACGGGTCTTGAGGCTGGTGGTGTCGAGCCCGGTGTTGGGCTCGGTAACGGCAAAGCACATCTTCTCCTCGCCTGACAGGATCGGCGGAATCATGCGCTTTTGCTGGTCTTCCGTGCCGAACAGGTGAACCGGCTCAAGGCCGAAGACCGGGCCGTGGATCGCCGAGGCCGCCGTCATGCCGCCGCCGCTCTCCGCCACGGCCTGCATCATCACCGCCGCCTCGGTGATGCCGAGCCCGGCGCCGCCGACAGCCTCCGGCATGGCGACCCCGAGCCAGCCAGCCTCGGCCATCGACTTGTGGAACTCGAAGGGGAATTCGCCACTGCGATCCTTTTCGAGCCAATACTCGTCAGGGAACTGCGAGCAGTGCTTCAGGACTGCCTCGCGAATGTCCTGCTGGTCCTGATTCAGGGAAAAATCCACGGTTTTCCAGCCCTCTTGCCCATTCTTCCGTTGCTCCGAAGCTAGCAGCGCAGTGCGAGGGAAACAACATAGATGTTCCGATATACGCACATTGAACCGAAATGAGCATGGATATACAAACGTGCCGGGAGATCGACACAATGGCACTCAACGATACCACAACGGCACCTTACGGCCCTCTGGCGGGGCTCCGGGTAATCGACCTGACCAGCGTGGTGTTCGGTCCCTACGCCACGCAGATCATGGCCGACATGGGCGCCGAGGTGATCAAGGTGGAGCCGCCCGAAGGCGACAACACCCGCTGGATCACCACCGGCCCCGTGCCCGGCATGGGCGGCATCTACGTCAATGTGAATCGCGGCAAGCGGGGCATCGTCCTCGACCTCAGGCAGGATGCCGATCGCGAATCGCTGCGCCGCCTGATCGCCACCGCCGACGTGTTCATCCACTCGATGCGGGGCAGCGCGATCCGCAAGCTGGGCTTCGACTACGAGGCCGTGCGCGCGATCCGGCCGGACATCGTCTACACCAACTGCTACGGCTACTCGCGCCGGGGGCCGGAGGCCGACAAGCCCGCCTACGACGACACGATCCAGGCCGAGTGCGGCATCCCGCACGTCCAGGGCCTGATGAACGGCGAGCCCGGCTACGTGGCCACGATCATGGCCGACAAGGTGGCCGGGCTTCACGCGCTCTATGCGACGATGATGGCGCTGTTCCACCGCGAAAGGACCGGAGAAGGCCAGGAAGTCGAAGTGACGATGTTCGAGGCGATGTCCTCGTTCATGCTGGTCGAGCATGCCAACGGCGCGATGTTCACGCCGCCCACCACGCCCGCGCACTACCACCGCGCGGTCGAACCGAACCGGCGGCCCTACAGAACGAAGGACGGCCACGTCGCCGCGCTGGTCTACAACGACAAGCACTGGAACGCCTTCGTCGCCGCCGTGAACCCGCCTTGGGCAAGCGAGGAGTTCTCTACGCTGGCCAAGCGCGCCGCCCAGATCGGCCGCGTCTACGGCCTGCTCGGCGAAACGTTCCTGACCCGCACCACGCAGGAATGGCTCGACACGCTGCAGGCGCTGCACATCCCCTGCGCGCCGCTGCGCTCGACCGATGCACTGTTCGACAACGAGCACCTCAATGCCGTCGGCTTCTTCGAGGAGATCGAGACCCCGCAAGGCCCGGTCCGCTTCCCCGGCGTGCCGACGTGGTTCTCGAAGACCCCCGGCAAGGTGCGCGGCCCGGCCCCCTCGCTCGGCCAGGACAACGCGGATCTGCTCTCCAGCGTCGCCCCGGCGATAGCATTTGATCCTGAGTGAACACCCCTGTTGATTTCACCTGACAGCATTAGGAACCTTGCGCTAACCACCTGTTCAAAGCGCCTCAGAGCGTGACTTAAGCGGATCGAGAAGAAAGGCACTCACGATGTACGACGACCAGCCTGCGGCTGACACGCTCACCCCCGAGGCTCCGGCCGGTGCGAAGAAGAAGGGCACGCCCGTCTTCAAGCGAATCCTCGACCTGTTCGAGGCCGAGGGCATCCGCACCCTCTTCGGCATTCCCGATCCCAACTTCGTGCACCTCTTCCTCGAAGCGGAAACGCGCGGCTGGACCGTCGTGTCGCCGCACCACGAGGCTTCGGCCGGCCACATGGCGGCAGCCGCCGCGCGCATCACCGGCAAGCCGGCGCTGTGCATCGGCACGCTCGGGCCGGGCATGGCCAACCTGATGCCGGCGATCCAGTGCGCCAAGGTCGAGAACGACCCGATCATCATCATGGGCGGCCAGCGCGCCCGCATCACCGAGCGCCGCGTGCGCCGGGGCCGCATCCAGTTCGTGCGGCAGGAGCCGATGATCGAGGATTCGGTGAAGTTCTCCAGCTCGATCGAATATGCCGACCAGACCGACGAGATCGTCCGCGAGGCGATCCGCGTCGCCTTGTCGGGCACCCCCGGCCCGGCCTACATCGAGTTCCCTGCGCACATTATCCTGGAAGAACTCGACCTACCGCCGGTGCTGCCGCCGCACCGCTATCGCCTGACCGACCAGGGCGCCGACGGCGACCGGATCGCCGAAGCGGCCGAGATCATCAAGAACGCCAAGAACCCGGTGCTGCTCGTCGGCCACGGCGTCCATACCTCGAAGTCGGGCGCGGCGGTGCGCGAACTGGCCGAACTGATGCAGTGCCCGGTGATCCAGACCTCGGGCGGCACCTCGTTCATCGAAGGGCTTGAGGACCGCACTTTCCCTTACGGTTTCTCCGAAGCCTCGATCGACGCGGTGGTCGAAAGCGACTGCTGCGTGGCGCTCGCCACCGAACTGGGCGAGCCGAGCCACTACGGCCGCTGGCGCCACTGGGTCGACAACGAGGCCAACCGCAAGTGGATCTACGTCCAGCAGGACCCCACCGCGATCGGCGTGAACCGTCCGATCGACGTGCCGCTGGTCGGCGACGTGCGCGCCGTGGTGCCGCAGCTGTCGCGCGCCCTGAAGGCGCTCGGCGGCCGCAGCGCTTCGCCCTCGCTCTCCGAATATATCCAGCGCGATGCGCAGCAGCTGGAGGAACTGGCCGAGGACGCAGGCTCCAAGTCCGATGGCTCCACCGCCAAGATGCACACCAGCCAGTTCGTCACCGAAGCGACCAAGGCCTTCCCCAAGGACGGCATCCTGATCCGCGACGGCGGCGCCACGGTGATCTTCCAGTGGACCTACTCGCAGGCCAAGCCGCACGACGTGATCTGGAACCAGAACTACGGCCACATCGGCACCGGCCTACCTTACGCAACCGGCGCCATGCTCGCCGACCAGGCCGCCACCGGCAAAGTGCGCCCCGGCATGCTGCTGACTTCGGACAGCTCGTTCCTGTTCCACGTCGGCGAACTGGAAGTGGCGGTGCGCAAGAACCTGCCGCTGGTGATCGTCGTCGGCGTCGATTTCCAGTGGGGTCTCGAAGTGGGCGTCTACAAGCGCACCTTCGGCCACGGCACCAAGGAAACCGGGGTCCACTGGTCCGACAAGGTCCGCTTCGACAAGATCGCCGAGGGCTTCGGCGCAGCGGGCGAATATGTCGAGAAGGCCGCCGACATCGGCCCCGCCATCGAGCGGGCCTATGCACGCGGCGGCTGCACCGTGATCCACGTCCCGATCGACCCGGCGGCGAACTCGGAGGAAATGCCGAACTATTCGGAATTCCGCACCTGGTACGCCGAAGGCACGCAGTAACAACCAAGATCCTCCCCCTGCGGGGGAGGGGGACCATGCGAAGCATGGTGGAGGGGCACGCGCGGCTTACGTGACGTCTCGTAATCCGATGGTGCCCCTCCACCCCCGCTGCGCGGCGGTCCCCCTCCCCGCCCGCGGGGAGGATGGGAGAGAGCATCATGCGCAGCTACACGCAGTTCTACATCGACGGCCGCTGGACCAGCCCCGTCACCCCGAAAACCGCCGAAGTCATCAACCCCGCCACCGAGGAAGTCTCCGGCGAAATTTCGCTGGGCTCCCCCGCCGACGTCGACCTCGCCGTCGCCGCCGCCCGCCGCGCCTTCGCCACGTATGGCGATAGCAGCGTCAAGGAACGCCTCGACCTTCTCGAAGCCGTCCAGGCCGAATACGAACGCCGCGAAGCCGAACTCGGCGAGGCGATCATGACCGAGATGGGCGCGCCCAAGGGCCTCGCCAACGGCTTTCACACCCTGCTCGGCAAAGGCCATCTCGGCACCGCGATCGAGGTGCTGAAGGAGTTCAAGTTCGAGGAACAGCGCGGCGTCACCCTGATCCGCAAGGAACCGATCGGCGTCTGCGGCCTCATCACGCCGTGGAACTGGCCGATGAACCAGACCTGCGTGAAGATCTTCCCGGCGCTGGCGGCAGGCTGCACGATGATCCTCAAGCCCCCGCAACTCGCGCCCTATTCCGCGCAGATCCTCGCCGAGATTCTCGACAAGGCGGGCGTCCCGGCTGGCGTGTTCAACATGATCCAGGGCCAGGGCTCGGTGATCGGCGCGGCGCTTTCCCGTCATGAGGACGTCGACATGATCTCCTTCACCGGCTCCGAACCCGTGGGCGTGCAGATCCAGAAGGACGCCGCCGACACCGTCAAGCGCGTCGGCCTCGAACTCGGCGGCAAGAGCGCGTGGATCGTGCTCGACGATGCCGCTCTCGCGGCGAACGTCGCGGGCGCCACGGCGGGCATGATGGGCAATTCCGGCCAGACCTGCTCGGCCGGTTCGCGCCTACTGGTCCCCGCCTCCCGCCTCGACGATGTGAAACGCGCCGCCGCCGAGGCCGCAAGCGGCGTCACCGTGGGCGACCCGCAGAGCGACGTGGCGATGGGGCCGGTCGTCTCCAAGTCCCAGTACAACATCATCCAGCAGTACATCGAGAAGGGCCTCGAAGAAGGCGCCGAACTGATCGCCGGGGGTCTCGGCAGACCCGAGGGTCTGGACAAGGGCTGGTACGTGAAACCGACCGTGTTCGTCGGCACCAACGATATGGTCATCGCCCGCGAGGAAATCTTCGGCCCGGTGCTGGTCGTGATCCCCTACGACGACATCGACGACGCGGTGCGGATCGCCAACGATTCGAACTTCGGCCTCGGCGGCTACGTCTCGGGCGAGGATCTGGACGCCTGCCGCGCCGTCTCGCGCCGGATGCGCACCGGGGCGATCTGGGTCAACGGCGGCTTCGACTTTCACGCGCCGTTCGGCGGCTACAAGCGCTCGGGCAACGGGCGCGAGTGGGGCGAGTTCGGCTTCCATGAATATCTGGAAGTGAAATCGGTCATCGGTTGGAACTAAGAGGAAGTCCTGGGGCCCCCGAACACTTTGGCGCCCCAGACCCCTTTACCGTCGAGGGTACGAGCGCGGCCGCGTTTCGCGCCCACTTCGAGCCGGGAGACAAATAGCCTGCGGCGCCATCAGGGGCTGAGGTGGCTGCACGTGCAACGACGACAGTATGGGGGTCTGGGGCGATGGCCCCAGCACTGCTTCCCTTCCTCCTTCCGACCCGCTAAGAACCTGCCCGTGGGCACCATCAGGCACTTCTTCCGGCACCATCAGGCGCTTGCGGCATTGCTGCTGGCCGCTGCGCTGTGCCTCAAGGCGCTGGTCCCCACCGGCTACATGCCCACTGCGTCGGAGACCGGCACAGTCGTCATGCTCTGTTCGGGCACGACGATGACCGTGGAGATTCCCGTCAAGGGCGCCCATCCGGACAATGGCGCCACCACCGCCGACCACCCGTGCGCCTTCGCCCCGCTGAGCGCGGCACTGACCGGCGCCGACTTCGCGCCGCTGGTGCTGGCGGCGCTGGCTTTCGTTTTCGTCGCCGCGATCCTGCGCCGCGACCTCGCCCTGCCCGCGACCGGCACCCGGATCAGGCCGCCCAGCCAGGCGCCGCCTCTCTTCATCTGAACCTTTAAAAGCCCGGCCGTTTCGCGGCCTACAGCTACTCGCCCGCCTCCAGTGCGGGCCGTTCAGGTGAATTTTCCATGCTCCGTAGATTGCTCGCGCTCGGCGCGGCTCCGCTTGCCCTGTTTCCCGTCCATGCCTTCGCCGAAGAGGCGGACGACACCTCCACCATCCTCGTCGTCGGCCAGCGCGACCGCGACATCAGCCTCGACGCGCGCGGGTTGTCGGTCAGCCTCGGCGACGAACAGTTCGCCGGGGTCAACGCCCGCAACGTCGAAGACCTCATGAAGTATGCGCCCGACTTCTTCGTGCGCACCCGCTATGCCGGAGACTCCAACGGCGTACCGGGCTTTCGCGGCACCCATTCCACCCAGAGCGCCCGGACGGTGGTGATGGTGGACGGCTTCACGGTGTCCAACTTCCTCGGCAACTCCTTCGCCTATGCACCCAAATGGGGCGTCGTCGGCCCTGGCGAGGTGGAGCAGTTCGACGTGGTCTACGGCCCCTATTCGGCGCGCTATGCGGGCAATTCGATGGGCGGCGCGGTCAACATTACCACCCGCTCGCCCGAGAAGACCGAAGCCTTCGCGACCGTGCAGGCGATGGCCCAGCCTTACGACCAGTACGGCACGCACGACACATACTGGGGCTACTCGGCCGAAGCCGGCTTCGGCTTGCGCCAGAAGGACGGCCCATGGTCGCTGCGCCTGTCGGGCCGCCACTTCCGCAACACTGGCCATCCGCAGATGTTCTACGGCCTCATCCCCTCGACGAGCAACGCCGCCGCAACCCCGGTAACCGGCGCGATCGTCGATCCCAGGCAGGCGATCTCCGGCACCCCCGGCACTTCGGCCAACCCCATCTTCGCCGCCCAGAGCCCTGCGGAAATCACGCAGGACCAAGCCAAGCTACGTCTTGGTTACGACGGCGCCTCGGGCGTGACCGGCGAGTTCCTGCTGGCCTACTGGCACAACCTCGACAGCCAGACCGCACCCGACTGCTACTTGCGCGACGCAAATGGCAAGGCCGTATGCGACGGCCTCGTCTCGACCGGCGGGCAGACCTACACCGCCAGCGGCGCCAACTGGTCCCGCACCGTGCGCGACGAACTGCTGGCGGGCCTCAAGCTGGCCGCGCCGCTGTCCGATGCGGTGGACGTGCAGGCCAACATCTCGACGTACCAGATCCTGCGCTCGGACGGCTTCACCTCGACCAGCTGGACCAACGGCGCCAGCGACGGCGCGGGCCGCCTCGCCCGACAGGGGCCGACCTATTGGTGGACCGGCGAGCTTTCGGCCACCGCGCACCTCGGCGGCGTCGAACTCTCGGGCGGCGGCAGCGCGAATCTCTACAGGACCGACCTCACCAACTACACGCTGGCGAACTGGCGTTCCGATGCGGGCAAGGCGTTCTCCACCCGCACTTTCGGCAAGACCCGCAATCTCGCCGCATGGGGCGAAGTGCGCGTGCCGTTCGATCCGGTGACGCTCACCCTCGGCGCCCGCTACGAAGACTGGCGCGCCTTCGACGGCGGCCTCGTAGGCGCCGTGATCACCAAGCGCTACGATAGCCGCCACGCCTCCGGCTTTCAGCCCAAGGCATCGCTCGAATGGGCGATCGATCCCGACACCCGCGTCCAGCTCAGTCTGGCGAAGGCCACGCGCTTTCCCACCGTGGGGGAGCTGTTCCAGGGCAGTCTCAACGGCGACGGCACCTTCAACGAAGACAGCTTCGACCCGAACCTCGAGCCGGAGCGCTCGACCGACGCCAATCTCCTTCTCGCGCATGACTTCGGCAAGGTGAGGCTGACGGGCTCGGCCTTCTGGCAGCGGGTGAAGGACACCGTCTTCGCGTTCTACGGCACCAACCAGAACGGGGTGACGACCTCGAACTTCAAGAACATCGACGTGACCCGCCAGTACGGCCTGGAACTGATCGCCGAAGCCCGGGACGTCCTCATCCCCGGCCTCGACGTGGACGCCAACGCCGCGTGGATCGATTCCGTGACCGTCCGCAACGACGCCGCCCCGGCAGCCGAGGGCTTGCAGTTTCCCCGTATCCCGCGCTGGCGCCTCAACGGCAACTTGCGCTACCGCATGGCGGAGCCGGTGCTGGTCTCCATCGGCGTGCGCTATGCCAGCCGTCCGAACACCGACCTGTTCGGTCTCCAGCGCGGCGACACTTACGGCTACACCTCGGAACTGTTCGCGCTCGATGCCCGGGTAAGCTGGGACGTGACCGCGCAGCTGCGAGTCAGCGCCGGTGTCGACAACATCACCAACGACCGGGCCTGGGTCTACCACCCTTACCCGCAGCGCAGCTTCCTCCTCGAAGCGGGGTGGAAGCTGTGAGCGCCCCCCGACACGAACTCCGATACGAGAAGTGGTATCGCGCGGTCTGGCGCTGGCACTTCTACGCCGGGCTGTTCTGCGTGCCTTTCGTGCTGTGGCTGTCGGTGACGGGCGGCCTCTACCTGTTCAAGCCGCAGATCGAGGCCGCGCTCTACGCGCCCTATCGCAATGTCGCGACCGGCGCCTACCCTTCTTCCGGCCTCGCTCCGGAAGCGATAGCCGCGAAGGCCGTCGCGGCAGTCCCGGGCTCGGTCCTGCACAAGTACGTCCTGCCCGAAAACCCGCGCGACGCCGTCGAGGTGCTCGTCGGCCAGGGCGCCGGGGACGTGCGCGTCTGGGTCCACCCGCAGACCGGCGCGGTGCTCCACAAGGTGCCGGAAGAGGACCGCCTGATGCGCGTGGTCTTCCGTCTCCACGGCGAGCTTCTGGCGGGAGACTGGGGCTCGGCGCTGGTCGAGACGGCCGCGTGCTGGACGCTGGTGATGCTGCTGACCGGGCTGTTCCTGTGGTGGCCGCGCGGCGGAGCGAAGCTCGCAGGCGTGCTCTACCCCCGCCTGCGCCGGGGCCGTGCCCTGTTCTGGCGCGACATCCACGCCGTAACCGGGCTGTGGATCACACTGGGCGCGGCGTTCCTCATCGTCTCCGGCCTGCCCTGGGCCAATGCCTGGGGCAACTACTTTCGAGAGGTCCGCGCCGTCACCGGAACGGCTGCGGGAGGGCAGGACTGGTCCTCGGGATCGAACGCCGATGCCGCCGCGCGCCGCCGGGACGATGCGGGAATGCGTGCCATGATGTCGGCCCACGCCGAGCATCACGGCATGGCCATGGCGCATATGGTCCCCGCACCCGCCGCTCTCGATGCCGTGGTGAGCCGGGCACGGCGACTGGACTTCGCCGCTCCGGTGGAGGTCAGCCCCCCGACCGCCCCCGAAGCGCCATGGCAGGTCCGCAGCCAGGCCGAGAACCGCCCCCACCGCGACAGCGCCGAGATCGCCCCGGACGGCCGCCTGATCGGCGTGGAGCGCTTCGCCGGTCGCCACTGGATCGACCGCGTCGTCGGCTACGGCGTCGCCATCCACGAGGGCGCCTGGGCCGGTCTCGCCAACCAGCTGATCAACCTCGCCATCCTGCTCGGGCTGGTCCTGCTATGCGTGTCGAGCACGGTCCTGTGGTGGCGGCGGCGCCCCGATGGCCACCTCGGCGCCCCAAAAAGCCTTGCGCCGTTGCGCCATTCGTGGGCGCTGGTGCTGCTGGTGATGACGCTTGCGATGCTGATGCCACTGTTCGGCGTCTCGCTGGGACTGGCGGTAGTGACGGAACTGGCCGTCGATCACCTTGCGCCGCGAATGGGCCTATGGATGGGTTGGCGTGGCAGAGCGACACCGAAGTGATCGACGATCAGGCGTCGATGTCTGCTGGCTTGCGGGGGAGGTGCCGATGTCTGGGTGGAAGTGCCTTTAAGAAGGTGGTGCCACTTACGGGGCGAACACGAGCGATAGAACGGTAGAATCCAGGGTTCCGAGGCTCATGAGGCCGGAATTTACCCAATCTTCCAGGTCGCCCAAGCGATATCCCGATTGTGCAGAAGTCCGATCCGGGCATCTTCCTACCGAAAGCAATTTGGCTTGGTGAAAATTCGGATTTCGACCCGGTCAAAGCCCAGAAAATACGTCCCGATCCTGCAAGTCACTCATCGGCCTGCACGTGCAATGGGGGTAGTGGCTGATTGAAATCGAAACGGGTCTTATCGGTGATACGCTGCTCAATCGCCTTATGGATCACGTCCAGGCCAACCTTAGCGTCGTTCTGGAGTCCTAAGGCCATCGCAACGCCCTCGGTGTCCGTGCTTAGTCGCGTGTCGAGCGCAAGCGAGTGAGTGCCCCTGCTGTTCACTTCCATACCATATGCGTGGAAGTGCATCGGATCGGAAGTTCGAGCGGGCACCAGATGCCCAAACCGGAACTCGCGGGTCATATAGTCGAGCAGACGGTCTTGCACTACCAAAACAAGATGCTTGTTAAGGGCCTCCAAAGTTTGCACCTTATGGTGCAGCTGAACGAGGATTGTCTTAGCCGTCATCTTCCAATTCATACCGAAAGATTTCGGGTTTTTATGTCTTCTGCCCTGGCCCCCTCAATGCCCTTGCTAGTAACAAAGCGTTGGCGCTCCGGCCAGAGAGTCCCGGTAGTATCTAGCGTCTGAAGTTCGATTGCCACGAAGTCGCGAACTTTCCCTCCCCGAATTGATGCGAGAATGTAGTCAATATTGCCGCCTGGCACGCTAATCTCAGCGACAATATGAAGCTGGTTCCCAGGCTCATGACCTGTTAGAAGGTGAAGGCAATCAATGAAAATCTGACGATGCTCAAGCAGTCGCAGGGGGCAGATCATAATTGGAGACTTACCGTATTCAACGGTACACGTTCCGATAGCAATTTCCGGTTGGCTTTTGCGCGTTTTATAGCACCGCCTTTCTGTGAAGGGGCAGTGCTGACGGGCAACCAATGCTGCCCAATCGGGCTCTGGGCTGCTTGCCGTGTCGCAACCGAACAGGTCTATGATTTTGGTCATTCTACATCTACCAGCAGGCTGGAAAGCCGCTGCCGCGTCAT
The DNA here is from genome assembly GCF_057808725.1 of Novosphingobium sp. FG90. Taxonomy (NCBI): domain Bacteria; kingdom Pseudomonadati; phylum Pseudomonadota; class Alphaproteobacteria; order Sphingomonadales; family Sphingomonadaceae; genus Novosphingobium; species Novosphingobium sp. FG90. The sequence continues at coordinate 53,758 of NZ_JBMDIO010000016.1, forward strand.
GTCGGTGTAGGTAGAAGAGATGTCGATACCGATGCCATTACGGCGAAGCTCTAGCGCCGCCATCAACGTGGTGCCAGTTCCGCAAAATGGGTCTAGGGCAATGCCTCCTTCTGGGCAGGTAGCCAGTATCGGAATGCGGCATAAGTCCATCGGATAAGGGGCGAAGTGCGCGTCTCGCTTTTGCGTATCCTCTGGCACGATATCCCACACGTCGCTCGGTTTGCTGCCATTCGGATGGTACTTCAAGAAGTAGAACCCTTTTGCCTGAAGCTCCTTCGCACGGCCAGACACCTTCACGCTATCAGAGTGCGTGGCGCGGTGCTGATTGCGGATCACCATTCTGAAATCCGAAATTCTCTGCGCTCGGACATCATCGAGAACACCGTTCAGAGCATTTAGAGCTGCTACTTTCTCGCTTGGCGACAGCGAGGTTGAAAGCTCAATCTGGCGCTTGTAACGAACGCCCGTCACCCCAGTAGCCGAGACAACCGACCCATTAACAATAGAGGACGACCTTGGTTTCGAGCGGATGGCGTCAGCATCGTAAAAATAAGACTTCTGCTTTACGAAATGAAAAATATACTCATGGATATTGCGAAGCTTATCCTTAGACTGATCCGGACACCTTTAACTTTATTCCACACAACATCATTGCGCAGAATCCATCCACCTTCATCAATGAGATTAAGGGCAACTCTCCAAGGTATTCCCGTTAACGATTTATCTCGATAGGTATCCCCGAGATTTAGCCAAAGAGACCCACGGGGTTTAAGTACCCGCTTCACTTCGCCAAGGATTGCAGTCAGGTTCGCAATGTATGCTGGAAAGGTTGCCTCCAGCCCGATTCCATCAGCATCATACTCGCGATGCCCCCAATAGGGTGGCGAGGTCACACACATGTCAACGGATTCACTAGGAAGCGTGGGGAGCACCGTAAGAGAATCGCCTTGAAGCACTTTGAAGTGTGGGCGCGGTGAGACTTTTTCCGCGTATTGCATCTTGGGGTCCGTAGCCATCTGAATCAAATATCGACCTCATGCCGATTTGTCTCCCTCCTCCCCTGGGAAGAGAGCACATTGTAGACAGATACGCCGCCCCCCCCCGGAAAGCCCCTCATTCTGATGTAGAGTCTGCCCACGAGAAGGAGCAGACGTATGAGGAAGATTGGCGTCGATCCCAAGACGAGCCCGCCGGACCACGGAGCCATCCGCGAAGCCATGCGGGAGATCGCAGGGCAGCGCCGTCGGTTGGGCTTCGGCACCGGCATGTGCAGGGAGCGGATCAGCCCTTCGTTGATCGGCGTGCCGTCGAACATGAACCCATCCAGGTCCTTGATTGCCGGAAGCTTTGCCGCGGTCATACGGTAGCGGATCGACGCTGCCTCCCGATGTGCCGTCTCGGCGCGCAGCAGGTCGGCCAGCATCTCCATGATCGTTCTGTCACGGCGAATGCCATTGGTGACGGCGTCATCGAAGGCAGTGACCATGCCCTTGAGCCCCAGCCCCTTTAGGCTTGCCACGATCTCATGCCGCTGCATTGAGGCCTCGCACCGTGTCGTAGCGCGCGCAGTCTGCAACCGGCGGATGCTTGAGCGTCAGGTTGACGACGACGTCCATGGTTTGCGCACTGCTAGGCTCACGTCGGCGGGACAGGATGTTGAGGATGACCTCGTCGCTGACCGTTCCTGCGCTGAGGGCCTCGGCGACTGCGGCTTCAACAACCTCGAGGCCGTCGTCGGGAATGGCGGCCAGGACGCGCACGAAGCGGCGATCCGCATCATCGCCCTTACCCAACTTGCGCCGCAGCTGGGCGAGTACAGGTGGAAGGTCCCAGTCCTGGAAGGGAGCGCCGTTCCGCAGGGCGCCGGGCTTGCGTGCAAGGATCGGGAGGTAATGCCAGGGGTCCGTGATCGTCTGGTTCCGACCGAAGACGCGCTCGTGCTCTGCTATGACCGCACCATCTGAGCGGATTACGATATGCGTTGCGTAAGCACGTACCTGCACAGCTTGATGCGCCGCCTTCGCCATCACCGAGTACCGGTTGCGATCGAAGCTCACCAGGCACGTGGAACTCGCCACGTGCTCGCTCTCGAAGAACCCGTCGAAGGGGGTGGCTAGGGGTTGCAGCATGGGCCGCTCCGCCTCCAGTGCCTGTGCGATCGTCATATCCAGATCAGGATGGCCGTTGCGCTCTGCCCAGCGCGTGCACTCGGCTTCCAGCCAGATGTTCAACTCTTCAAGGCTGGCAAAGCGCAGGCGTGGCTTGAACAGCCGTTCCCTGCTGGTCTGGACCTGGTTCTCGACCTGCCCCTTCTCCCATCCCGCAGCAGGGCTACAGGCCACCGGCTCCACGCCATAATGATCCGTCATGATCAGGAACCGCCGGTTGAACAACCGGTCCTTGCCGCTGAAGACCGTCGTCACCGCCGTCTTCATGTTGTCGTAGATGCCGCGCGTCGGAACCCCGCCGAAGAAGGTGAAGGCGCGGGCATGAGCGTCAAAGACCATCTCCTGCGTCTCGCGGGGATAGGCGCGGACGAATGGCGCCCGTGACCAGCAAAACCGCATGTGCGCGACCTTCACCCGCATCGGCTTGCCCGCAATCTCGACGTCCTCGTGGCTCCAGTCGAACTGGTAGGCCTCGCCTGGCCTGTACATCAACGGGATGAACACCTTCCCCATATCGCCGGCGTCAGCGCGACGCTCACGCTTCCAGCGCGCGGCATAGCGCCGCACAGCGTCATAGGAGCCGCCAAACCCTTCGCGCTGAAGCAGATCATGGATCCTCGTCATACGAAGCCGGTCACGCCGGGGCAGACCTTCATTTTGTTCGAGCAATTCTTCAAGACGAGCACTGAAAGGACCGGTCTGCGGCCGGTGCTGTTCCTTACGCTCGTAACTGACGTCCGCGTCCGGCGCCCGGACCGCCTTGCGCACCGTGTTGCGCGACAGCCGCAAATCCCGCGCTATCGCCTTGATAGGCTTCCCGTCCCGATGCTCTCGACGGATCCTCGTAATCGTCTCCACAACCAACATCCCTGTACCCGCCGTCCGGAACCCAAACGGCGGCGCTTCTCATGATGAGATGAAGGGGGTCAATTTTAGACGCCGATCACCCCGCTAAGGGGGTTAATTTTGCACGCCGCTCCACATTTCCATCCGGCCCCAGCCGTAATTGGGCGATGGGAGACGCCCTTGCGCGATCAATCTCATCAACCTTGGCGACTCGTTCCGCGAGGGTAGCGTTCTGATTGGCAAGGAACTCAAGGTGATGCCGAAAGCCGAGTTCGATAAGAGACAAGCGCTCAGCGATGAACGTGAATGGGCCGAAGGGTTCGTTATATTCAGCAGTCAGGAACTCGACACAGATCGTGCCAAAGGGCTTTCGATGCTGCTTACCACCATACCAGTAGAATGGGTCGGCCAAGTGATCGATGCCGAGTTCTTCGCAAAGCTGATCGTGGATTGCTTGATATGACTCCTCAAGGCGACGCTGCGCCTCAAACATTGAACTGCCGCTCCTTTCCCACTCAGGCTCCGAGGTAAACATCCGCCCAAGTATCTTGGCGGACTGGACAAAAAACCGGCGGTCAAGCTCGGTCCAATCGGATTTGGCCGCTCGTTCTGGGAAGCAGTCAATCAGAATATCTGTCAGCATTACGAATATCAGGTCCCAGTTGCGGCGTCGGGACCGCCCCACCATTGAATAGCCGAGTGGCAAAAAATGCAAGAGGCACGGCCTTTATCACGACATCTAGGGCGTATAGCGGAATTCCACGCCGTTTGGCGGTTTAGGATGAGAACGCCCAATGAATCGCAGATTATGGGCGCTCAGCTTTTTGGTAGGCTAATTAGTGCCTTCCTGCGGAAATTGACATATTGGCGAAATCTAAAGCAGCAGCGCTAACTGGTCTTGTCAATTCTGGTAAGCCATTTTCGATGTCGTCGCTACGATGAGACGGCGACCAGATGGTCGAGGCTCAGCCCATCATAGTTTATCGCGGAAATCGCTGCATAAAGCCGCGCAGGCGAAAACCCATTCCCGTAGCCATCTCCGACGACGTTTGACGAAACGCCCGACTTGCTCCAACCGCCCAGCCTCAATGCCACTTCTCGCTCGACTCCTGCCTCTCGCAAGGCGTCCCGGAAAGTGTGACGAAAACTATGAAAGCAGAGACCCTCACCCGCTGCTCCGCAGGTAAAGAGGAACCGAGAAAACCAACGCGACGCTCTCCCCGAATGCAGGCCAAAAGCGTGGGTCGCGATTTCGGGGAACATGCGCTGATCCCCAGCCTTCTGTCTGGCCCGATGATAGGCCAAAAGGTGCCGATCAGCATCGGGTGGACTGGCATCAATCGCTGGCTTGCTGTCCTGATCACTCTGGTAGTGCCATCTGCCATGAGTTCGTAAAGCTGGAACTATCGCTTCTGATTATCCTTTTGGCCGTGAGCACCTGCACGTCCCCCCCTCGATCAATTCCCTGATGCTTTCCACCGGGATCAGCGTCATCGCCCCGATCTTTACGACCCGGATGTCCCCTGAGGCGATCAGCTCATAGAGCTTGGATCGCCCGATGCCGGTCATGCGGCAGGCATCCTTGATGCGCACGGTGATGGCCTGCGGGTGCGGATCGAGGCTCATGCGCTGCCTCCCTTGGAGCGACGTTCCGCCAGCTGGTGAGGCTTGTCAGGATCGACGGTCCGACCAAGCTTGCGTTCGACGAGATCAAGGTAGGCACAATAGCGCGTGCGCCCCAGCTGTCCGGTCTCGGCATCGAAGGGCGGCTGATGGGCCACGAGGGTCAGCTGGTGCTGCACAAAGATGCCCAGCATCTCGGTCACCGTATCGACCTTGCGTTCGATCCGCTCGTCGGTGCGGCTGAGGCGGTCGAGCCGAGGCCCGAAGCGCTGGTCGAGCTCATTGCCCGCCTTGCGCTCCAGCCAGGCGGTCAGCGCGTCGGTCAGGATCGTGGTCTTCGATGCCCCGGGCGCTGAGGCCAGTGCGTCCAGCTTCGCGGACAAGGCATCGGGCAGGTAGAACTGGTGGCGGGTCTTGAACGTCTTCATGGTTCTCGCTCCTTCGCCGCCATGATCGTGGCGAAGCGCTGGAAATCGAACCACCCTTACACCCCGTCACACCCCGTTTCGCCTCGGTCTGCGGATTCCGGTCAGATGCCAATCCCCCGTGAGCGACCGCCAATGGTCCAGTTGATGCCCTCCTCGCGCATGATCCCCGAGACGGTCTTGCCGATCCCCCGCTCGAGAACCGGGCGCCACGGCACCAGGGTGAACTCCCTGCTCTTCCCCTCGATCAGCGCATAGCGTCGGTCGCCCACATCGACAGCCTTGCGGCAGATGCCCTCGATCCGCTCAGGCCTGCCCGCCCTCAGCTCTTCCATAACAGTATCGAGGTCGGGTTCGACTGATACCGTCCGAGAGCCATCTTCTTCTCGATGCCATGGAACCGGAACTTGACCCGCCACAAGAGGGAGCCGTTCGGATTGACGAGGACGTACAACCCCTTTCCGTCCGCCACTTTGTAAGGCTTTTCCCGGGGCTTGAGGGCATTGATCTGGATCGTCGTGAGCATCTGGGGGTCTCGATTCGAAAGTATCGAAAAGGCCCCCGATTCGGGGCCCCCAACTCACCTGGATGGAGGTGGACAGAGGGGGACACCACCGGAAAGCCGATGCCCAATTATGCCTGATTTCCGGGGATTTTTGGAGCGAAAAAACGCTTGACAAGGGGGTGCCCCGGTGCCGCTTACAGGATTCGAACCTGTGACCCCATCATTACGAATGATGTGCTCTACCAACTGAGCTAAAGCGGCATCCCTTGCGGGCAGGCGCGGCGTTTACATGGGGAAGGCGGACTGTGCAATCGCCTTTAGCGCATTTTTTTCACCACGCCCGAAACGCCTGATTTCCCAGCAAACGTACAGGGAATGGTGGGCGGTGAGGGGCTCGAACCCCCGACCCTCTCGGTGTAAACGAGATGCTCTACCAACTGAGCTAACCGCCCGCGCGTTGCGCTGGAGGGGCTATTGCCGTCTCGCGGCCGCCTCGTCAATGGCTCAACGCCGGTTCTCGGGCACCGGGGCGGCTTCCATGCATTTCTTGCCTTGCGTTCCTGCCGTCCCCGAGGCCCGATGACCTTTCAGCAATACCTGTCCATTGCCCTGCTCTGCAGCATGATGGCCCTCTTTGTCTGGGGGCGCTTTCGCTACGACGTGACCGCCATCATCGCGCTGCTCGCCGGGATGGCGCTGGGACTGGTCAGCCCGGAGCAGGCATTTCTCGGCTTTTCCGATGACATCGTCATCATCGTAGGTTCGGCACTGGTGCTTTCGGCCGCGGTGCAGCGCTCCGGGTTGATCGAGAAGGCCGTGGCCTGGGCCGGACGATGGCTGGCCCGGACGGGGTCACAGTTGCTGGTACTCACGGCATCGGTAGGACTTGCCTCCGGCCTCATCAAGAATATCGGCGCCCTCGCCATGTTGATGCCGGCCGCGGGGCAGCTAGGGCGCAAGAGCGGCACCAATCCCTCCCGCTTCCTCATGCCGATGTCCTTCGCGGCGCTGCTGGGCGGGCTCACCACACTGGTCGGGACGTCGCCAAACATCATCGTCAGCCGTGTACGCGAGCAGATGATTGGCAAGCCCTTCGCGATGTTCGACTACCTGCCGACCGGGCTCGGCCTGCTGGTCATCGGCCTCGTCTTCCTGCGCCTGTGCTACCGCCTGCTGCCAGCCGACAGGCGTGCGGCGGCGACCATGGGCGAGGCGCTGGACATCGCCGACTATACCATCGAGGCACGGGTTCGCGAGGAGTCCCCCGTGGTGGGCAACACCGTCGCCGCGTTCCTCAGGGAGCATGACGGCGAAATCGAAGTGACGGCCGTGCTGCGCCATGGCCTCTCGGGCGAAGTGCGCCCCGATCTCGTGCTGGTGGAGGACGACGTGCTGATCCTCGCGGGGGATCCCGATGCGCTGGAGCGCGCCGTCGCGGCGGGTGGGCTCGACCCCAGCGGCCATGGCAGCGACGGCGACGAGGACGCGCGCGAACATACCGCGCGTGCCCGGGATCACGTCGGTGTGATCGAGGGCGTCGTCACTTCCCGCTCGGCACTGGCGGGAAGTTCCGCCAGCCGCCTCATGCTGCGCGAGCGGATGGGCCTGAGACTCGTCGCCATCTCGCGCGAGGGGGAGAGCCTGCGCGCAAAGCCGGCCAGTATCCTGATGCAGCCCGGCGACGTCATCGTGCTGCAAGGAGTGCTGTCGGCAATGCCGGGACGGCTGCGACAGCTCGGCGTGCTGCCGCTGGCCCAGCGCCAGATCGCGCTGGGGGCGACGCGCAAGGGCTGGCTGGCGGTGGCCATCCTGGCCGCTGCGATGCTGGCGACGGCGACCGGGTTGGTGCCGGTTGCGGCAGCGTTCTTCGCCGGCGCGGGGCTCGTGGTGATAACCGGCGCCCTCCCCGTCGACGATGCCTACGAGGCGGTCGAATGGCCCATCCTGATCATGCTGGGCGCCCTCATCCCCGTCAGCGGCACCCTGCAATCGACCGGGGCGTCGGACGTCATGGCGACGAGCCTGGCGGCGCTGGCCCGCGACATGCCCCCCTGGGGCGCGGTGGCGCTAGTGCTGGCAGCATCCATGGCAGTGACGCCGTTCCTCAACAACGCCGCGACCGTGCTGGTCATGGCGCCGATCTCGGCCGTCTTCGCGGGCGACCTCGGCTATCGACCCGATGCATTCCTGATGGCCACCGCGATCGGCGCCGGATGCGACTTCCTGACCCCGATCGGGCACCAGTGCAATACGCTGGTCATGGGGCCGGGCGGCTACCGGTTCGGCGATTATGCACGACTGGGAGCGCCGCTGTCGCTGCTGGTGCTGGTGCTGGGCACGCCGCTGATCATTCACTTCTGGCCGCTGCGATAATCGGCAGCGGCCAGCCTTACCGAGCTTACCAGTCGAACCAGCGGCGGTTGCGCCAGCCTGCGCGGCGGACTTCAGGCACACCGTCATGGTTCACATCGGTGACGACGGTGCGCGGTTCATAGGCGGCAGCGGTCTGCCCCTGCGCCAGAGCATCGGCGCGAGCTTCGGCGCGGGCGGCGCGCAGTTCCGCTTCGCGGACCCGCGCATCGGCATCGCGGGCGGCGATCTCTCCACGGCGCTCACGGGTGATCGCGTAGTAGTGGCTCCACATCTGGCTATGCGCGAAGGCCAGCGCGAGGCCGCCGATGATCGCAAGGTTCTTGAGCGCCATGACCCGCTGCATCGGGTCGCCGAACTGCGCGTGGAAGAACAGGATCGTCAGCGCGGTGAATCCGGCCAGCAGCACCGCCACCAGCCGCACCATGAACCCGGCGGCAAGGCACAGCCCCGCCAGCAGTTCGAACAGCCCGGTGGGAATGGCAAGGCCCGAGGGCAGACCGGCGGCGACGATCATCGTCTCAGTCGCGGATATGTCGGCGAGCTTGCCCGCCCCGGAAAATATGAAGATGAGGGCGATCAGAATCCGCCCGATTATCGCGGCAATCTTCGACACGGCTTTTCTCCCGGCCTGTTTTATGCCGGGAGAAGCGGGCGTGCGCGGGGTTTGTTCCCTCTCAGAGCCGGGGCAGCGTCACTCCGCGCTGGCCCATGTACTTGCCCGCGCGGTCGGCATAGCTCGTCTCACACGGTTCGTTGCCCTTGAGGAACAGGAACTGGCACGCGCCCTCGTTGGCGTAGATCTTTGCGGGCAGCGGCGTGGTATTCGAGAATTCGAGCGTCACGTGGCCTTCCCAGCCCGGCTCCAGCGGGGTGACGTTCACGATGATGCCGCAGCGTGCATAGGTGCTCTTGCCCAGGCAAATCACCAGAACGTCGCGCGGAACGCGGAAGTATTCGACCGTCCGGGCCAACGCGAAGGAATTGGGCGGGATCACGCAGACGTCGGTGGTGCGGTCCACGAAGGAGTTCGCCGCGAAGTCCTTGGGATCGACCACCGCCGAATCGACGTTGGTGAAGATCTTGAACTCCGGCGCGACGCGGGCGTCGTAGCCATAGGAAGACAGGCCGTAGGAAATGCACCCGTCGCGGCGCTGCGCCTCCACGAACGGCTCGATCATGCCGTGTTCCTGGGCCTGCTGGCGGATCCACTTGTCGCTGAGGATAGACATTGCGCGGGTGTTACCCAAGCGGCGCAGGCGGGCAAGAGCTTCGTGCGGGGTTGTCCACGTGGAAAGGCGGGGATAGGCTGTGCGACGTGACGATGCTCCCCCGCCGCTTCGCCCTGACGCTGGTTTCGCTGGCTGCTCCTCTGTTCGCCCTGACCGCGTGCAATCCCGAATCGGACGCAGGCGCCGAACCGCCGCCCGCCGCCAAGATCGACCCGAGCCCGCAGTCCAAGGCCAAGGCGGCCGAACTGGCAAAGCGGGAGGACGCGCAGCTCGACTGGCTGAAAACAACGCTCGACAAGCCCGCGCATGCGGACGTCTATTCCGCCGCCATCGGACAGGCGCGCGGCCGTGCCGACCACTGCCGGGACCAGCGCTGCATCACCCGCGCCCTGAAGCGCCGCGAAAGCTGCCTCAACTTTGCCGAGGGCAAGCGCGCACGCATTCCGTTCCTGCCGTTCCCGTCGGGACAATTCGCGCGGGGAGAAGCGGGCTATTCCGGCCCCGTGCGGATCGTCCCGCTGATCGATGGCAAGGCGATGCTGGTCATCTCGCTGTCCTTCAAGGGCCGCCCGTCCTGCACGCTGGACGGGGTCATGAGCCGCGACGACGACAAGCAGACCTGGACCGTCGCCTCACTGGAAGAAGGACTGCCGATGCTGGTCTTCACCCCCAGCGGCAAGGACGCCTTCCAGCTGTCCTATGCCGAAGCCGGGCACCAGCCGCACACGGATGATTATTGCACGGCGGGCACGAGTATCGACGGACGCTATACTCTGGCGAAATGAAATGGCTTTAGTCTCCATTTAACACACGGCTGCTAAGCCCCGCCGCATGACCGCACGCATCCTCGTCGTTTTCGGCACGCGCCCGGAAGCCATCAAGCTGTTCCCCGTCGTCCATGCGCTCAAGGCCGATGCCCGGTTCGAGTGTGTGGTCTGCGTCTCCGCGCAGCATCGCCAGATGCTCGATCAGGTGCTGGAGATCGCCGGGATCGTGCCCGATCACGACCTCGACGTGATGCAGCCCGACCAGACGCTCGATGCGCTGACAGCGAACCTGCTCACCGGGCTGGGCAAGGTGATGGACGAAGTGAAGCCTGACCGCGTCATCGTGCAGGGCGACACCGCCACCGCCATGTCGGGCGCGCTCGCGGCCTATTACCGCAAGCTGCCGGTCGATCACGTCGAGGCCGGGCTGCGCAGCTACAACATCTATCATCCGTGGCCCGAGGAGGTGAACCGCAAGATCATCGGCGCCATGGCGAGCCTGCACTTCGCGCCCACAACCACCAGCGAGGCTGCCCTGCTGCGCGAGAACGTCGCCGCCGACCGCGTCCACGTCACCGGCAACACCGTGATCGACGCGCTGCACTGGGTCACCGCCGAGATCGAGCGCAATCCCACTCTCGCGTCGGGCCTCGCCGATCTAGAAACCCGCTTCGCAGGAAAGCGCATCATCGGTGTCACCAGCCACCGCCGCGAGAACTTCGGCGAGGGCATGGAGCAGATCGCGCAGGCCATCCGCGAAATCGCATCGCGCCCCGACACGGCGGTGATCTTCCCGGTTCACCTCAACCCCAACGTGCGCAAGGTGATGAACGAGCGTCTTTCCGGCCTCGACAATGTCGCGCTGATCGAGCCGCTCGACTACCCGCACTTCGCCCGGTTGCTGGCGATCAGCGAGATCATGCTCACCGATTCGGGCGGCGTGCAGGAGGAAGCCCCGGCCCTCGGCAAGCCGGTACTGGTGATGCGTGAGACCACCGAGCGGCCCGAAGGCGTCGAGGCGGGCACCGCGAAACTCGTCGGCACCGATGCGCGCCGGATCGTTACCGAATTATCAACCCTGCTCGACGATAAGAGCGCCTACGAGGCCATGGCGCGCGCCCACAATCCGTTCGGAGACGGGCAGACATCGCGCCGCATCCTGGAGCTGCTTGCGAATGAAATCTGACAACAAGCCCGCCGTCTGCGTCGTCGGCCTCGGCTACATCGGACTTCCCACCGCCGCCGTGATCGCCCGTTCGGGCAGCAAGGTGCTGGGCCTCGACGTGTCGCAGAAGGTGGTCGACACCATCAATCGCGGCGAGATCCACATCGAGGAAGTCGATCTCGACGGTCTCGTGCAGGGTGTCGTGTCGCGCGGGCTGCTCTCGGCCTCGCTGGAGGTGGCGCCCGCCGACGTCTTCGTGATCGCGGTGCCCACGCCCTTCGAGAAGGGCGACCACGCCCCTGACATCTCCTATGTCCTCGCGGCGGGCCGCAAGATCGCGCCGGTGCTCAAGGCGGGCGACGTGGTGATCCTGGAATCGACCTCGCCGGTCGGCACCACCGAGAAGATGCGCGACATGATCGCGCAGATGCGCCCGGACCTGAAGATTCCCGGCCTCACCCGCGAGACCCCGGACATCTCGATCGCCTACTGCCCCGAGCGCGTCCTGCCCGGCCGCATCCTGGAGGAACTGACCAACAACGACCGTTCGATCGGCGGCATCACCCCGCGCTGCGCACGCAAGGCGCTGGCCTTCTACAAGCGCTTCGTGCGCGGCGAATGCGTCACCACCGACGCCCGCGCGGCCGAGATGACCAAGCTGGTCGAGAACGCCTACCGCGACGTCAACATCGCCTTCGCCAACGAACTGTCGATCGTCTCGGACCGCATGGGGCTGGACGTGTGGGAGGTGATCCGCCTCGCCAACCGCCACCCCCGCGTCAACATCCTCTCGCCCGGCCCGGGCGTCGGCGGTCACTGCATCGCGGTGGACCCGTGGTTCATCGTCCACGGCGCGCCGGAAGAAACCCCGCTGATCCGCACCGCGCGCGGCGTCAACGACGGCAAGATGCACCACGTCATCGCCAAGGCCGAAGCCCTGATCGAGGCTCAGCCGGACGCGCGGATCGCCTGCCTCGGCCTCGCCTTCAAGGCCAACATCGACGACTTCCGCGAGAGTCCGGCCCGCTTCGTCGCCAGCCGCATCGCGCGCAAGTTCGGCGACCGGGTCTCGATCGTCGAGCCCTACGCCGCCGAACTGCCGATCGAGTTCACCGACACCGGCGTCACCCAGATCGACATCGACGAGGCGCTGGAGACTTGCGAGATCCTGATCGTGCTGGTGGACCACGACGTCTTCCGCGTCGTGCCGCTGGCCGAACGCGCGACCAAGCTGGTCTACGACACGCGCGGCATCTGGGCCGACCAGCCCCGCGTCGTGCGCGAGGAAGCGGCGAAGCTGGCTCTGGCGAGCTGAGGCGGCCCAACCTGCGTCACCCGCGAACGAAGAAGGCCGGGGCAGCACTACGCTGCCCCGGCCTTCTTCGTTTCGCTGATGGATAAGGCCGATTCGGTGCCACCCGGCAAAATTTGCCTAGCTGTTCCAGAATCTTGCGGCCAAACACTTCATCGCATTTCGTCGCTTGTGGACAGTGCGACGAACCGTGCGAGAGGGACGGTGACCGCCCAGCCCCTTCGCTATCGCAGCAAGAGTTGCGCGTTATAACTCCGGTCCATGAAATTCGTTCCCGCACTCGCTCTGGCCGCTGTTGCTCTGTTTACCCAGCCGGCCATGGCCCGTCCGCTCCAGTGCGCACCTTATGCGCGGGAACATTCGGCCATCGACCTGCACGGTAACGCTGCAACCTGGTGGGGTCAGGCCGAGGGCACGTATGCGCGCGGCAAGACGCCGATGACCGGCTCGGTGCTTGTGTTCAAGGCGACAGGCGCGATGCCGGTGGGCCACGTCGCCGTCGTCAGCAAGATCGTCGATGAGCGCCACGTGGTTCTGAACCACGCCAACTGGTCGCGCCCCGGCATGATCGAGAAGTCGGCCATGGCCGAAGACGTCTCGGCCAACGGCGACTGGAGCAGCGTTCGCGTGTGGTATGCCCCGACCCAGTCGATGGGCCTGCGTACCAGCCCGACCTTCGGCTTCATCTATGCGCCCGGCGCTGCCGCCGACCAGAAGCCCGCTCTGCCCAGCGACACCTTCCAGGCCGCTTTCGCGCAGCTTCCCTCGCAGGGCTGATTTTTCCCGCATCGCCGCTGTTGCCGTCCCGGACTCGACCCGGGACCGTAGGCGCCTGTGCGCCCCGATCCCGGATCGAGCCCGGGACGGTACAGGATGCGAAAAGCGGACGCCTCCCCTGCCGAACGCAGGGGGTACTCGGTGGCGGTCCGCTTTCGCAGCCTGATTACTTGCAGACCCTGACCTTCTTGCCGTGCTGCACCTGATAGCGGCAGGTGACCTTTTTGGCGGGCTGCTTCTTCGACACGGTGGTCTTGCGCACGGTGGTGGTCTTCTTCGCCACCGGCTTGGCGGCGGTGTGCGTATCGTGCTGCGCGGTCTGCGCGCCGGCGACGGACGGTGCGAAAGCGCCCAGCGCAAGGGCGGCGAGGATCGTCATGCTGGTCTTGTTCACGGGTAGTCCCTGTTCTCGGATCGGCCGGACTGGCCGAGAGGCGTCGCACCCGCCTTGGGACCGTGAAGACACCCCGGCGCCTGAAGTTCAGGTGAACAGCGGCGGATTTTACAAGAACTTACGAAGCGTTACAGGTAACCTTGTGCGGTCACTTCGCCGGATCGATATGCGCCAGCTTGCGCACCGACCGCGCGGTCTGCACCACGAACAGGCCGATCAGCACTACGCCGACACTGCCGACGAACCAGTCGAAACCGGTCATCGCCTCCATGTCGCGCTGCTTGTCGCCGAGGATCAGCATCGCGAACGTCAGCGAGATCAGGATCAGGCGCAGCTCGGTCGGCCCGGCATTGAGGTACGACAGCCGCATCTCGCCCAGAACGCGGACCGCGAGGAAGGCGTGAATGCACAGCAGCAGGTAGCCGACCATGGCGATCAGCGAGACTTCCAGCCGCACATAAGGGCTCACGCCGATGCCGAGCAGGATCAGGAAAGTCGCGATGCCGTCACAGCTGTGATCGAGGAAATAGCCGTAGCGAGGCCGCTCGATATGGCGGAAGCGGGCGAGGCTGCCGTCCATCGAATCGCCGAACCAGTGCAGCAGATAACCTGGCATGCACAGCCACAGCCAGTCCTCGTCGAGCAGGCTGGTGGCGTATCCGGCGAAGATGAGAACCGCACCGACCATGCCGATCGCGGTCAGCAGGTCGGGCTTCACCCAGGCGGGCATGCGCGCGCAAAGCCAGTTGAGCAGCCGCCGCTCCCCGATGGCGAGGAGGTTGCCCTGGATACGGACGGGAGGCGCAATACGATTTTCCTGCATGGGCTCTTATTGTGACAAGCGGATGGCTTGGCAAGGTAAACCGCCGCCGTGACGAGCCATTCCATCGCGTATGACGGTGTTATTCCCCGATCAAATGCACCGCGATCTCCCGGCGATGCGGTCGGCGGCGGTGTTCGGCAAGATAGATGCCCTGCCAGGTGCCCAGCGCCATGCCTCCGTCGATGACCGGGATCTGCAGGTTCACCCCCGTCAGCGTCGCCTTGAGATGCGCGGGCATGTCGTCCGGCCCTTCGTCGTCGTGGGCATAGTGGGTGCCCTCCGGTGCCAGCCGGTCTAGCCACGCCGCAAGGTCCACCCGCACCTCGCGCGCGGCGTTCTCCTGGATCAGCAGCGAGGCCGAGGTGTGGCGGCACAGCAGGGTCAGCAGGCCGTCCTCGATGCCGGTCTGCGTCAGCCACTCGGCCATCGCCCGTGTGATTTCGGTGAACCCGCGGCCCGGCGTATCGATGGAAAGGATGGTCGAGGCTTGTCGCATTGCGCCACGGTGCCTGCTCACGACGCCGCTTTCAACTGCCGCGCGAAAGGATGAGGACGTTCATGGACACGAAGTTCTGCAAGGTCGCGATCGATGACCGCATCATGACGATCACGATCGACCGCCCGGAGATGCGCAATGCCCTTCACGCCGAGGCCCACTTCGAACTGGCCGGGATATTCGACCATTTCGAGGCCGATCCGGCGCTCTGGGTGACGATCCTCACCGGCACGGGCGACAAGGCTTTCTCCGCCGGTGCCGACTTGCGCACCCCGTTCGACAAGGACGATCCGCGCGCCTTTCGGGGAATGCCGGTTCCCGAAACCGGCTTTGCGGGCCTGACCTGGCGGTTTGCCCGGCGTAAACCGGTGATCGCGGCGGTCAACGGCTTCGCGCTGGGCGGCGGGTTCGAGGCCGCGCTGGCGTGCGACGTCATCGTCGCGGCCGAGAGCGCCAGCTTCGGCCTGACAGAGCCCAAGGTGGGCCTCGCCGCGCTGGGAGGGGGAATCCAGCGGATCGTCCAGGAACTCGGTCCCAAGCGCGCTCACGCCATGCTGCTCACCGCAAGACGCATCGGCGCAGCCCAGGCACAGGACTGGGGGCTGGTTGCCGAAGTCGTGCCCGACACGCAACTGCTGGACTGCGCCCGCCGCTGGGCCGAGGAGATCGTGTCCTGCTCCCCTGCCTCGGTCATCGCCACCCGGGCCATCATCAAGTCGTACTACGACCTCGGCATGGAAGCTTCGAACCGGGACATGTTCGCCCTGCCCGAAGTCCGCGCCATGCTGACCGGCCCGGATGCGCGCGAAGGCGGAAAGGCCCTGTTCGAGAAACGATCTCCGGCCTGGGCAGAACCGCAATAGCGGACCAGTTCTGCGCACCTCGACAAATTAACTTCGATTAAAGGTACTTGTGGCAGACGATCATAGAAACAGTGCCCCGCCCAAGGGAAAGACATGCGGCACGGATCGAGGATCATCACTGCAGCACTCCCGGTCCTGTTTCTGGCGGGCCATGCCGGCTCGCTCCTGCTCGCCGACAGCGCCGGAACCCAGGTCTCGTTCGGCTGGCTGATCGCGGCCCCCGTGTTCGCGGGCGTGGCCTGCCTCTATCGCGGCTGGAAGGACGGTTTCGAGGGGTGGCTCCCGGCCGGTGCGGCGATGCTGTGCTGGGCGGGCGGCATGGCCTCGACCATGGTGGCGACGCTTTTCCTCGACATCGTCCACGAAGACCGGCTGAGCATGTTGCTATATGTGCTCTACGGGGTGCCGCTGATCTTCGCGCTGGCCAGCCCCGCCGACGAGAAATGGCAGGTGCGCCTGGTTGATGCCGCGCTCGCGACGGCGCTGGGCTATCTCTATTACATCCACGTCGGCAAGCTGATCTCACAGTCCCGCACGCCCGCCGAGACGGTCGATGCACTGCAACTCATGTTCGACATCGAGAACCTGTTCATCGCCCTGTTCGCGGCGATCCGGTTCCTCGTGCGCACCCGGCAGCGCGCGCCGTTCTTCCGGGCGATGACGGTCTATGCGGTGTTCTACCTGCTGTGTGCCGGCTACATCAATCACTATCAGTCCACGACGCCTTACGGCGGCTGGTCCGACCTGCTGATCGACCTGCCGTTCATGGTGCTCGCCTGGCATGCCCTGGGCGCGCCCTATCCGCAGGGGCTTGGCGCCGCCGGAGGTTCGCGCGCGCCCAGAATCGTGCGCGCCGGAGGGCCGCTGCTGATCCCGGCGACGTTGCTGACGGTATCGGTCCTGCTGGTGACTTACGATCCGATCATCGCCATCAGCGGCTGCGTGGCGGCATCGCTCGGCTACGGACTGCGCACCATGCTGGTGCAGCTGCGCAACTTCGAGGAGCAGGACGAACTCGCCCGCCTCTCGCACGTCGATGCCCTGACCGGCATCGCCAACCGTCGCCGCTTTGACGAGGCGCTGTCCCAGGAGTGGGCCAGGCGACGCGAAGGACCGGAGCCTCTGGCGCTGCTGATGATCGACATCGACCATTTCAAGCAGCTCAACGACCAGTTCGGTCACGCCGTGGGCGACCAGCATCTGCGCACGGTGGCCGCCGTCCTTTCCGGCTGCGCGCGGCGCGACAGCGATCTCGTCGCGCGCTATGGCGGGGAGGAGTTCGCGGCGATCCTCACCGGCACGGATCCGCAGGACGCCGGCATGATCGCCGAACGCATGCGCGCCTCGGTGGAAGCGCTCGGCCTGCCGTCCGGAACGGGCGTGGGCGTGGTGACGATCAGCATCGGCGTCGCCTGCGCCCAGGCGCTCGACACCGAGATGGAGATTCTCGTCTCCGCCGCCGACGCCGCGCTCTACGAAGCCAAGCGTAGCGGCCGCAACCGCGTGGCCCGCCGCAGTGCAATGCGCCTGCGCGCCGTCGAGACACCCTCGACCTCCACCGGCGGCCGGGCGGCCTGAGCCGATGCGCGGCAGCAGTTCGCCGCCGCAAGAAAGACAGACGTTGACGCCGCCGTCGTCATCGTGCCACTAGGCCGCTCTCCGGTGATACCGCCGGACACAGCTTCCAACGGCCAGATCGTTGAAATGCGGGTGTAGCTCAATGGTAGAGCAGCAGCTTCCCAAGCTGAATACGGGGGTTCGATTCCCCTCACCCGCTCCAACGGCAACATTCCAAGCTGCCTTTGGAGCCGCGCAGGTTATGTGTGCGCAATGAAAGTCCCGCCAACATCTAGATAGGCTGGCGCTCTGCAGTCCGTATCCCGGATGCCTGATCGGCACGCAAGCGAACAAGCGGGCGGGTGCTTATAGAGGCAGATCTCTTACGGTCAGCCAGATACCAAGACGGATCAGAAATGCGAGGAACTGGGCCATGCTCCCGCGAAGCCTTCACGACCGGGCCACAGAGGCTGCTCGAGCGAGCATTCGCAGATACCGGAAAAGCAAAAGCCCCGGTTTCCCGGGGCTTTTGACTACTTACGGTCACCTTCGAAAAGGTGAATGGTGCCCAGAAGAGGACTCGAACCTCCACGCCCTTGCGAGCGCCAGCACCTGAAGCTGGTGCGTCTACCAATTCCGCCATCTGGGCACTTTAGCGAGGGGGCGAAGCGCCGTCCCCGCTGGGTAGGAGGGCGCCTCTAAGGGGCAGCCGAAGCCTTGTCAACACCATCCAGCGGAACATTTTTCATTTCGTGCATTTCGATGCTCGCAGGAACCACATGGCAGCTTGCGGCAACTGGCCGGTTGCCCCGTTCCCGGGCTTGTGGCAGGGGCAAGGACGCATGTGCTGCAGCGCGGGACACGTCGAGCGCAGCGCGACATGAAGGACCGATTCAGACCATGACTACCGACACCCTCTCCGGCAAGATCGTCACCATCCTGGGCGGCAGCGGCTTCGTCGGCCGCCACCTCGCGCAGGAGTTGCTCGCACGGGGCGCTCGCCTGCGCATCGCCAGCCGCCATCCCAAGAAGGCCTTCGCCATCAAGCCGCTGGGCAACCTGGGACAGGTCCAGTTCGCGGGCGTGGACGTCACCAAGGCCGAATCGCTGGCCGCCGTGCTGGCGGGTTCGGATGCCGTAGTGAACCTCGTCGGCGCGTTTGCAGGCAATCTCGACGCCCTGCAGGGCAAGGGCGCGGGCGAAATCGCGGCCGCAGCCAAGGCTGCCGGCGCCACCGCCTTCGCCCACGTCTCGGCGATCGGTGCCGATGCCGGTTCCGCAGTCGCCTACGCCCGCACCAAGGCCGAAGGCGAAGCCGCCGTGCTGGGCGCCTTCCCTGACGCCACGATCGTGCGCCCCTCGCTGATGTTCGGCCCGGACGACAACTTCGTGAACATGTTCGGCGAGTTGATCTCGCGCTTGCCCGCGTTGCCGGTCTTCGCGCCGCAGGCAAGACTGCAGCCGGTGTTCGTCGACGACGTGGCCGTGGCCATCGCCAATGCACTTGGCAGCGTGGCCGCACAAGGCAAGACCTTCGAGCTCGCCGGACCGGAAGTCATCACCATGCTCGAGCTCAACGAGCGTATCGCCAAGGCACAGGGCCGCTCGCGGACTTTCGCCGAACTGCCGGACGCGGTTTCCGGCCTCATCGCCGCGACGACGGGCTGGCTGCCCGGCGCACCGATCTCCAGCGACCAGCTCAAGCTGCTGCAAGCCGGCAGCGTGGCAAGCGATTCGGCACCGGGGCTCGCAGACCTTGGTGTGACGCCGCGCCCGCTCGGCCTGTTCCTCGACCGCTGGATGGTGCGCTTCCGCAAGCACGGACGCTTCGGCACCAAGACTGCCAGCGCCTGAACCTTCCGGGCCTGAACCAGTCCGGCTCGAAACGAAATCCCGCCCCCGCCCGCCGGAACCGTCCGGCAGGCGGGGGTTTGTTTCTCCGCGTCCGGGGCACACGCCCCACAGCGAGAGGAGCACGCCCCATGACCACCCCCGACATTGCTTGGACGACGCAACAGGGCACCATACGCAAGGGAATGAAAGTGATCGCCGCCGACGGCAGCTTCGTTGGAACCGTTGCGGCACTGGAAGGCGAGGAACTTATGCTGGAGGGCGGTTCGCACGAGTTCGTCGCGATCACGCAGGTCGATGGTGTGAGCGCCGACGCAGTGCTTCTTTCCGACCGTGGCGATGCGACGTTCGGACTGGGCGCCGTACCCTGACCCCCGCGAACTGACGAGCCGTTTACAGCCCGGGACGAACGCCGGAACGTCAGTCGAGAGTTCGCCGTTTCATCATCACAAGCCCCCCGAGATGATGGAGAGATACGATGTTCGAGAAGCTGCGCGTGCGTGAGCACATGGAAGTGACGACCAGCACCGGACAGCACGTCGGCACGGTCGACGAGGTGAAGGACGACCAGATCAAGCTGACCCGTTCGGACAGTTCCGACGGCGCCCATCACTACATCGCGTTCGAAAACGTCGACAAGATCGAAGATAATCGCGTGTACCTGAAGCAAGGGACGCCGATCCCGATGGGCGTCGGCGCCAACTGATCCAGAACTACGGAGCTGGCAGCGTGTCCCCCCTCGCGCGCTGCCTTGCGTAACCCCGGCCCTCCTCCCGGAAGGCCGGGGTTTTCGCTGGCGACCGGGGATGAGCGGCACATCCCCTCGGCGATGCCTTGCGCGTTATGATACATAGTGAGTAGCATCTCTTCCCAACTTCTGCCCCCACTGGTACTCGAAACACCAAGAACAGACGGTACGAGGGGAAGAAGGCGTGGTTTCTGGCTTGGGCAAGATCGCTATCCGGTTGTCACTCGCCGCGCTGGCGCCGCTTGTGCTGTCATCGTGCCATCGTCCTGCCCAGCCGATCGAGGAACAGACTGTCATCGACCCGGACGAATGGCCGAGTTGGGGACGTACCGGTACTGAAACCCATTACTCGCCGCTCGACGAGATCGACACCGGCAACGTCTCCGGACTGAAGCTCGCGTGGCACTTCGATCTGGAGCCGGGCTACACGCCCACTACCCCGCTCATGGCAGAAGGCAAGGTCTTCATCACCACCGGCCACTCGCATATCCGCGCGCTTGACGCGGTGACGGGCAGGCAGCTGTGGGAATACGATGGGGGCACCCGCCAACGGGCGAAAACGGCGCTGCAGATGTCATGGGGCAGCAAGGGCATCGCTTATGACGCAGGACATGTCTTCCTCGTCACCACGGATGGCTACGTCGTCTCCCTGGACGCCCGGACCGGCAAGGAAGCCTGGAAGACCATGGACTTTCCGGACGATGCGCCGCGCAACGCGAACGGCCCGCCGCGCGTCTTCGGAGGCAAGGTCATCACCGGCTTCGGCGGCGGTGACATCAGCCCGGCGCGGGGGTTCGTCAGCGCCTACGACGCCAGAACCGGCAAGCTGGCCTGGCGCTTCTACACCACGCCCGGCGACGAGGTAACAGCTGCAAACCGCAAGGCCGAGGAGGTCATGCGCAAGACGTGGCCTGGCGGCTGGAAGAACCCCGACGGCACCCGGCGCGGCGGCGGTGGTACGGCGTGGAACGCCTTCGCCTACGATGCCGACCTGCGCCTCGTCTACCTCGGCGTCGGCAACGGCTTTCCCTACAACCAGGATCTGCGCAGTCCCGGCGGCGGCGACAACCTGTTCCTTGCCTCTGTCGTCGCGGTGAATGTCGATACCGGCGAATACAAATGGCACTACCAGTTGTGCCCCGCGGAGCAGTGGGACTGCACCGCCACCTCCGACATGACGCTGGCGACACTCACGATCGATGGCAAGGACCGCAAGGTGCTGATGCAGGCACCCAAGAACGGGTTCTTCTATGTCCTCGACCGGGCGACGGGGCACTTCATCTCGGCGCAGAAGATCGCCAAGGTGACCTGGGCCGAGCGCATCGATCCGAAAACCGGCCGCCCGGTCGAGAACCCCGGTATTCGCTACAACGGCAAGCCCGGAATGTTCGAGATGTGGCCGGGGCCGACCGGCGCGCATTCCTGGCAGCCGCAGGCCTACAGCCCGCAGACCGGCCTCGTCTATGTGCCCGTGATGGACCTGCCCGCGCTCATCGGCGATGGCCAGAAGGGCGGCGGCGAGATCGCGGCAGGCATGGGCGTCACGCTCATCCCCGAGGTCGAGCTGCCCGGCGGCCACAGGAGTTATCTCAAGGCATGGAACCCGGTCACCCAGACCGAGGCATGGCGCGTCGACCTTCCCGGCACCTGGCCCGGCGGTGTCATGGCGTCAGGCGGCGGGATCGTCTGGCAGGGACAGATCGACGGCAAGTTCGTCGCCCGGGACGCCGGCACCGGCAAGGAACTGTGGTCTTTCAAGACCGAGAGCCCGATCGTCGGCGCGCCGATTTCCTACCGCGTGAACGGGCGACAGTACGTCACCGTGCTTACCGGGGCCGGCGGACAGGGCGCTGGCATGCAGACGCTGGGCAATGCCGCCTACCGCACCGATTACCGCCTGCCGCGCCGTGTGCTGACTTTCGCGCTCGACGGCAAGGATTCTATCCCGCCGTTCGCCATGCCCGCGCTGGAACCGGTTTCGGACCCCGGCTTCCAGCCCGATCTCGCCCGGGCGCAAGCAGGCGCGATGCTGTTCGGTACACGATCCTGCATCGTGTGCCATGGCTGGAACGCGGTGGCTGGCGGCGCGGCGCCGGATCTGCGCTATTCGCCGGCGATCACCGACGCGGAGACCTTCCGCACGATCGTCAAGGAGGGCGGGCTCAAGCTGAACGGCATGCCACCCTTCCCGCAGTTCACCGATACCGAGCTCGAAACCTTGCGCTTTTACCTGCGCGCCCGCGCCCGGGCAGCGCCGGCCGAGCAACAGGCGCTGCTCGACAAGGCAAAGGCAGCCAAGGCCAGCAATGCGACGCCGCAGGACTTCGCGGGCCGCTGGCACATCACCATCCAGTCCCCGATCGGCCCCCAGAAGGCAGTCATGGACCTGATCGTCAAAGGCAACGTCGTGACCGGAAAAGTCTCGGCGGAACAAGGCACTGTCGAGGTCGCCGGGGGTATCAGGGACGGCCGTGCGAAGTTCGAGGGACGCGCCTCCATGCCCATGCCGATCACCGTGAAATACGACGTCACGGTACGTGATGGAAAGCTCGTGGGTGAAAATTCCAATGGCCCCTTTGGAACTTTTTCTGTCTCGGGCGTTCGCTGATCTACGGATTTCCGCTCATCGGAGCGGAAGCACGACCGGCCAGAATCGCATTGTCGAACCCTAACTGCTGGGCTTGGACGATTCCGGTCTGTTGACCGTTAGGAGAAAAACAATGTCGCCCACCTTCAAGAAAATCGCTCCGGCCGTGGTCATTCTGGCCGGTTCCATGGGCCTCGGCGGCTGCGCCACCAAGGGTTTCGTGCGGGAACAGGTCGCCGCCGTGAACCAGCGCGTCGATGCCCTCGACAGCCGTCTCCAGCAGACCGATGCCACCGCACAGGCCGCCCGTTCCGAGGCCCAGGCCGCATCCGGCCAGGCCCAGCAGAACAGCCAGCGCATCGACCAGCTTGGCGCCCGAGTCGACAGCGTCGAGCAGCGCATGGCCGAAGCCCAGCGCAAGCGCGCCCGCAACTGATCCTTACGGTTCCTCCGATAGTCCCGGCTTGATTCGAGTACTTTGACAGCGATGAACACGGTTTCCAGGGCGCTCGCCGGACTTTTTCTGATCGGCGCGGCGCTGGCAGGCTCCCTGCCTGCATGGGCGGCGAAAAACGCCCGGTCGGCAGGACCGAGGACATCGCAGCCGCAAAGTGCCGCGCCGGACAGCACGGCGATCCAGTCGCCAGACGCCACCCGCGTCGCCGACTGGATCGCCGCGTCGGGGGACAACAACGCCCTGCCCTATGCCATCGTCGACAAGAAGGCCGCATCCCTGCTGCTGTTCGACGCAAAGGGCGAGAAGCTGAGTCAGGTGCCCGTCCTTCTCGGCATAGCGCTTGGGGACGATGCAAGTCCCGGCATCGGCAGCAAGAACCTGTCCGAGATCGGTCCGGCCGAGAAAACCACGCCTGCCGGGCGCTTCCTTGCAAAGTTCGGCGTCGCAGCGGGCAACACCAGGGTACTGTGGGTGGACTATGCGACCTCCGTGGCGCTGCACCCTATCCCTCGCCCGGGCAAGCCAAAGGAAAAACGCCGAGAGCGGATGCTTTCTCCTACCAGCGAGGACAACCGCATCACGTTCGGCTGCATAAACGTGCCGATCGCGTTCTATACCAAGACCATCAGTCCGCTTTTCCGCAAGAAAGGCGGCTATGTCTATGTGACCCCGGATGTGAAGCCGCTCGAAGACGTATTCCCGCGCATTCGCATGCAGTCTTTCGCGAATACCGGCAATTGACGCCGTTTTACATGCAGATCATTCGTCGAACGAATTCAGCATAATTTACACATCAGAAATATTTTAGAAATACTTCTTCCGCTCTCACAAACCGTGTGCTAAAGACGCGGTGGTCCGAATATTACGAATACTTATCGCACGCCGAGTGTGCTTGACTGGCATGCTCGAAGTCGGAGTATTCGCATGCAAGCATCGCCAGGTGCCGCCCGAAAAGGCGGGCTTCCCCCCCGAGGCATGGCACGAGCGCCGCGCGTATCCTTTCGTCCTGCCTCCTCTGTTCTCAACAAGCTGTTGCGGCGCCCCAATGCCGAACTGATCTCGGCTGCGACCGAATCCTGGGAGATCGCGCCCGGCACGGAAGTACCGGTGCGTCCCGCGATCTGCCTGCCGGGCCAGCTGGATCGCATCCGCGGCTCGGAATTCGGAACCATAGACGAGGTCATCCGCGACTTCAGGGGCGACTTCGTGTCGATGCAGGGGCCGACGATGGGCTATCGCGTCAAGGATGTGCTGCTGGCCGACGGCTCGCTCTATGCGGATGGCGCCATGCGGCACTTGCGCGGGCGCGCGAACTGGAAGCCCGCCGCGACGCCTGCACGCGAGTTCGATACCGCCTCGATCTACGAAAGCTGGATGGGCAACAGGTGGTTCGGACTCTGGCTGGCGAACGACTGCCCGACATACAGGCTGGCGCAAGAAACCGGACACCCGTTCACGACCGGCCAGCCTACCGGCCACAAGCAGGATTATGAAGTTCAGCTCGGCATGGCGCCGCAGCGCGGTCTGAGCGCATGGTTCCGGGAACTCCATGTCTTCGATGACGCCTCCAACAACCGGCACAAGCGACAACGTGCGGACGCCATGCGGGACCGGCTGTCGCATGACGCCATGCCGCCGCATCCGGGCGTATTCCTGTTGCGGGGCAGCACCGGCGATCCGCGCGTTTTACTCAACGAATGGCGAATCGCCGAAAGGCTCGGACGGGCGCGCGGTTTCCAGATCCTCGATCCAAGCCACGCCAGCGTCGATGAGATCGTCTATGTCTGCGCCAACGCGCAGGTCGTCGCCGGCGTCGAGGGCAGCCATCTCAATCACGGTTTTGCGGTAATGCCGCCCAATGCCTGCGCGCTGGCCATATTCCCGCCGACGCGCGCGGTGTCGGTCATGAAGATGCTGACGGACAGGCAGGAACAGGATTTTGCGGTCGTCATCGGTGAAGGGAACGACGAAGCCTTCACTGCCGATATCGACGACATCGAAAGGACGCTCGATCTCGTAAAATAGAGCATTTTCCAATCAGAATGCCGCGGACCGCTCCAACGCCCCGCAGTCGTCCAAACGAAAACGGCCTCCCGGTGTCCCGGAAGGCCGCTCTTGGTGAAGCCTTGGCGCCTTACTGGCAGGCGAGACATTCGTCGTAGTCGGTCGAGCCGCCGCTGGCTGCCAATTCGAACTTGGGGAGTTCGCTGGTGTTGTCGGCCTCTACACCGCCCGCGAAACCGGCACGCTGCACCGACTTGGAGCGCAGGTAGTAGAGTGACTTGATGCCCTTCTCCCATGCCTGGAAGTGCAGCATCATCAGGTCCCACTTGTCGACGTCGGCGGGGATGAACAGGTTCAGCGACTGCGCCTGGTCGATGTAGGGGGTGCGATCGGCCGCGAATTCGAGCAGCCAGCGCTGATCGATCTCGAAGCTGGTCTTGTACACCGCCTTCTCCTCGGCCGAGAGGAAGTCGAGGTGCTGGACGGAACCACCCTGCTCCAGGATCGAATTCCACACGTTGTTGGAATCCTTGGACTTCGCTGCCAACAGCTTCTGCAGGTACGGGTTCTTCACCACGAAGCTGCCCGAGAGCGTCTTGTGGGTGTAGATGTTCGCCGGGATCGGCTCGATGCAAGCCGAGGTGCCGCCGCAGATGATCGAGATCGACGCGGTCGGCGCGATAGCCATCTTGCAGCTGAAACGCTCCATCACGCCCTGGTCTGCCGCGTCGAGGCACGGTCCGCGCTCCTTGGCGAGCATCATCGACGCCTCGTTGGCCTTGGCGTTGATGTGCTGGAACATCTGCAGGTTCAGCGCCTTGGCCATCGCGCTTTCGAAGGCGATGCCCCGCTTCTGCAGGTAGGAGTGATAGCCCATCACGCCCATGCCGACCGAACGCTCGCGCTCCGCCGAGTAGCGGGCGCGCGCCATCTCGTCCGGCGCGCGGTCGATGTAGTCCTGCAGCACGTTGTCGAGGAAACGCAGCACGTCCTCGATGAAACGCTTGTCGCCCTTCCACTCTTCCCAGGTTTCCAGGTTGAGCGACGAGAGGCAGCACACCGCCGTGCGGTCGTTGCCGAGGTGGTCGCGGCCGGTGGGCAGCGTAATTTCCGAGCACAGGTTCGAGGTCGAGACCTTGAGGCCGAGATCGCGGTGATGCTTGGGCATCATGCGGTTCACGGTGTCGGAGAAGACGAGGTAGGGCTCACCGGTGGCGAGGCGCACTTCGACCAGCTTCTGAAACAGCGAGCGGGCGTGGACCTTGCCGCGCACCGAGCCGTCCTTGGGGCTGCGCAGGGCAAAGTCGGTGCCGTCGCGCACGGCTTCCATGAACTCGTCGGTCAGAAGCACGCCGTGGTGCAGGTTGAGCGCCTTGCGGTTGAAGTCACCGGAGGTCTTGCGGATCTCCAGGAACTCCTCGATCTCGGGGTGCGAGACGTCGAGGTAGCAGGCGGCCGAGCCGCGGCGCAGCGAACCCTGCGAGATCGCGAGGGTCAGCGAATCCATCACGCGCACGAACGGAATGATGCCGCTGGTCTTGCCGTTAAGGCCGACGGGCTCGCCGATGCCGCGCACGTTGCCCCAGTAGGTGCCGATGCCGCCGCCGCGCGAGGCGAGCCAGACGTTCTCGTTCCAGGTGGCGACGATGCCCTCAAGGCTGTCCTCGACCGAGTTCAGGTAGCACGAAATCGGCAGGCCGCGCCCGGTGCCACCGTTCGACAGCACGGGAGTGGCGGGCATGAACCACAGGCGCGAGATGTAGTCGTACAGACGCTGCGCGTGCTCCTGATCGTCCGCATAGGCGTCAGCCACGCGCGCGAAGAGGTCCTGATACTTCTCACCGGGAAGCAGGTAGCGGTCGTCGAGCGTTTCCTTGCCGAAATCGGTCAGGAGCGCGTCACGCGACGCATCGGTGACGATGGTGAAGCGGCGGTCGTTGATCCGCTTGGAATCGCCGGCCTTCTTCTTCGCCTTCGGCGCTTCCACGAGGTCTGCGGTTGCGGTGTCGGTCTTGTCCATGGCGACTGCCTGGCCTTCCTTCTTCATGCGGTCCTCGGCGACATGACCGGCGAGCAGCGCCTCCATGTCCACCTGTGCGGGATCCGCGTAGCTCACATCCGATTCAGACACGTGTCCGTCGCTTCCATTCCTGAAATCCACTGGTGCGCCCCCAATGTATCGTCAAAACCCGTCATCGAACCGCCACGGAGGCGATCCAAACTGCTTTCGGCGGCCGAGCATGCCGGCACCGAGTCGAAGGGCGCTCAAGAACGTCCCATCCACCAGAACCAGCACAAAAGAGAACGACATTCCCTGCCAGACCACCGGCGCACCGTTCGAGAAGTCTGGTCCCAAGTTCCCTGAAGGGTTCCGCGTGGACCTTTCGGTCTTTCGCGTTGCATCCCTAGGTATTGAGGCCCCTCGATCGGCGCGACACAACCTATAGTGCCCTTTCCAGCGAGAGGTTCAAGAGGGGCGCCGGATATGGCATCGCCCCATGCATTCGTCACAGGGCCGTCATCGCCTTGCCGCGACGCGCCGAATTTCCGTTGTCTTCCAGAAGCGCAACCCTCTGAATCGGTCCGCGCCTTCTAAATTTTTCCACATAAATCACCGGTGAGACGAATCGGGCGTGCGACGAACGGAGCCGGTCAAGAACGAGTGCAGCCGCTTTCCCCGGCATATCGATCGGCTTTCGTCGATGAGCGTCAGACACTTGACGAGGACATGCAACCAGCGGCCTCCTCACCGCTTATCAGCGTGATTGCGAAGGCGCTGCGGCGCGAAGGGGAGTTACACGGCAAAATGCTCAACATCATCGGTGCCATCATCAGCGGCCTCGTCATCGGCGCGCTGGCGCGGTTCTTCTATCCCGGCGCAGTGCCTATGGGCTGGATTGCGACGATCCTGCTGGGTGTCGGCGGCTCTCTGCTTGCAGGACTGGTGACCAGCCGGGGACGCGGCGACTTCAGCCGCGCCGGGTGCCTTGCCTCAGTGATCGGCGCGATCGTGCTGATCTTCCTCGGGCGGGTGCTGCATATCGGGTAAGGCTGCGCGGCTGCCGAGGGGGGCTTCGACAGGCTCAGCCTGAGCGGTTTTGAGAGCGGGGCTTTAAACCCCGCTCAGGCCTGAGTCTGCCGAAGCCGGCATTGCCATACCACTGGGCTCAGGGCACCAGCACCGTATCCAACGGCTGCACGTCCGCCGCAGGATAATCCAGCGTGTAGTGCAATCCGCGGCTCTCATGCCGCTTCAGCGCGGACTCGACGATCAGTTCGGCGCTCTGCAGCAGGTTGCGCAGTTCGATCAGGTCGGTCGAAACGCGGAAGTGGCGATAGTATTCCTCGGTTTCACCATTGAGCATCTGGATGCGGTGCAGGGCGCGTTCCAGCCGCTTGGTGGTGCGCACGATGCCGACATAGTTCCACATGAACCGGCGGATCTCGGTCCAGTTCTGCTTGATGACGACTTCCTCGTCGGAATCCGTCACGCGGCTCTCGTCCCACGAGCGCACTTGCGGCGGCGCCTCGAAGCCGTCCCACTTCGCCAGGATATCGGCGGCGGCGGCCTCTCCGAAAACGAAGCATTCGAGCAGCGAGTTCGACGCCAGGCGATTGGCTCCATGCAGCCCGCTCTCGGTGCACTCGCCCGCCGCGTAGAGGCCCGGCAGGTCGGTCCGCCCTTCGAGGTCCACCAGGATGCCGCCGCAGGTATAGTGCTGCGCGGGCACGACCGGGATCGGCTCCTTCGTCATGTCGATGCCGAGGCCCATCAGCTTTTCGTAGATGTTCGGGAAGTGCTCCTTCACGAACGCCTCGGGCTGGTGGCTGATGTCGAGGTGGACGTAGTCGAGGCCGAAGCGCTTGATCTCGGAGTCGATAGCGCGGGCCACGACGTCACGAGGCGCCAGTTCCAGTCGCTCGGGATCGTAGAAGGTCATGAAGCGCTTGCCGGTGCGCGGGTTGATGAGGTGCCCGCCCTCCCCGCGCACGGCCTCGGTGATGAGGAAGTTCTTGACCTCCAGGTTGTAGAGGCAGGTCGGGTGAAACTGCATCATCTCCATGTTGGAGACGCGCGCGCCCGCACGCCAGGCCATCGCGATGCCGTCTCCGGTCGCACCGCGCGGGGCGGTGCTGAACTGGTAGACGCGGCCCGCGCCGCCCGTAGCCAATACGGTGGCGCGCGCGGTGAAGGCTTCCACCCGGCCGCTCGTCTCGTTCAGCGCATAGACGCCCCAGACCCGGCCCGATCCGGAATAGCGCAACTCGTGCCGCCCGGTGATGAGGTCGATGCACGAATAGCCCGGCAGCAGGGTAATGTTGGGATGGGCCTCGGCCGCCTGCAGCAGCGCCTGCTGCACCGCCCAACCGGTAGCGTCGGCGACGTGGACAATGCGGCGGTGCGAATGCCCGCCTTCGCGCGTGAGGTGCAGCGCCTCTCCGTCCGTATTGAAAGGCACGCCGAGTTCCATCAGCCGCTCGATCGCGTGCGGCGCCCGCTCGATGACGAACTCCACCGTCTCGCGCCGGTTGAGGCCGGCACCGGCTACCATGGTATCGCGAACGTGTTCCTCGAAGGTGTCGCCCGCGTCGAGCACGGCGGCGATGCCGCCTTGCGCCCATGCCGTCGAACCGCCGGTCAACGTGCCTTTGGCCAATACCGCGACCCTGACCTTGTCGGCAACCGCGAGCGCGGCCGTAAGCCCGGCTGCGCCGGAACCGATCACCAGGACATCGAATGCGCGAGCAGCGCTGGATGGCGTTTCCATGACGCCGCTCCTAGCGCCCGTTGCCCATGAATCGCAACAGTTTGCGCATGAGCGTACTTCCATGTTGCGGTGCGACATGGTTTTTATATAAGATAGTCCAAATTATTACAAAGACGGTTAACTTACGACATTTTGCTGCTTGCCAAGCCTGTTGATTAGTCTAGTCAACTCCCGCTTCTCACTGAGGAACCTATCTCGTGGCGATCTCGATTCCGCTTTGCTTTGCCAATAGGCATGAACCTATACGCAATGACGTGAAATGGGATGGCCTTAATTACATTGGTACATGTAAAAATTGCAGCAAGACTATCCGTCGGCACAAGCATAAGGTTTGGAAACTTGATGACGCCGAAGCAACGGGCAGATAAGTAGAAACCCTTAGCTTGAGGAATGCCTCCTCTTCCTCCCGAATATTCAGAGGGGTGAATCGAGAAGTGCAGATCTGCTTCAATCAGGCTGGTCTATTGTAAAATCTTGTTAATCGCGCATGGCAATGCCTTCCCGGACCCGGCCCGGGAATTGCGAGACACCTGCATCGCAACATGAAACGGCGACGAGTCGTTTTCCTCGTGCGCCGAGTCGCTGTTATGCTCAGGCTGCCGAACGCACCGCGCTGGTCAGGCTAACGAACACGTCTTCAAGGTCGGCTTCGCGAGTCGTCACGTCGACGATCGCGAAGCCCTGCGCCTGCAGAGCCGACATGATTTCGCCCGCATTGGCGCGATCCTTGTCGTAAGTGATCTCCAGAACCCGCTCGCCGGTCTTCGTGCATTTGACGAAGCCCGGGTGGCTGGGCAGTTCGGTCACGTCGCGATCGAGCGTCAGCGCGATGATCTTCTCGCGCGCCATGCCGACGAGCTCGCGCGTCGGCTTGTTGGCGATCAGTTCGCCGTGGTTGATGATGGCGATCCGATCGCACAGTTCCTCGGCTTCCTCGAGATAGTGCGTGGTGAGCACGATCGTCGCGCCTTCCTTGTTCAGTTCGGTGACCAGTTCCCAGAGCTGGCGGCGCAGTTCGACATCGACGCCGGCGGTCGGCTCGTCGAGCACCAGCACGGGCGGGCGGTGTACCAGCGCCTTGGCGATCAGCAGGCGCCGCTTCATGCCGCCCGACAACGTGCGGGCATAGGCATCGCGCTTGTCGGCCAGATGCACCGCGCGCAGCAGGTCTTCGGAACGGCGCAGCGCCTTGGTGATGCCATAGAGCCCGGCCTGGATCTCCAGCACCTCGAACGGCGTGAAGAACGGGTCGAACACGATCTCCTGCGGGACGATGCCGATCGCGCGCTTGGCGTTGCGCTGGTCGCGATCGATGTCGAAGCCCCAGATGTCCACCGAGCCCGAGGTCTTCATGACCATTCCGGCGAGAATATTGATGAGCGTCGACTTGCCCGCGCCGTTGGGGCCGAGCAGGCCGAAGATGCCGCCCTCCGGCACGTCGAACGAGACGCCCTTGAGCGCCAGCTTGCCCTCGCCGCTTCCGGCCGGGGCATAGCGCTTGACGAGGTCACGGATGGCGATCGCGGGGGTAGAAGTGCTCATGGCCGTGCATGTGGGCCATGATCGCCACGGCGTAAAGACCGCAGGTGCCACGTTGACGGTCTCGCGGCAGATGATATGATCCACACTATATCAGTAAGTGCCGCCAGCCGAGCGGCGCGATATTGGAGAGCGCCCATGGCAACCGCAACGACGATCACCCCGGCCCCCATCGAAAAGGATTACTTCACCGACCATTCGGTGCTGCTCGATCCCTACGACTATTTCGAGACGATCCGCGCCCACGGCCCGGTCCATCAGATGCAGAGCCGTGACGTGATCGTGGTGACCGGCTTTGCCGAAGCGCTCGAAGTGCTGCTGAACAAGCGCGACTTCTCGTCCTGGCTGAACCCCGATCCGCTGGCGCCGCTGCCCTTCGCGGTGGAGGGCGACGACATCTCCGCCCTGCTGGGTGCCACGCCGAACGGGCAGATGGAACTGATGGTCTCCTACGACGGCGACAAGCATCTGGCCGCCCGCTCGCTGCTCAACCCGCTGTTTGTGCCCTCGCGCCTCAAGGCCAACGAAGCGTTCATGCGCGCCTATGCCGACGACATGGTTCGCGAGGCCGTCGCGGCGGGCGGGTGCGAACTGGTGGGCTCCATCGCCACCCCTTTCGTCACCATGGTCATCGCCGATCTGCTCGGCGTTCCCGCAGAGGATCGCGAGGCGTTCCGCAAGATCATCGACGATGCTCCCCCGCCCGGCAACATGGACACGCCCGACGCACAGAGCATCCACCCGCTCATGGTCATGGCCGGCTACTTCGTGCGCTACATCACCGAGCGCCGCGCCCGGCCGCAGGACGACGTCATGACCGAGATGGCGCTGGCGACCTATCCGGACGGCTCGACACCCGACGCGATGGAGGTGGTGAAGTCGGCGATGTTCCTCTTCGCCGCCGGGCAGGACACCAGCGCCAAGCTGATCGGCAATGCCCTGCGCCGCCTGTGCGAGGATCAGGCGATGCAGCAGGTCCTGCGCGAGGACCGCACGCTGATCGGCCCCTTCCTGGAGGAAGTTCTGCGCGTCGAAGGCTCGACCAAGGCCACCTTCCGCATCGCCGCACGCGCCACGAAGATCGGCGACATGGCCATCCCTGCGGGCAAGCGCGTGGTCGTCTCGCTATCCGCTGCCAACCGCGACCCGCGCCGCTGGGACGAGCCGGGCGAATTCCGCATCGGGCGTCCGCGCATCAAGGAGCATCTGGCGTTCGGACGCGGCGCGCATACGTGCGCCGGGGCACCGCTGGCGCGGGCGGAAGTGGCGGTCCTGCTCGACCGTCTGCTGGAGCACACCAGCGCCATCACGCTCGACGAGGCGCATCACGGCCCCGCGACCGCACGCCGGATCGACTACGAGCCGAGCTACATCATCCGGGGGCTCGCGAACCTGCACTTGCGGTTCGAGGTTTAATTCCGGTCATTTTCCCGGTCGAACGCCGTCCGGCTGGCCTCGATCGCCGGACGCGCATCAACCGCCCAGGCGCCCAGCGCCTGCACCGGCCCTGCGAGCGAACGGCCAAGGTCGCTCAGCGCATATTCGACCCGCACCGGCACGCCGACGTGGACGGTACGTTCGACCAGCCCGTCCCGCTCCAGTGCGCGCAGGTTGCGCGAGAGCATCTGCTGCGACACGCCCCGGATCGCGCGCTTCAATTCATTGAAATGGAGCGGCGCCTCGAGCAGCGTCATCACCACCAGCATCGACCACTTGTCCCCGACCCGGGCGAGAATGTCGCCGACGAGGCGGCAGTCCTTGCCGTTGGGGTCGTGGACGATCGCTTCCTGCGGAGCGGCGGCAGGCCGGTCAGCTTCGTCGAACGTAGTCAGCTTCATGGTACCAGGTCCCGAAAATATGCGCTCTTGGCGCGATCATTCCAGCAACATAGCTAGACCTGGTCACATTTCCAGACTGAGGCACCCTCCCATGAAGCTTCTCCACCTCGATTCCAGCATTCTTGGCGACAATTCGGCCAGCCGCGCCATTTCCGCCGCCATCGTATCCTCGCTGACCAAGGCCGATCCCTCGCTCGAAGTCACCTATCGCGACCTTGCCGCCGAACCGCTGGCGCACCTGACCCTCGACGTCCTAGGCAACCCCGAGGGTACGCCCGAGCTGGCGCAGTTCCTTGACGCCGACGTGGTGGTGATCGGCGCGGGCTTCTACAACTTCTCGATCCCCAGCCAGCTCAAGGCCTGGATCGACCGTATCGCCATCGCCGGCAAGACGTTCCGCTACACTGCTGAAGGCCCGGTGGGCCTCGTCGGCGACAAGAAGATCTACGTCGCGATGGCACGCGGCGGCTACTACGGCGAAGGCCAGCCCGCCGCCGCATTCGAGCACGCCGAAAGCTACCTGCGCGCGGTGTTCGGCTTCATCGGCGTGACCGAGCCGACTTTCGTGGTGGCCGAGGGTATCGCCATCGACGCCGACACCCGCGCGAAGTCGGTCGCTGCCGCGATCGAGGAAGCAGGCGCGCTGGCCGTCGCGGCCTGAGCTGCACACGGCTCGACCATTGCCATTTACCCTCGTCGTTCCCGCGAAAGCGGGAACCCATCTCCCGACCGTGCATGTTGCATCGGCATCAGATGGGTCCCCGCCTTCGCGGGGATGACGGGTTTTTGGTATCGACGTTGCGACTGTTGCCATTCCATCTGGAAATCGCCGCGCACCCTTGGTAATCCGGCGACACCATGACCAACGCGCCCGAAACCGTCTTCACCGATTCCCACCGCGTCTCCTGCGACGGGGCCACCGACATTCCCGGCGGAGCCGCCCTCGGCCATCCCCGCGTCTGGCTCGAGATCGACGAGAAGGGCTATGTCGAATGCGGCTACTGCGACCGCCGCTTCGTGCTCAAGGGCGGGGTTGCCGACAACGGGGCAGACCAGCAGGCCGCCTGATCCCTTCGCGGTTCTTGTCTTTCGCGCGGGGATAATGCTGCCTATATCGGCGGCATGACCATGACCGACCCGCGCTCGCTGCTCTACACCCAGCTCTCGCCCGATGAGGCACAGGCGCTCGCCGCCGAGACGCTCAAGTCCTGCGAGGATGGCGAACTGTTCATGCAGTTCGTCGCCAGCGAGGCGTTCGGCTTCGATGACGGCCGCCTCAAGACCGCCGACTATTCGCGCGACGCGGGCTTTGGCCTGCGCGGCGTCTCGGGCGAGATGACGGGCTTCGCCCACGCCAACGAAATCTCCGCGGCCGCCATCCGCCGCGCCGGCGAGACGCTGCGCCTGCTCGATCCGGCCACCGGCATCCGCCCGGCAGCGCCCCAGCGCACCAACGCCAAGCTCTACACCGACGTCTCGCCGCTCGATCTCGTGCCTTTCGCCGAGAAGGTGCGCCTGCTGGAGATGATCGACGCCGCCGCCCGCGCCCGCGACCCGCGCGTGGCGCAAGTCAGCGCCAGCCTGTCAGGCTCATGGTCGGTGGTCGAGATCGTTCGCCCGGACGGCTACATCGCGACCGACGTGCGCCCGCTGGTGCGCCTCAATGTCTCGATCGTCGCGGAAAGCAACGGTCGCCGCGAAACCGGCTCGTTCGGCATGGGCGGCCGATTCCTCTACGACGACCTGTTCAAGCCGGAAAACTGGAACGAGGGCATCGACACCGCCCTCGCCACGGCACTGGTCAACTTGGAGAGCATCGACGCACCCGCAGGCGAGTTCCCGGTGCTGCTCGGCCCCGGCTGGCCCGGCGTGATCCTGCACGAAGCGATCGGCCACGGCCTGGAAGGCGACTTCAACCGCAAGGGCACTTCGGCCTTCTCCGGCCGCATCGGCGAGCGGGTGGCCGCACCCGGCGTCACCATCGTCGACGACGGCTCGATCCCCGGTCGTCGCGGCTCGCTCACCATCGACGACGAGGGAACCCCCACGCGCGAGACGGTGCTGATCGAGGACGGCATCCTCAAGGGCTACATGCAGGACCGCCTCAACGCCCGCCTGATGGGCGTCGAGCCCACCGGCAACGGCCGCCGCGAGAACTACGCCCATGCCCCGCAGGTACGCATGACCAACACCTTCATGAAGGCGGGGAACGACAACCCCGAGGAATTGCTGGCGGGCATGAAGAAGGGCATCTTCGCCAAGAACTTCGGCGGCGGCCAGGTCGATATCGTCTCGGGCAAGTTCGTGTTCTCCTGCACCGAGGCCTACATGGTCGAAAACGGCAAGCTGGGCGCTCCGATCAAGGGCGCGACGCTGATCGGCGACGGACCTTCGGTACTCACCAAGGTCAAGGGCATCGGCAACGACCTCGAACTCGATCGCGGCGTCGGCGTATGCGGCAAGGGCGGCCAGAGCGTGCCCGCCGGTGTCGGCCAGCCCACGCTGCTGATCGAGGGACTGACGGTGGGCGGCACCGCCTGAGCCGAAGTATGGTCGCCGGGGCTTCGACAAGCTTAGCCTGAGCGGGCTTGAGAGGATTCACTACTCCCGCTCACCCTGAGCCTGTCGAAGGGCGCAAACAGTCAGCCCAAGTTCAGACGAATCGTGCTACACACAAGATCAACGCGGGGTGCGTTAACTGAGGAAGAAGGCCATGAAGACGCTTGCGATCTGCGCGACACTCGCTGTCGCTTCGCTGCTCGCCATGCCTGCCGCCGAGGCCCGCACCAGGCTGACGGGTGAGCAACAGCTCGCCAAGATGCTGGACGGGCGCGAAGCCGGCAAGCCGGTGAGCTGCATCCCCTATTCGCAGACCCAGAACACGACGGTGATCGACAAGACCGCCATCGTCTACCGGGTCGGCAGCACGCTCTACGTCAACCGACCGACCAACGTCGATCGGCTCAACAACGACGATGTCATGGTGACCAAGCTGTATACCTCGCAGCTGTGCCGTCTCGATACCGTGCAACTGCATGACCGCAATGCCAATTTCATGTGGAATGGCTTCGTCGGCCTGCAGGATTTCGTTCCCTACAAGAAGGTCGCGTCAGCCAACTGAGCCTGAGCGGTCGCACGAAGGAAGCGGTCGGGGACCTCCCCGGCCGCTTTCGTCGTCTTGCTGCACCGCAGCGACTATCCGAACGGGTTAGCCACTCCGATACGGTTGTCCTGCCGCGCCAAGTCTGAAAACCTCCCTCCACGTACTGAGACCACCTCGATCTCGTTGCCGTGGAGGATTCGATCCGTGCAATCCCCTGCCGATCCGGCTCGGCTGCCGCCGCTCAAGCGCGCGGTCGTCTATGCAAGCGTCGTCCTGACCCTCGTGGGCATATTCGACGCGCTGTACAATATTCCGGTCGTCTCGGGCTGCGCCTTCTATGGTGACTGCAAGAAGGAATCCTTTCGCGACCCTCCGGGCAAGCTTGGAAAGGACGTCCCTTGAGCAGCGAAGCGCCAGCGCTGGTCGTCTACGATGGCGAGTGTATCTTTTGCCAGAATTACGTGCGCATGCTCCGGCTGCGCGAAAGCGTCGGCCCCGTCGAACTCGTCGATGCCCGCAGCGAAGATCCGCGTGTCGCGGCAATTGCGGCGCGCGGCTTCGATCTCGATCACGGCATGGTCTTTTCCTATCGCGGGCGGATCTATCACGGCTCGGACGCGGTTCATGCGCTGGCATTGCTGGCGTCACCGTCCAGCATGTTCAACCGCATGAATGCATTTCTTTTTTCCCGGCCCATCATCGCCCGGCTCAGCTATCCCTGGCTGAAGGCGGGGCGACGGATGACCCTGTGGCTGCGTGGGCGCAAGCTCATCGCGCAGTCCCGCCCGGCCGGGGACTGACAGGCACCTAACGACACCCAAAGGGGGGAAACGCATGTCGTCGGCACCGAGCACTCCGCTTTTCCGCCCGATCGCGTGGCGCAAGCTCTCGCAGGACATCTCCACGCCCACATATGACGGCCTGACCGCCGTGGCCCCGTGCTGGGGCGTCGCCGCGCTTTTCAGCATCGTCGGCGATCCCTGGGGCCTGACCGGACGCGAGGGGTTGATCTACATGCTGCTCGCGTGGTCGGTGGTGGCCGCTAGCGCGATGACGATACTGTTTCCGCGAAAGACGTTCGCCTTCATCGCCCTCGCTGCCTGCACCGTACTGCTCTACGCGCTACGCCTTCCGGTCGCGTCCAACAACAAGACGATCACCACGATGTTCGACTTGTGCATCCTGCTCAGCGTGGCGGTGCTGGCAGCGCAGGGGACGCTGACCCGGGAGCGACTTTACGAATCCCTGCGCACCCCGGCCCGACTGATCCTTGCGACGATGTATTTCTACGGGATCTTTCACAAGATAAACACCGACTTCCTCGACCCGACCGTCAGTTGCGCCGTCGGGCTCTACAAGCCGCTGGCCGAGCCGTTCGGGCTGGAAAACAACCTCATCGGCCGTTACCTCGCGATCTGGTCGACGTTCGTGATCGAGGGCATCGCCATAGTCGCACTGTTCTGGAAGCGATGGTTCGCCATCGGCCTGACGAGCGCGCTGGTGTTCCACTACATCATCCCGATCTCGGCCTACAGCTGGTACATGGACTTCTCCAGCCTCGTCTTCGCGCTCTACATGCTGACGATGCCGCGCGAGGCCAGCGCGAAGATCTACGAGATCACCTGCCGCCATGTGGTCGAGCCGCTGCGCAGCCTGTTCGGCCGCGTCGGCATCCTCGCCCCGGCGGCGGCGCTGCTGGTGGTCGCCACGCTGGTGGTGCTGCTGCTGGCACTCGCGAACCCGGGCCGCCCCGCGCTCATGCTGCTGCACTCGATCTTCATCCTGACCTGGGCGGTCGTGGGCGGCGTGGCGATGACGGCGATGATCTACGCGGCGATGCTCTACCTGCCTTACCGTGGCGTCAGCACCGGCCGCAGCCCTTACGCAACGTGGAACTGGATCGTTCCCGCGCTCTACTTCGTGAGTTGCCTGTCGCCCTACGTCGGGCTCAAGACCGAAAGCTCGATCAACATGTTCAGCAACCTGCACACCGAAGGCGGCACCACCAACCACCTGATGTTCGCGCGCCCGCCCTACCTGTTCGACTACCAGCAGGACGTGGTGCAGGTCGTCGCCTCCTCCAGCCCGTCACTCACCCGCACGGCGAACGAGGGGCGGATGAACGTTCTGTTCTCGATCGAGGAATACCTGCGTCGCCATCCTGACCAGTGGGTGACCTATCTGCACAACGGCCAGTTGATCGAACGGGCGACTGCGGCCAGCCTGCCGATCGAATCCGCGACCTGGCTGGAGCGCAAGCTGCTCATCTTCAAGCAGGTCGATCCCGGCCGGCCGAAGGTCTGCACGCATTGAAGCGGGGCCACCCACACTGCACTGGCCTCTTGAACGGCACACCACGCCGGGGCGCATGATCACTGCGGCAACAGGTCCGGCACCGTTCAGGCTGACAGATTGCGAACCTGTTGCAGGCCATCGAGATGGTCATCTAGAGAAGAATGCCGGCAGGCAAGCGCCCTTCCGTCGAGGAAACACACCCGGTTCA
Source organism: Novosphingobium sp. FG90 (assembly GCF_057808725.1). NCBI lineage: Bacteria > Pseudomonadati > Pseudomonadota > Alphaproteobacteria > Sphingomonadales > Sphingomonadaceae > Novosphingobium > Novosphingobium sp. FG90. Next base: position 92,480 of record NZ_JBMDIO010000016.1, read on the forward strand.
GATCGACGCCGCCACCCGGAACGCTTCGAACAAGGCCTGCGACACCCGCCTAGGAGCCAGGCAGTCTCCAACCGCATGCAGGTCCGGCACAGCGCCCTCCATCGTCTTCCAAACCTTGTCCACCGGCGATCGCCCCGTCTGGACGACGACCAGATCGTAACGTTCTCGCACCACGTGCCCGCTCGTCAGGTTCATCAGATCGACGCCATCTTCATCCGCGGACAGCACCTCGGTCAGCGGCAGATACCGGGCGTTGCCGCCGCCCAGACGGGCCAGCAACGGCGCCACACTCTCTGCGGGGATCGCGCCCGCGATCATCGTGGACGGTGTGCAGAGGGTCAGTTGCCATCCCGCATCGGTCAATGCGTTGGCAACGCCATAGGTCCACCAGAAGCCGCTGCCATCATCGACGACGAGCACACGATTTTCCCCGTCAGGCTTCGGCACCCCTTCGGACAGTATTTCGAACCACCGCATCGCTCTTGGCCCATAGCGCTCCTGGTCGAGGGGTTTCGGCTCTGCGCCTGTCGCAACGATCACGCTGTCGTACCGCGCCGTGAGATCATCCGGCCCCGTGATCGGAGAATTCAGCCTTATATCGACAGAGAGGAGGCGCAACTCGCTCTGGAGATGATCGAGCAGGCGACGCAGCCCCGCTCGCTCCGGAACGGACGATGCCAGCAGGAATTGTCCGCCGAGCCCGTCCGAAGCCTCGAAAAGCGTGACCGCATGTCCCCCTTCTGCCGCGAGCCGGGCCGCCTCCATGCCCGCAGGTCCGCCACCGATTACGGCGATGCTACGCGACGCAGTCGCCGGAGGCGGGTTGGCAAAGGCCGGATCCTGCTCCCGCCCGACGAGTGGGTTGACTGCGCAGTGCAGATGCGGCGCGAAGGCGCGGCAATCCTGATTGAGGCCGATGCAGGGCCGGATGCGGTTGGCCATTCCATTCGCGGCCTTTTCGACCCACCCGCCATCCGCGACGAAGGCGCGGGCGAAACCGATCGCATCGGCCTGATTGTCCCGCAGAACCTGTTCGGCGACTTCGGGCGAGGTCATTCTCTGGCCTGCGATGGTTACGAGCCCTGACGCCTCGCGCAGCACGCCGGCAGCCCGCGCGGCAGTAGCGACAGGCTGGGTGACATCCTTGACATAGGCTCCCCGAGTCCCGAGCGTGACGCTGAGGTAGTCCGGCGGACAGGCCTGCGCGATCGTCTCGACGATCCGGCGGGTGTCCTGCATCTCCAGGCCGTCCACGATCTCCTCATCGGCGCTCAGCCGCAGACCGAGAAGAAAGGATGATCCGCATGCCGTGCGGATCGCTTCGATCGTTTCGCGCAGAAAGCGCAGGCGCTTTTCCGGCGTCCCACCCCATTCATCGGTGCGATGGTTCGTCGCCGGCGACAGGAACTGCGCAACGAGATAGCCATGGGCGCCATGGATCTCGACACCGTGATGGCCGGTCTTTTCCAGGTTACGAAATTCGGGGTGGCAGTCTGGTGCCGTTCATCGGCGGCGACCTTCAGGCCCGCAGCGGCACGACCTCAGTCATAGGCGGCGGCGGGCCGACGGTGGGGGGAAAGAGCGTCTATTCCATCAAGGGATATGAGACGCTGAACCTGCGGGCCGGCATTCGATCCAGTGACGACCGCTGGCAGGCCATGGTCTGGGGCAAGAACGTCACTAACAATTTCTACTGGAACAACGTCGTAGCCCAGTCGGATGTGGTCGTCCGCTATGCTGGCCTGCCCGCCACCTATGGCGTGACGATCGGCTACAAATTCTGAGCTCTCCCCTCGGGTGCAACTTCGGTTGCATCCCTTTTTTTCCCAGTGACGGCAGACTTGACGCAGAGCGGGCGATAGGTCCAACACCCCCCAAACCGACCGGTCGATCGGTAATTGAGGAGATAATGATGTTGATGGCTCAACCTCACACGGCTTTCGGTATTCACGATTTCGCTTCTGGCGTCAGCCGCAGCTATTTTCCGTATGAAATCATGAGAGCCGAGCGCGAAGAGGATTTTCGCGGCCGCGTCGAAATGCGCAACACGCCGCTTGCGACGATTACGCGGGCGAGTGCCAACGGATCCTTTTCCGGACGCACGCTCGGAGGCGCGACCTCACCTGTCGTCGTGTTGCACTGGGCGTTGGCCGGTGACCTGGAGTTCCGGCGGGGAGATCGGTCGGTCAACATCAAAAATGGCGATATCGTCCTGATCGATGGCGACAAGCCGATGCATAGCGAGCAACGGGGAGCGGCCGATGCCTTTGCGCTCGCGCTTCCCCGCCAGTTGCTTCAGGCTCGCTATCCGGATTACGAGCGGTGGTGTTTTGCCCCTCAGCCGGGCCGTCATGGCGCCGGAGCCATGCTTCGCGGGATGTTGAAGGGGCTCTGGGCACAATCGGACGCGCTCAGGCAAGACGGCGATCAGGAGATCGCAATCCTCGGATGTATCGTGGATCTATGTGGCGCCACATTCCAGCGGATCAATGAGAGCGAGGCGCTGTGCGGTCTCGCGCGCCAGTACGAGCGGGTCGTCAGCTTCATTGACCGCAATCTACGGGACCCGGACATCGACGTTGGTGTTGCCGCCAACCAGCTCGGCATCTCACGCAGCTATCTTCATGCAGCCATGAGTGCGGCCGGCACAACCTTCGGGCGCCGCCTTCTGGCGCGGCGTCTCGAAACCGCCGCGGCCGCTCTCGAGAAGTCGCCCGGCAAGCCCAATATCACGCTTCTGGCCCTGTCTGTGGGCTTCCGCTCCACATCGCATTTCAGCCGATCCTTCTCGGAGCATTTTGGCGTGGCGCCCTCGGCCTACCGATTTAGCCGCCAGCGCGAGTTGGCTCGATTGATCCACTAAGGTGTAAACTCACCCGAATGCACCCGGGCCAGAGCCAAGCGGCCTACGGAGTTGACGTTGATCTGATTCCCGGCAGCAGCCACCATAGCCCCTGCAAGGCGGGACCCGCGATACGGGGCATCAGCGCCCAAGCGTCGGTCCCTGCCTCCCAGACGCTCCACAACAGTGTCGCGGCCAGAAAAATGCCATACAGCAGGTCGGATCGGCCGTCGCGACGCCGCAGCAACATGACGGTGGCTGCCACTGCGACGCCCGCCGGCAGATAATAGGACGACCCGCCTTCCATCGCCAGCATCGCGCCGGCCACCACGAGATATCCGCCAGCGAGCAGCAGGATCAGGCAAAGCGCCCAGGGGCGACGCGGCGGCCTGTCGGCAACGGTCATTGCAGGCGGACAGGCACCGGCGATACGTCAAAGATGCTGTAGTCGCGGCGGGCGAATAGCCAACCGCCGGACGTTCGCCGATATTCATCGTCGTAACGCCCCGTCACACGCGCCCGCTGCCCGTCGACGCCCCCCGTCAATTCGGACACGTAGACCGACCCGAAGGCGGTCTCCTCGGTGACATGCAGCGCTCCGACCTCAGAGACGTACACGAGCAACGGATAGGTATCGAACGCGCCGGCGACCACTTGCGCAATGGCGTCTATTCCGTCCAGCCGGTCGAAATAGGGGTGCGTCCATATCGCATCCGGTGCCCACAACGACCGGAAGAAGCCAAGGTCATGGGTGGAGACGGCATGGCCATACGACGCATTCAACTCTCCGATCGCCACCCTTTCCAGTATCGGGCCGGCAAAGCCCGTCACTTTACCCGGCATCGCTCAGCCCACTTTCTTGTCTGCAACCGAATCCTCGTGCTTGCGCACTGCCGCAGCCGCAGCATCGGCGGCGGCCCCGAGGAAGCGCTTGGCGTTGAACTCGTTGCTCGCGTAATCGAAGGCGGCCTGCCGCTGGACGTTGAGCTTGTTCGCTGCGGGCATCACGAAACGCTGCCAGAGCTCGTATGATTTCTTGGTCGCTTCGAAATCGGCCCAGTTATGAGCGTTCTGCAGGAAGCAGCCAAACTCGCCCTGCTTGGCATGAACCCGCTCGATCTGCTTGATCGCATCGTCCGGGGTGCCCACCACGATCGTGCCTTGCTCGATCAAGAAATCGACCGGATCGCCGGTAGCATCCTTGGGCGAGTAGCCGGCAGGGCTCACCGTGTTGAAATAGCGCGCCCAATCCTCGAAGCCGAACTTGATATTCTCGCGGGCCTTGGCGCGCGTCTCGGCGATATGAACCGGCCCGACCAGGCGGAGATTGGCCCGATCCATGGTCTGACCATGCTCGGCCGCAGTCTCTTCCGCCAACGCCCAGTTGGTAGCGAGCGCATCATAGGCGCCCTTCTGGGTCGCTGCCAGGCACAGCAAGGAAAAGCCGTATTTGCCGGCGAGCTTGCCCCCTGAAGGGGTGACGACCGAAGCGACCGCAATTTCCGGATACGGGCGCTGGTAGGGAAGATTGTGGCAACTGGCCTCGACCAGATTGAACCAGTCCGTGCGCTTGGTCACACGCTCCCCCTGGAACAGGCGGAGGAGCACCTCCAGCCCTTCGATCATCCTGTCGCGCTGAGTCTTGGGATCGATACCGATCTGCATCGCGTCCTCGGGAAGCAGCCCCGGCCCGACGCCGACCATCAGGCGTCCGCGGCATTGATGATCCAGCTGGATAAGCCGGTTCGCTGTCATCAGCGGATTATGATACGGCAGGGAGATCACCCCGGTACCGAGCTTTATGCGCGACGTGCGTTCCGCCGCGGCAGCGAGGAAGAGTTCCGGGCTTGCGATCAACTCATAACCGCCCGAATGATGTTCGCCGATCCAGGCTTCATCATAGCCCAGCCGATCGAGGTATTCGATCAGTTCAAGATCGCGCCGGATACAAAGCGTCGGATCTTCATTCGTTGGGTGGATCGGCGCAATGAAGATGCCACTGCGAATCTTGATAGGCTGTGTCATTCTGTTCTCCTCCACTGCCGGTCTAGCGAAGCATGTCAGATCCGACGTGTAGGCATGGGCAATTCAAGATGGACCCTTGGGCATTTCATCTGCCCACGCATGGTGGGGCCACGGGTATTGCGGTAGCGCTGGCCGCACCGCCCCCATCTGAAGGACAGAAATGTGACCGAAGACGAACTGGCCAGCCGCACCCGGGTCGGCCTGAGACGCCTGGCAAAGGCGGTCGTGATCATCACCTCCGCCGACGAGGGCGGGCGCTACGCGATGGCGGCCACCGCGGTGAGCGAACTCAGCCTGGAGCCGCCATCCCTGCTGATCTGCGTAAACCGCACGGCATCCATACACCCCGTGCTAGCCGCAGGGGCGCCGTTCGCGATCAATATCCTGCACATCTCACACGAACCGATCTGCATCAATTGCACCGGCCCCACGAAAGGCGAGGAACGCTTCAGCATCGGCGAATGGGAAAACGGCGCGCTGGGCGTGCCCAGGCTGGCCGATGCTCAGGCGAGCCTTGTCTGCCGTAACGAGCAACGGATCGACTATGCCACGCACTCGATCTTCATCGGCCGGGTGGTCGAGGCGAGCAGCAGCGAGACTGTGGAGCCTCTCGTCTATGCCGATGGCATTTACGGCCGGCTTGCGACGCGCGAGCCTGCGCGAAATGGCTGACTTGTACGGCGCCTACCATCTCATCGAATGCAGCGGCGACGGGGCTGCAGCTACACGCCAGCAAGTTACCGAAGCATGCCGAAGGGCGCTGGCCGACCCGAGCGTTCACACGTGGTCATGGGGCGAGATCGAAGGGTGCGGCGATCTGCTTGTCATCGTATCGGCAACTGAACCTGCCGCGCTGGGCCATGGCATTCCAACCGCCCGGGCGACACGTCATTTCACGATGTCTCCTCTGGAAGATCCGCTGAAGGGCAATCTTGCGGACCCCGCGTTCCCGAACCTGCCGCCATCGACACGCCTTCACGTGGCCCGCCTGCCGATACTGGCGGGACAGCGGGACCGCGCGCTCGATACGATCGCATCCGAGCTGCGCGAGACTCATGCCGAGACGGGAGTTCACCGCTTTTCGCTGCACCCCGAGGTTGGCACTCCTGACGCATTGATCGTAGTCGAGGCCTGGCGCGCCCGCACCGACTGGGAAGCGCACATGGCGGCGCCTTACTGCCGCGCGGTGATGGACAGGCTGGCCAGGCTTCTGGACGGGGATATGGAAGTCCATATTGCGCAGATGTGCATCGGCGAAGGCGCGAGCAAATCGATCTGAAGTAGGGCCAGCTACGCTAGACGGCCGCAGCCGTAGAGGGTGACGATGCCGTTGCCGCCCGCGAACACCGTGACCTACGCTCGGCGGGCCTGACAAGCGTATGTACCGGAACGACTTGTCCGTCCTTGCCGTACAGGCCGGACCGATGGATAAGAAGGCCCCCACCGAATATTATCGAAACCGGTGGTTATAAATTGTTCTTTCAAACACTTACAAGGAGGAACAACGCAAGCTGTACCTCCTCGTGAGCGCCCAAAATCACTCCCACTCGATCGTGCCGGGCGGCTTCGACGTGTAGTCGTAGACCACGCGGTTGATGCCCTTGACCTCGTTGATGATGCGCGTCGCGACGCGGCTGAGGAATGCGGCATCGAAGGGGTAGATGTCCGCCGTCATGCCATCGGTCGAGGTGACCGCGCGCAGGCCGCAGACGCTGTCGTAAGTACGGCCGTCGCCCATGACGCCCACGGTCTTGACCGGCAGCAATACCGCGAAGGCCTGCCAGATCGCGTCGTAGAGACCCGCGTTGCGGATTTCCTCGAGGTAGACCGCGTCCGCCTTGCGCAGGATGTCGCAGCGCTCGCGGCTCACTTCGCCGGGGATGCGGATGGCAAGGCCCGGTCCCGGGAACGGGTGGCGGCCGACGAACACGTCAGGCAGGCCCAGTTCGCGGCCGAGTTCGCGAACTTCGTCCTTGAACAGTTCGCGCAGCGGCTCGACGAGCTTCATGTTCATGCGCTCGGGCAGGCCGCCGACGTTGTGGTGGCTCTTGATCGTCACCGACGGACCACCGGTGAACGAGACGCTCTCGATCACGTCGGGGTAGAGCGTGCCCTGCGCGAGGAATTCGGCGCCGCCGATCTTCTTCGCCTCGTCCTCGAACACGTCGATGAAGGTCTTGCCGATGAACTTGCGCTTGGCTTCGGGGTCAGTGACGCCCTCAAGGCCATTGAGGAACAGCGTCGAGGCATCGACGTGGACCAGCGGGATATTGTAGTGCCCGCGGAACAGGCTGACGACCTGATCGGCCTCGCCCATGCGCATCAACCCGTGGTCGACGAAGACGCAAGTGAGCTGATCGCCGATCGCCTCATGGATCAGCACTGCCGCGACCGCCGAATCGACGCCGCCGGACAGGCCGCAGATCACCCGACCTTCACCGACCTGAGCGCGGATTTCCTCGATCTTGGTCTTGCGGAATTCGGCCATCGTCCAGTCGCCGGCGAGGCCGCAGACGTGGCGCACGAAGTTCTTGAGCAGCTTGCCGCCGTCGGGCGTGTGCACGACCTCGGGGTGGAACTGCATCGCGTAGATGCGCTTCTCGTCGTTGGCGATCACCGCGAAAGGCGCGCCGGCGCTGGACGCGACCGGACGGAAGCCGGGAGCAAGGCTGGTTACCTTGTCGCCGTGGCTCATCCAGACCTGGTGCTTCTCGCCGACCTTCCAGAGTCCGTTGAAAAGCGCGCACTCATCGCCGATCTCGATGAAGGCGCGGCCGAACTCGCCCGCGTCCCCACCGGTCACTTCGCCGCCCATCTGGTGCATCAGCGACTGCTGGCCATAGCAGATGCCCAATATCGGACGGCCGCTCTCCAGGATGACGTCAGGGATGCGCGGACCGTTCTCGTCCAGCACCGAGGCCGGCGATCCCGACAGGATGACGCCCACCGGGTTCATGCGGTGGAATGCTTCCTCGGCGGCGTTGAAAGGCGCGATCTCTGAATAGACGCCGGCCTCGCGCACGCGGCGCGCGATGAGCTGCGTAACCTGGCTGCCGAAGTCGACGATCAGAACGGATTCGGTGGGCTGGATATTCATGGCGAGCCCCTAGGCGCGCGCGCGTTTGCTGTCCAGTCCCCGAGAGCGGCGTGAACCGCCCTTTTTGGCGTGATCGCTGCGGTCGGGATACGAATGCCTGCTCCGGCCTGGCGATGCCTGCGCAAGCAGCTTGCACTGCAGCATCGATCGCTCAGGCCGGTTGTGCCTATTTTTTAGGCAATTGCCTCGCGCATGGAGTGATGATTGCTGGCTACGGCACAATGGTTCGACAGGTGGCGATAGACTGTTCAACGTAAAACCGCCGATTTTTAGCGACGACTTGAGCATCTTGCACGACACAACGCAGCTGAGTTGCGCGATACGCAACTCAGCTTGCCGCTTTTGAATTTGCGCAAATTTTGTGCATCGCTATTTGCCGCATCGCAGCATGAGGCGCCGGAACGCTTCATACGGCACGCAGCACTGAGCGCCGGAACGCTCCGTACATGCGATAATACGAAAAGAAATGTTTGCAGGAGCTTTTATTATGACCCTCGTCCACCGGACGTTCGGGTTCGCTGCCGCGCTGGGCACCAGCGCGCTGGCGTTCGCGCTCACCCTCGCCTGATTTCAGGCCCAGGGGGCGTTACCCTGAATTACCCACGAGAAGGGCGGCCTTATGGTCGCCTTTTTTCGTATGGGCGGCTGTCAGGCAGCCAGTTTCAACGGAGACGGGACGGCGAAATCCGCTGCGGCGCCGTGACGATCCCGCTCCATCATGCGCCACGCCGGAAGATCCAGCAGCCATGCTGCGGCGCGCGTGCGCACCAGCACGACATGCCCCGCGAGACACGCGGCCACGAGCAGCGGCACCGCAAGCAGCGGATAGGCCGCGCCGACCCAGATGCTGCCGAGAAGCGGCGCCGCCCACCGTTCGATCGCGAAGGCAAGCGCCGGCATCATCAGGAAGTGCATGAGATAGATCGGCAAGGTCCGCTTCGCCAGCCATGATGCCGGGCCGATCAGCGCCGAACCCCGCCGCGCGACCAGCGTGCAGAGCATCGCCCCGGCCGCAACCGCCAGAACGTCCACCGGCAGCAGGAACGTATCCGACTTCAGCGCCAGCGCGGCGCCGGCAAGGTAAGCCACCCCCAGCGCCATCGCCCGCGCCGCCGTCGCACGTTCCACGAAAGCCAGAACCTCGCCTTTCATCCGCACGCCGGCAACGAAGAATATCGCACACCGCAGCATCTTGGGCTCGTGCGCGGCAAGCTGCCCCTCGAACAGGGTGCCCAGCACGGAGAGAAACGCGCAGAGCAGCAACGTCGTCCAGACCGGAAGCGGCAAGGTGATCCGCGTCAGCAGGTAATACATGCCGAGTGCCACCAGATACCACGACGCCTGAGTCAACAGCAGCGCCGGCAGGAAGCGATTGGCCATGGCGACCTCGAACCACGAACCCGAGGGATCGATCGGCGCCAGCACCTGATAGATCATTGCCCAGACGAAATAGAGATAGAGCGGCTTCACCAGCCGGCTGCGCTGCGTGTCCGGCCGAGGCCGCATGATCGAATCCGACGCAAGTATTCCCGAAACCAGGAAGAACAACGGCATGCGCACCGGGCGGATGAGCCCGTTCACGACGTGCCATGCCGCCGCCAGTTCAGCCTGATCCGCCCAGGGCATGTGCGCGATCTGCTCCCCCAGATGCATCATCACCACGAGGAGGATGCATCCCGCCTTGGCCAGATTGGGCCAGACGAGTTCCGGGCGGGAAATTGCTGTCGTCACGTACTCTCACCCCCTGCTTCGAGAGTGACGCTACGTCGATTTACTTATACGAGTATTAACCTTCGCAAGCCTCAAGCATACAACAATCAATTGCATTGTCTTTGATTTGAGAATTACAGCCATTTAATTCTGATCGACCGCCAGATCCCCCTGATGGGCGCTGCCGCGACCACCCGCCCACGTCAACTCGCCGCAGCATGGTCGGATGGTTGTCGCACCCTTGTGGAAAACCCCTGCCCGTCTGCCGGTTTCGCTTGGGTTTACCCCCCTCAGACCCTATATGCTCGCCATGGCCAGCAATCCCGAAAACAAGAACCAGAACTCCTACGGCGCCGATTCGATCAAGGTCCTCAAGGGCCTCGACGCGGTCCGCAAGCGCCCCGGCATGTACATCGGCGATACCGATGACGGCTCAGGCCTGCACCACATGGTGTTCGAGGTTTCGGACAATGCCATCGACGAAGCACTCGCCGGTCACTGCGACCTCGTGCTGATCGAGCTGAACCCCGATGGCTCGGTTTCGGTGGAAGACAACGGCCGCGGCATCCCCACCGGCATCCACGCCGAGGAAGGCGTCTCCGCCGCAGAAGTGATCATGACCCAGCTCCACGCGGGCGGAAAGTTCGAGAACACCTCGGACGACAATGCCTACAAGGTGTCGGGCGGTCTCCACGGCGTCGGCGTCTCGGTGGTGAACGCGCTGTCAGAATGGCTGGAACTGACGATCTGGCGCGAAGGGCAGGAGCACTGGATGAAGTTCGCGCACGGCGATGCCGTGGCGCCGCTGGTGGTCAAAGGCCCTGCCCCCAAGGCCGACCAGAACCCGGACGACAACGGCTTCAAGAAGGGCACCCGCGTCACCTTCCTCGCCTCGACCGACACGTTCAAGAACGTCACCGAGTTCGATTTCGACAAGCTGGAGCACCGCTACCGCGAACTGGCGTTCCTGAACTCGGGCGTGCGCATCAAGCTGCGCGACAAGCGCCACGAGGAGGTCAAGGAGCACGACCTGTTCTACGAAGGCGGCATCGCAGCCTTCGTGAAGTACCTCGACCGCAACAAGACCGCGCTGCTGGCCGAGCCCATCGCGATCTCGTCCGAGCGCGACGGCATCGGCATCGACGTCGCGCTGGAATGGAACGATTCGTATTACGAGAACGTCCTGTGCTTCACCAACAACATCCCGCAGCGTGATGGCGGCACCCACCTTGCCGCGTTCCGCGCGGCGCTGACCCGCACCCTCAACAGCTATTCGGAGAAGTCCGGGCTGCTGAAGAAGGAGAAGGTCTCGCTCACCGGCGACGACATGCGCGAAGGCCTGACCGCGATCGTCTCGGTCAAGTTGCCCGATCCCAAGTTCTCGTCGCAGACCAAGGACAAGCTGGTCTCCTCCGAAGTGCGTCAGCCGCTGGAAAGCCTGATGGCCGACCGCATGAACGACTGGCTGGAGGAGAACCCCGCCCACGCCAAGGCGATCGTCCAGAAGATCATCGACGCCGCCGCCGCCCGCGAAGCCGCCAAGCGCGCCCGCGAACTGACCCGCCGCAAGGGCGCCATGGACATCGCCTCGCTCCCCGGCAAGCTGGCCGACTGCCAGGAGCGCGACCCGTCGCTGTGTGAACTGTTCCTGGTCGAGGGTGACTCCGCAGGCGGCTCCGCCAAGCAGGGGCGTGACCGCAAGACGCAGGCGATCCTGCCGCTCAAGGGCAAGATCCTCAACGTCGAGCGCGCGCGGTTCGACCGCATCATCTCGTCCAAGGAAGTCGGCACGCTGATTCAGGCGATGGGCACCGGCATCCGAGACGACTTCACGCTCGACAAGCTGCGCTACCACAAGATCGTCATCATGACCGACGCAGACGTCGACGGTGCGCATATCCGCACCCTGCTGCTGACGTTCTTCCACCGCCAGATGCCCGAGATCATCCGCGCCGGGCACCTCTTCATCGCCCAGCCGCCGCTCTACAAGGTGGCGAAGGGTCGGTCGGAGGTCTACCTCAAGGACGGTGCCGCGCTGGATCGCTATCTGGTGGAAGCGGGCCTCAACGGCCGCGTGCTGGAAACCTCGGGCGGTGCCCGCCTCGGTTCCGACCTTGAAGGTCTGGTGGAGCACGCCATCCGCATGCGCAACCTGATGGCCTTCGTACCGCGTCGCTACGATCCCGTCATCATCGAGGCCCTGGCGCTGGCCGGTACGTTCGAGCCCGACCTGTCGGCCGATGCGCGAGGCGCAGCCCTCGCCCGCACGGCCGCATGGCTCGACCGTGGCGACACCGAGGCCCGCTGGTCGGCCCGCCTCTCCGAAGACGGCACCGTCGAGGTCGAGCGCCTGTGGCGCGGCGTCACCGATCACCACAAGATCGAGGGCAGCTTCCTCTCCAGCGCCGAGGCCCGCAAGCTCGCCCGCCTCGCCGCCGAGAACGCCGAAGTCTACGCCGGCACCGCCCGGTTCGTGCGCGCCAGCGCAGCCGAGGCGGAGCCCGAGCCGACCGCCGATGCGGACGGCGAGGAAGAAACCGTGGCCATCGCCCGCCCGGCACAGGGCGCGGACGTCATCACCCGTCCCAGCCAACTCCTCGCGCTGGTGCTCGCCGCCGGCCGCAAGGGCCTGTCGATCGCCCGCTACAAGGGTCTGGGCGAGATGAACGCGGAACAGCTCTGGGAAACCACGCTGGACCCGGAAAACCGCGTGCTGCTGCAGGTCAAGGTCGAGGACGCCGACGTCACCGACGAGATTTTCACCCGCCTGATGGGCGACATCGTCGAACCGCGCCGCGACTTCATCCAGGAAAACGCGCTCAACGTCGCCAACCTCGACGTCTGATCCGCCGCCTCTGGCGGATCGTGCCCGGTTCTGGAACTGGGGAGCAATTTTCAGACACAGGCCGCTCAAAAGCGGGCTGTGTCTGAGCCGGACCTGTCCGCGAAGCTGCTGACCGTCCTCGACTGCGCGCGGACAGACCTGCGCATTGCGTGCCCGCGCAGCCGCTCATTCATCCTGTCGATCACGCCGCGACCGCCCTGCCGCTCTCGTCTTCGGCGACGCCATTCTTGCGCTTCAGGCAAGAGCGTCTCCCCATAACGCAATGCTCAATTGCTTGAATATGCTAATAAATCGCAATATCAGCCCTTGCGGGGCGTCCTCGAGGTTGGGGGCGATGCATATTCACCGGCTCTAGCCCGGGTTATTCACGAGCCCGCCGCTCTGGTGTGTCCCGAGTTTGATCGGTGTTT
>NZ_JBMDIO010000017.1:0-104985 GCF_057808725.1 Novosphingobium sp. FG90
AATCGCTTACGCCACTCCCGCCAACCCTATCACCCGCCTTCGTGAATAAAACAGGCTAGGCCGGTTTGCATCATGGCCCTGCACAGGGGACATCCGTGAAGCCGCAACATCTTCTGCTCGTATCTGCGTTCGTCGTACCGGCACCTGCAATGGCTCAAGCCCAAACGGAGGCAGAGGACGACATCATCGTCAGCGGACGGGCAGAGAAACGCTATCGGGTAACCGACACCGAGATCGGCAGGATCGCGGCCGACCCAATGGACATCCCGCAATCGCTGCAGGTCATCACCGCTGACCTCATCAGCGACCAGGGCGCCCGCGACATCACGGATCTGTATCGCAACGTCGCCGGCGTGACGCAGAACCAATATGCGACCGTCACCTATCGCGGCTTTCGCCAGGACGGCATTTTCTACGATGGGCTCCGCGGCGATCCCTTCCAGAGCTTTTCCGTGCCCAGCCTGTTCGGCGTTGAACGGGTGGAGTTTCTGAAGGGGCCGGTCGGCATGCTGTACGGCGCCAGTGCGCCAGGGGGCATGATCAACTATGTGACGAAGAAGCCTTCCGAACAGTTCGCGGCGAACGTCCGGGTGATGACCGGCACTTATGATCGGCTGGGTGCCTCGGGGGAGATCACCGGCGCGCTGGAATCGTCGGGCACGCTTACCGGCCGCCTTGGCGCGTTCTACGAGCGCTATGACACCGTGCAGCGATTCACCCGCAATGAATCGACCATGCTGGACGGCGGGCTCGGCATTCGCCTCGCTCCCGAAACCAAGCTGATCGTACAGCTGACGCATTTCCGCCAGAAGCTTCCCGGCAACCGTCTGCGCGGCATCCCCACGAGTTCCGATGGCGACTTTCTCGCTTCGCGCAGCTGGAATCATAACGAAGCCGGGGACTTCACGAAACTGAACGGGACCGTGGCGCAAGCACGACTGGACCATCGCTTCTCCAGCGCGATCACCGCCAACGTGGCTACCCGCTGGTTCCGTTACAAGGAAGATCAGGACTTCCACGATCCGGTCGGCCGCCTCGATACCGACCGGGATGGGGTCGTCGATGCCATCTCGCGCGAATTCCGTCGCCAGCACCGCGATATCCAGGGTCTCACCTTCTCCGGCAATATGTCCGCGACTTTCAGGACCGGCGCGGTCGAGCATACGACCTCGCTGGGCGGCGACTGGTACTGGCAGAGCTTGTGGTCGCTCGGGCAGCGCACTCGCGTCGGCGTACCGACATTGTCGCTGCGGACCCCGGTCTATGGCGTCGTGCCTGTCGCGAGCTACGACCTTACCGCCGGGCGCCGCGATTTCAGCGATGCGGCTGCCCATCGTTACGGCATCTATGCGCAGCACCAGATGGCGTTCGGCCGCATCATCCTGGTGGGCGGCCTGCGCCAGGACTGGTTCGACGATCGCGATATCGGCGAGCCGGTGACCTCCGGCGACCGGCTAAGCTGGCGGGTCGGTACGGTGATCAAGCCGGTATCGGACCTCTCCATATACGGCAGCTATTCGCAGAGCTTCGAGCCGCAGGACCCGGGTTCCCAGACCGCTGCCGTGGGAGGTCCCTTTGCGCCGGTCGCCAGCCGTCAGTTCGAGATCGGTGCCAAGGGCATGCTGCTGGGAGGGCGACTGCAGCCATCGGTTGCCCTGTACCGGATCGTCCGCAACAACATCCTTCAGGCCGATCCCGATATCCCGCCGGTGAATGGCGAAGAACAGCTTCGTCCGCTGGGTGAAGTGACCAGCAAGGGCGTCGAATTCACGCTCGCCGCTGACGTGACCCCGAACTGGGTGGTGACGGCAAACTACGCCTACAACGACGCGCGCATCACCCGAAGCGTGCCCGGCGAAGTGATCGACAGCTCGTTCGGAATCCGCTTTCCCAATGCGCCGCGTCATCAAGCCGGGCTCTGGTCCCGCTATCAGGTCCCCGCGTGGGATCTGGCAGTGGCCATGGGCGGCAATTACGTCTCCCGCCAGGCCGATCGCCGGGGTAACGAGATCAGGTCGTACACGGTCTTCGACGGCAGCATCACCAAGGGCCTCGGCTTCGCGGAGGTCATGCTGCGCGTCGAGAACATCTTCGACCGTACTTATGCGGTATCGACCCTTGACGAGATTCGCGGAGCCTTTGTCGGCCGTCCTCGTACATTGCTGGTCGAGCTGCGCCGCGAGTTCTGAAATCTTCATCGGCGGGAATCCTGCCAACATCAGGTTTTACAATGCCTTGGGCAGAACTATAGCCGTACCATTCAGATAGACTTGCCTGCTTCGCGATAATCTCGCCTCTTCGCGATGCTACAGGGCGTCATGGATAAATGGCATGGTCACGGGCGCTGGATCGCCGGGATAACGCGGCGGTCGCTCGTCGCATATGGATCGGTATTCGTCTTGATGGCCGCGGCGAGCAAGGCCGTGTGGGCACAGCTCGTCACGATCTTCCCCGGTTCTACCGATCTCTCGCCAGATGCGGTTCCCGACCCTGGCCAGGGCGGCTACCTCACCGCGACCGAGAAGCGGGCTGTCTCCGCTGTCTTCGACCGGCTCATCCCGGCCGATGCCCTGTCGCCTTCCGCAACCCAGTGCGGCTGCGTGGAGTTCCTCGATCGCCAGTTGGCCGGCCCCTTCGGCAAGGCATCCGCGACCTATCGCAGCGGCCCTTTCATGCCGGGCACGCCGGAACAGGGGTGGCAGCATCCCGCCACGCCTGCCGAACGCTATCGCTCCGGTCTTGCCGGGCTCGACGCCTTGGCCCGCCAGCGCCACGGGGCCGCCTTCGCCGATCTCGATGGCGCGCAACAGGACGCGATGCTTCACGAACTTGAGGGCGGTAGCGCGGACCTCGGCAAGGCGGGCGATTCGCGCGCCTTTTTCGAACTGATGCTCGCCAACGTGCGTGAGGGCTTCCTTGCCGATCCCCTGTACGGCGGCAACAGGGACATGGCCGGCTGGAAGATGATCGGCTTTCCAGGCGCTCGCTATGACTTCCGCGACGTGATCGACAAGCGCGGCGAAAAACTCGCCATCGAACCTGTCAGCCTTCTCGATCCGGAGCGTAACGCATGAACCGCCGTAACAAAGTCGATGCGGTCATCGTCGGACTGGGCTGGTCCGGTTCGATCATGGCCGAAGAACTCACTCGTGCCGGCCTCAATGTCGTCGCGATCGAACGTGGCGCCTGGCGCGACACCGCGACGGACTTCCCGCCGGCGGTCGATACCGACGAACTGCGCTGGGGCACGCGGCGCGGGATGCTGCAGCCCCCTGCCGTCGAAGCGCTGACTTTCCGCAACACGCCCGGTGAACGGGCCTTGCCGGTCCGCGACTACAGTGCCTACCAGTTCGGATGGAACGTCGGCGGTGCGGGCACGCACTGGGCAGGTATGACCTGGCGCTTCAATCCCTGGGACTTCCAGGTCCACAGCCGCACTATCGAACGGTACGGCCGCGGGAAGATCGAGGACGGTCTGCAGCTTCAGGACTGGGGCCTTACATACGATGACCTGGCGCCCTATTACGCCCGCTTCGAAGCACTGGCAGGAACGTCCGGCACGGCAGGCAACATCGAGGGCAGGATCATGCCGCGCGGCAACCCCTTCGAGGGGCCGCGCTCGGGCGAGTATCCCACGCCCGCGCTGAAGAACACGCAGTTGATGGACCTGTTCGAGAAGGCGACAAAGGAAATGGGCTACAAGCCGTTTCCGATCCCTGCGGGCAACATCTCCGAGGCCTATACCAATCCGCTGGGGGTCCGCATGGGACCTTGCACCTACTGCGGCTATTGCGAGTTCTTCGGCTGCGGCAACTGGTCCAAGTCCAGCCCCCAGGCCTGCATCCTTCCGGCTCTAACCAAGCGCGACAACTTCCAGATCATCGCCAATGCCGAAGTGCTGCGCGTCAACAAGGCACCCGATGGCAAGACCGCGACCGGCGTGACTTTCGTGACCAGCGACGGTTCGCAATGGGAACAACCGGCCGATATCGTCGTCATCTCGGCTTATCAGATGGATAATGTGCGCCTGTTGCTGCTCTCCGGCATCGGCACGCCGTATGACCACAAGACCGGCAAGGGCGTAGTCGGGCGCAACTACAGCTACCAGACCATGTCCGGCGCCGACGCATGGTTCGGCAATGATCGCCTGAACCCCTATATCGGCGCCGGCGCGCTGGGCCTCCAGATCGACGAGTTCAACGCCGACAATTTCGATCACAGCGATGTCGACTTCATCGGCGGCGCAGGGATCCTGGTGAACAGCACCAATGGTCGGCCGATCGGTTTGGCGGGCGCGTTGCCCAAAGGCACGCCGCGCTGGGGCGCGGGATGGAAGGAAGGCTTCCGCGACGCCTACCAGACCTACTCGCCGATCATGGGCCAGGGGACGAGCATGCCGCACCGCGACGTGTTCCTCGACCTCGACCCCACTTATCGTGACCGCCATGGCCAGCCGCTGCTGCGCGTCACTTTCGACTATAACGGTAACGATCGCCGCATGGCGCAATTCATCTCCGGCAAGGCTGCCGACATCGCCAGGCAAGCCGGCGCCACGAAGGTCGAGATGTACAGCTCGGCGGCCGGGCGCAATTCCCCTTACGAGCAACGCTCGAGCCACACGATCGGCGGTGCGGTGATCGGCGACGATCCGAACACCAGCGCGCTCAATCGCTACCTGCAGAGCTGGGACGTTCACAATGTCTTCGTGATGGGCGCGTCGGCCTTCCCGAACAATGGTGGCTACAATCCGACGGGTACGGTCGGGGCGCTGGCTCTCTGGTCCGCGCACGCGATAATCAACGATTACGTGCGCTCGCCCGCACCGCTGGTGACGGCATGAAGCGGCTCATGCGTTTTGCCGCGCGCCACCGCCGCGCCACCATGCTCGCCGGATGCGCGGGCGTGCTGCTTGCCGTCGTTGCCGGACGAGCCCTTGCCATCAACAACGACTTGTCGCGCTCCAGCGTGGCGGATGACCGCGTACAGCTTGCGGATATCAGCAAGCCGGATGCGGCTGCCGTGGCGCGCGGGCGCTACGTCGCGATCGCGTCCGACTGCGCGGCCTGCCACACCAACTTCGAGCAGAAGGGGGCGACTTACGCTGGCGGCTACAGCCTGCAAACGCCTTTCGGCACGCTGGTATCGACGAACATCACGCCCGATCGCGACGCCGGTATCGGGACGTGGACGGAGCGCGATTTCTTCAACGCGCTTCGTCATGGCCGCAAGCCCGGAACGTTGAACTTCCTGTACCCGGCCATGCCCTATCCGGCCTACGCCAGGCTGTCCGACCAGGACGTCCATGATCTCTGGGCCTACATGGCGACGATCAAGCCTGATGCCGCCAGGGTGAAGGCCAATGGCCTGCCGTTCCCGTTCAACGTGCGTCAGCTGATGATGGGCTGGAACCTGCTGTTCTTCGAGAACAGCGGATTCGCGCGGCGTCAGGGTGAAAGCGCGCAGATGGAGCGGGGTCGATATCTTGTCGACGGTCCGGGCCATTGCGCAAGCTGCCATACCGCCAAGAACCTCCTCGGCGGCGACAGCAGCGCCTACCTCGAAGGGGGCACCCTGCAGGGCTGGCACGCGCCCGAGATTACCGGCAACGACTATCGCGGTATCGGCGGTTGGACTGCCGAACAGTCGGTCGCCTATCTGCAGCAGGGCTGGAACCACCAGGCGATCGCTGCGGGTCCGATGGCCGAAGCGGTCGAGCATTCGACCCAGCATCTGACGCCCCGGGACAATGCGGCGATGGTCGCCTACCTGCGATCGCTGCCCGGCTCCGGCGCGAAGCCTCCGCAACCGATCGCGCAGACCGATCCCGTGATGATGCGCGGGCGCCACGTATACCAGGTGAACTGTACCGCATGTCATGGCCAGCAAGGTGAGGGACTGCCCGGGCTCGCCGTCGGCTTCCGCAGCAACCCCGCTCAGCTGGCCGCAGATCCCTCAAGCCAGCTGCATGTCCTGATGACCGGTGGGCGCGGCGCGGGAACCGCAACGAACCCGACAACCGGAGGCATGCCGTCCTTCGCGTGGAAGCTGAGCGATGCCGATATGGCTGCGGTCCTGACGTATGTGCGCAATGCCTTCGGCAATGCGGCCCCCGCGGTTACGGAAGGTCAGGCGGCCACGGCTCGCAAGGCGATGAAGGCGCGCTCACCGCTCACCCACACGGAACCGTGATCGGCCGAAAGACACCCTTGCCTCGCCGGCAAGGGTCCGTCGACGACCCCGGGCGTTTGCGGCCCCCTCAGGGGTTGGCCGGATGGGCCGGCTGCGGTTGCTTCGGCATCAGCCGGTGGTCGTCATGAAGATGCCGAGATGTTCAGCCGCTGCCGCTGCCGCACGCAGTTCGCCTTCCATGAACCGGACAAAAGCCTGGATACGGCGAGGCTGGTGCGAGCGCACGGGGTAGACCACCCGCAAGGTCCGTGGACGTCCCCACCAATCGGGCAGGATACGCACCAGACGCCCCTCGCGGATGTCGTCGATGACGTCCCAGCTGGATTTCATGGCGATGCCGTGGCCCTGAAGCGCAGCGACGTGGGGCACTTCGCCGTCCGTCGCGCCTATGAAGCTGGTCAGCGGCGCGACGAAAGTCTCGTCACCACGATAGAGCGTCCAGCTGCGCGGCGCCGGATCGCCGGTCGTCATGCATCGGTGGTTTCGCAAATCCTGCGGATGGCCGGGCATGCCGAACCGCTCCACATAGGCCGGAGAAGCACACAGGAATTCCGCGTCCGGGCCGATCGTCCTGGTGATGTAGCTGCTGTTGTCGAGCGGCGCCTGCCGAAACGCGACATCGACCTTGTGCTTCACCAGATCGATCAACTGGTTGTTCGACAGAACCTGTACCGACACGCCCGGGAATGCCTCAATGAAATCCCCCAGGCGCGGGGCGATCTGACGCTGGGAAAAGGCCCCGCCGCGCTGACCCGCACCAGCCCCTGCGGTCGGCGCATGTCCATATCCTCGGCTGCGTCGATGGCGTCGAGGACCGTGCGGCATATTTCGAGGAAGCGCTCTCCTTCCTCGGTCAAATTGAGATGGCGGGTGCTGCGCTGCGCCAGGCGGGCGCCGATGGCCTCTTCGATCCGGCCCAGGCGCTTGGAGATCGCCGTCAGCGAAATGCCCAGTTCCTGCGCAGCAGCGGTGAGGCTCCCATTGCGCGCGATAGCCTCTATCGCACGCAGATCGCCGATCCGGTCCACCCGGGTCAGCAGGCTCACTTTGCCGGTCATGCTCGCTATTCCTTGTATCGACGTCGGTTTGATTATCTCCGATCATACAAGAATGGCGACGACTTTCTTTCCAGATCACGCCGTTGGGCGCGGCGCCGTGCTTTCCCCCACCCTTCGCCCTTTTCGCGAAGGTCAGGCCTGCAGCAGTTCCGGCAGCTTGCCCGACATGCCGCGTGCCTCATCCATGAAGAAGCGCTTGAGCAGCGGGGTGCGCTGCACCGCGCCCATGCCGAGGCGGCGCACGGCGCTGGCCGTCCGGCCGGGAATGCCGAACAGGCGGGTCAGCCCATCGGTCGCGGCCATCACCATCAGGCTGTCGAGGCTGCGCCACTTCTCGTAGCGCGCCAGCATCTGCGCATCGCCGGGTTCGAGGCCGAGGCGCATGCCTTCCACCAGCACTTCCACCAGCGCGCCGACGTCGCGCAGGCCCAGGTTCAGGCCCTGCCCGGCGATCGGGTGCATGCCGTGGGCAGCATCACCGATCACCGCCAGCCGCTCCTCGACCACGCGCCCGGCGTGGTGAAAGCGCAAGGGATAGCTCATGCGCGGGGCCGACAGCTCGATCTTGCCGAAGATGCCGTGCATGCGCTCGAACACTTCGTTCACGAACATGGCATCGGGCATGGCGATGACGCCCGCCGCATCCTTTTCCGCCACGGTCCAGACCAGCGCACTGCGGTGGCGCCCTTGCGCATCGTCGAGCAGCGGCAGCAGCGCGAAAGGCCCCGCCGGGTAGAATATTTCCCAGGCGGTGCCGTCATGCGGCTTTTCATGGAACAGCCCAGTCACGAAAGCGCGGTGATTGTATTCCCACTTCGCGAGCGCGAAGCCCGCCTCGTCGCGGGTAGGCGACTGGCGGCCTTCCGCCGCGACCAGCAGCGAGCCCCGGATCACCTGCCCGTCCGAGAGTTCCACCTCGACCCCGTGAGCGCCGCGATCCTTACGCACGGCCTCGGTACGGACGTGCCAGGCGATGTTCGGCTCCTGCCGCGCCGCATCGAACAGGGCGATGCGCAAGTCGCGGTTGGCGAACATGCGGCCCAGAGAACCTTCCTCGGCCTTGGGCGTGAAGTCGATGCGGCCGGGCTTCATGCCGTCGGTCACCGCGATCGAGGCGATCGGGCAGCCCAGCTTCTCCAGCGCCGGCGCGAGGCCGATGTTGGTGAACAGGTTCCAGCTCGCGGTCGAGATCGCCGAGGCGCGGCCGTCCGCGCCTTCGGCCACCAGATCGGCCGGGTCGGCGCGGTCGACCACATGGGCGGTGATGCCCGCCCGGGCAGCGGCGAGCGCCAGCGTCATGCCGACGAGACCGCCGCCCAAGATGATCAGGTCGCGCCTTTCCGGCGCCGTGCTAACGGTATTCGAGTCGCTCATCGCGAGCAGCTATCGGCCTCCCCGGCGTAGATGTCGAGGCACCTTCCGTCCCACGTGCCTGCAGGCTCGGTGAGGCCGACGAGCGCGGCGAGGGTCGGCGCGATGTCCACCGTCTCGACCGGCTGGGGCTGCTCCATGGTGGTCAGGCCCTTGCGCCAGAACAGCATCGGTACGCGGCGGTCGTAGTCCCACGGACTGCCGTGGGTCGAGGCGCTGCCGGGACGCGGAGCGACGCCGGGAACGACCGCGCGCTTCGTCATCATCAGCACCTCGCCCGAACGGCCCGGCACGAACGAGGCGGCGACGCGCTCGATCAGCGTCCAGTCCTGCGGGTGCCCGGCGGGGACCTTCACCTTCGCGAGTTCGTCGGCGGTGTAGGCGCCCGAAATCTGCGGATTGGCCTTGAGTTGCGTCATGAGCGTGGCAATGACCTTCTTGCGCTGCGCCGCCGTCAGTCCCGCGTTCAGCCAGATGTCGCCCGAAGCGCCCGCACCGTAGAGCAGCGGCCCGTCCTTGGGCACGATGCCGGTCGCCTTCGAAACCGAGGCGGAGAGGCCCTTGTCGGTCAGCGAGGGGTCGAGGCGGCTGGCCTCGGGCACGCCCTGCAGCTTCAGGCGCTCGGGCGCGTCGATGCCGCCGTGGTCGGCGCTGAGCACCACCGCATAGTCGATCCCGCGCGCGTCGAGCGCGGCAAGCAGGCGGCCGATGGTCGCGTCCAGAACGTTCTGCTGGATGCACATCTCGACGCCCTCGGTGCCGAAGGCGTGGCCGACCTTGTCGTTCGCCGAATAGCTGACCGAGAGCACGTCGGGCACGTCGTCCTTGCCCAGCGGCATCTCGTCGAGCAGGCGGATCGCCATGTCGGTGGTCACGTCGTCGACGCGCGGGCCATTGAGGTAGGACTTGTAGTCGCCCGCCTTGTTGGCGAAGCGGAAGGTGCCGATCGAGAAGCTGCCGAGGTTGACCGCGTGGTCGTAAGGCGCGCACCAGCCCGGCACCGGAAGGTCGCCGTCGCCCGCCTCGACGGCCTTGGCGATCGCGGCGTTCTCGGCCATAGCGGCGGCGGAGAGCTTGCGGTCGTCATAGGTGACGAAGCCCTTGCCCTTGATCCAGTAGGCGGCGTCCGAGGTATGGCCGCTCATCATCACCACCGCGCGGTCCTTGGCGGAAACCGCGACGTTGAGGGTGGCGGGGTTCTTCGCCTTGAGCAGATCGCCCAGCGTCGGCGCCTTGAGGTGCATCGGGCTGATGACCGAGTCCTGCGAATTGCTGGCGGGGTTGGTCTCGTCCTCCGAACAGTAGACCTCCTTGTCCTCGCGGCCGATGCCCGGGACGTACCAACTGTTGGCGAGGATGCCGGTGCGGTTGGGGTGCACGCCGGTCAGCAGGGTGGAGTGGCCGGGGCAGGTCTCGGTCGCGGCGTGCGACTGGAAGCCCGAGGGGAACACGGCGCCCTGCAGCAGACGATTGAGGCCCTTGGAATAGCGCTCGCGATATTGCTGGAACAGGTCCGACGAATACTGGTCGACCGAGATCGCGACGATCAGCTTCGGGGGGCTCTGGGGAGCCGCCGGGGCCGGAGCGGCCTCCTGCGCGAAGACGGGAGCGGAAGCGCCGAGCGCAAGAGCGACGACTAGCGAGGAGAGCGGCAGGCGCATCGGGGAGGTTCCTTGAAAAGTCCGAGCGTTGGATGCAGATGCTGCGATGACGCGATCGTCGACCCGGCGCAAGACTCGCCAAGCCCCACGGAGCACCATGCAAAAGCGCCGCTACCGACTGCCTGTGACAGTTCTGTGTCATCTCATGGTGCTGCTAGGTGCCGTTGTGTCCCTTTGGGTGCCCGCTCATGCAGCGCCGCCACAAGCCCCCACACACATTGCGGCGGAATTGCTCGCGGGGCCGGTGAAGGATGGCAAGACCACCCTCGCCATCCGCATGACGCCCGAGGCGGGATGGCACGGATACTGGCTGAATCCGGGCGATGCGGGCCTCGGCATGCAACTGTCATGGGACGTGCCTGAGGGCGTGAAAACGGGAGAACCGCGCTATCCGGTGCCGCAGACGCTGGTGGTTCAGGGGCTGATGAACCACGTCTACGAAAGCGAGTACGCGGTGCTGGTCCCGGTCACCGTGCCCGCCGGAAAAGGGCGGATTCCCGTGCATGTGAAGGCCCAGTGGCTGGCCTGTACCGAGCAGATCTGCGTCCCCGAACGCGCCGAACTCAGGGCCGAGATCGCCCCTGACGCCCCCCACGATCCGCGCTTCGACACATGGACCCAGCGCCTGCCCGCGCCGCTCGATGCTCCGGCCGCTTTTTCCTTGAATGACAAGGTGTTGCGCATCGCCATCCCGCTCCCGGCGTCGGTCCCGCTGGAGGCCCCGCACCTCTTCGTGCAGCAAGACAAGCTGATCGACTACGCCGCCCCGCAAGCCTTCTCGCGCAAGGGGGACATGCTGCTGGTGACGATCCCCCGCGCCCGCTTCGCCCCGCAGAATGCCGAGGGAATCGACGCCGTCCTGCGCCTCGATGCGGCAGGCAACGGCATCGCCCTGACCGCCAGACCCGGCCCGGTGCCGAGCGGCGGCACCATGCTCGCGGGAAGCGAAGCGCCCAAGCTCCCCGCCTTGCCCTGGCTGCTGCTGGCGGCGCTGGCGGGCGGCTTGCTGCTCAACGTGATGCCCTGCGTCTTCCCGATCCTTTCGCTCAAGGCCCTCAGCCTCGCCCGCGCCGGGGAGAGCGAGGCCCATGCGCGGATCGAAGGCCTCGCCTATGCGGCGGGCGTGATCCTCGCCTGCCTCGGCCTCGGCGCGGTGCTGCTAGCGCTGCGGGCGGGCGGCGAGCAGGTCGGCTGGGCGTTCCAGTTGCAGGAGCCGGTCGTCGTCGTGGCTCTCTTCGCGCTGGCGGTGGCGATCACCGCCAACCTGCTGGGCCTGTTCGAGTTTTCCGTCCCCGGCTTCGCCTCGGCAGGCTCTCCGCAGGGGGCCTTCGCGACCGGCCTGCTCGCCGCTTTCGTGGCGACGCCCTGCACCGGCCCGTTCATGGCGAGCGCAATGGGCGCGGCGCTGCTGCTGCCGGTCGTGCCCGCGATGACGCTGTTCGCGACGCTGGGCCTTGGCATCGCATGGCCGTTCCTTGCCGTCGCCTTCGTGCCCGCCCTGCGCGCGCGGCTGCCCCGACCGGGCAAGTGGATGGTGACGTTCCGGAGGGTCATGGCAGTGCCAATGGGGCTGACGGCGCTGGCGCTGGGGTGGCTGATCTGGCGCCTCGGTGGCTCGGCGTCGCTCGCCTACGTCGCGGCGCTCGCGGCGCTGGTGCTGGCGCTGCTGGGCCTCGTTGGACGCGCGCAACGCTCCGGGAAACGCGCGCTCATGCCTGCTTTCGCGACGCTAGCGGTACTCGCGATCGGCGTGCTGACGATGCCCGAACCGCGCCCGCAGGCGCAGGAGGAAGCCTCGGTCATCAAGGCCATGCCTTTCTCCCCCGAAGCGCTGGCGAAGGCGCGCGCAAGCGGCAAGCCGGTCTTCGTGTGGATGACAGCCGACTGGTGCCTCACCTGCAAGGTCAACGAGGCCGCCGCGATCGAGCGCCTCGATACACAGGTCGCATTCGAAAAGGCCGGGGTCGTGGTGCTGCGCGGCGACTGGACACGGCGCGATCCGGCAATCACCCGCTACCTGACCGAGCAGGGCGCGGCGGGGGTTCCCCTCTACGTCTGGTATGGCCGCGACGGACGGGCCGAAACGCTGCCTCAGGTGCTTACGCCCGCCCTGCTGGCGGAGAAGGCGGGCGGGTAGTCGTCCCTCCCTCGCCTCGTCATTGCGAGCGTAGCGAAGCAATGACGAGGTGAGGGAGGCGTCCCGGAAATCCGAGACGCCTCGAACTTACTTCTTCGGCAGTTTCGCCGCGATCTCCGGCACCTTCTCAAGCTGCGGGCGCACGCTCTCCAGCGGGCCGACGATCACCACGCTCAGCTTGTCAACCGGCAGCTCGCGCTTCGCGGCGGTCTGGAAATCCGCCGCCTTGAGCGCACTCGCCCGGCCGACGTAGCCATTGAGGTAGTCCACCCCCAGCCCCTGCACGTCGAGGTTCGCCAGCGACCCGGCCAGCCCATCGCGCGAGGACAGGCCGAGCACGAAGGTCCCGTTCATGTAGTTGCGGATGCCCTGCACTTCGGCATCGGTCGGCAGGGTGTCCTGCATGCGCCGGATCTCCTTGTAGATCTCGGTGATCGCAGGCCCGGTCGATTCGGCGGTGATGTCCGCGTCTTCGACCCAGAACGCCCCCTGCACCCGCTGCGACAGCGAGGCGCTGGGCGAATAGGTATAGCCCTTATCCTCGCGGATGTTGCGGGTGATGCGCGAGGAAAAATAGCCGCCGAGCAGCGTGTTGGTGGCGCGGAAATCCATGTCGTAGCCGGGCTTGGCCACGCGCTTGCCGATCCACACGGTCGATTGCGGCGCGCCGGGGCGGTCGATCAGCATCACCTTGGGCGCGGGCTCGGCGGGCACGGGCAGTGCAGTGGGCGCAGCGCCCGGCGCCCAGCCGCCGAACGCCTTCTCGACCGCCGCGCGCACCGTCGCCGGGTCGAAGCGCCCGACGATGTAGAGGTGCGTGCGCGCGGCGCCGAAGTTGGCGGCATGGAACGCCTTGATCTGCTCCAGCGTGTAGCCCGAGAGCTGCTGCGGCGTCGGGAAGGTGCGGCCATAGGGATGCTCAGGGTAAAGCGCCGCCGAAAACGCC
Source organism: Novosphingobium sp. FG90 (assembly GCF_057808725.1). Taxonomy (NCBI): domain Bacteria; kingdom Pseudomonadati; phylum Pseudomonadota; class Alphaproteobacteria; order Sphingomonadales; family Sphingomonadaceae; genus Novosphingobium; species Novosphingobium sp. FG90. The sequence goes on from NZ_JBMDIO010000017.1 coordinate 13,363, forward strand.
TCGGACGCGATCGAGCCGGGGGTGGACTTGGCCACCATCAGGCCCCGCAGCATGTCGGCGCGGACCTTCTCCAGTTCCTCGGCCTTGAAGTCGGGGCGCTGGAGCAGGTCGGCGACGAGGGCGACGGCATCGGGCGTCGATTCGCCCAGTACGTCTATCATAGCCGAACTGGAATCGAGCCCGGTCGACAACGCCAGCGAACCGCCCATACCGGCGGCCGCCTCGGCCAGCTGCGAGGCGTCGCGCCCCCCTGCGCCCTTCTGCATCAAGGCGCCGGTGAGGTCGGCGAGCCAGACGTTCTGGCCGTCATCGATATTGCCGGTGCGTACGCTGGCGACGATCGTGACCTTGGGCACGTTACCGTGCTGCGCCATCGTCACCTTCATGCCGTTGGCAAGCGTGAATTCGGTCAGCGGCGGCAGCGCGAAGGGTTTGGGCGCGGCCGGGGCGGGCGGCGCTTCCTTTGCCAAAGCAGGAGCGGCGGTCAGCGCCAGCGCAGTGGCACAGAGGAGAAGATTCCGGATCATGATGCCCTCCCTCACTTCGCGGCCGCCGGAGCCGCGGCGGCGGCGCCGGGCTTCAGGCTGATCACGGTACGGTTGGTCGAACGCAGGTATTCGCGCGCAGTCTTGCGGATGAGGTCGGGGGTGACCTTCTCGATCTCCGCCTCCATCCGGTTGATCCGCCCCGGATTGTCGTCGAACAAGGCGAAGCTGGCCAGCAGGTTGACCAGCCCGAAGCGATAGCCGTCGCCCACGGTATCGTAGATTTCCGAGCGTGCCTTGGTCTTGGCACGGGCAAGCTCGGCCGGGGCGACGAGGTTGTCTTGCAGGTCCTTCACCACCGCATCGATGTCGGCGAGGATGGCGTCGTCGGTCACTTCCGGCCCGTGGATCAGGAACGCCGACCACAGCATCGGACCATTATAGTCGTAGGCGCTGCCGAGCGGCCAGTTGATCCCGCCCGAGACATTGCCCGAATAGCCTTTCTGGTTGACCAGCACGCGCGTCAGCCGACTGTCCGCGCCCTGGATCAGCATGAGGTCGATCAACCGCATCGCCGCCCACTCGGGCGTGTGCTTAGGCGGGACATGGTAGGCCCATGCCAGCGCCGGCTGCGGTGCCAGCAGGTCGGTCTTTTCGGAGCGCTTTTCCGCCATCTGGCGCGGCTCGGAAATGTCCGGGAACTTGAGTGCGCCCGAGGCCGGGATCGGCCCGAAATACTTCTCGGTCCAGGCCATGACCTGCTTCGGGTCGACGTCGCCCGCGACGACCAGCACCGCATTGTTGGGCGCGTAGTAGTCCTTGAAGAACGCCTGCACGTCGGTCAGCGTCGCCGCGTCGATCTCCTTGAGATCGCCATAGAAATTATGCGCGTTGTACCAGTTCGTGTTCGCCAGCTGCGGCAGGTCGAGCCACGGGAAACCGCCGTAGGGCTGGTTGATGACGTTGACCTTGACCTCGTTCTTCACGACGCCCTGCTGGTTGGTCAGGTTGTCCTGCGTGATGTCGAGACCCTTCATGCGGTCCGCCTCGGCCCACAGGAACGTCTCGGTCGTGTTGCTCGGGATCGCCTCGTAGTAGTTCGTGAAGTCGAACCGGGTGGAGCCGTTGAGGACGCCGCCGTTGGCGTTGACGAGGCCGATGAACTCCGCCTTGCCGAGGTTCTTCGAGCCCTGGAACATCATGTGCTCGAACAGGTGCGCGAAGCCGGTGCGGTCTTTGGGCTCGATGCGGAAACCGATGCCGTAATAGACGCCGACAGTGGCGGTGGGCACCGAATGGTCGGGCGAGATCACCACCTTCAGGCCGTTGGCGAGCTTGTGGTACTGGACCGGCACTTGTGTCTTTGCGGGCGCCGGAGCGGTAGCGATTTTGGGAGCCGCCAGCACGGGCGGAGCGGAGAGGACCGCCAGCGAGGCGGCGGCTAGCAGAACGGCGCGACGAACGGTGCCGAGTCTCATGGCGATGGTGCTCCCGGATGTGTCCCTGTTGATACGCCCCGGCAGGAGAAGCCGGGAGCGTAACCGCTTGGCGATGCCAGACTATCCGTGAGCGGCCGGTTTGCAATCGACAAGCGACATCGGCCCATCGACGAACGGCTTCGCCGCATTCAGCTGAACAGCCAGTGCCCCAGCAGCCGGTTGAACGGGAAGGTGAAGAAGCCCGCGATCAGCAGCGCGCCGATGATCAGACCGCGCACGGTGCGGCGATGGCGCGCGACGTTGCCCTTGCGCGCGGCGAGCACCAGCACCGGCACCATGACGATGGTGAAGACCGAAAGGATATGGATCACGGTGAAATGGCCCGGCTTCGTGGTCACGAACAGGCTGTCTACGGCGGTGAGGAACATCGCCGCCGCCCAGGCATAGCCGAGCGCGCGATGGCCGGGCGTGCCGCGCCGCTTCCACAGCAGCACCGGCGTCAGCGCCAGAGCGACGACGATCGTGAACAGGTGCAGCCAGATGACGCCTGGAATGTTCGCCCATTCCGCTATGCCCTTGAGCACCGCGACGGCGACAAACCCCAACATGACGAGCGCCAGTGCCCCGAGCAGCTTCTCCAGCCGATCGGGCGCGATGGACTTTGCCACGCTGGCCATCAGAAGCCTGCGCCGTTTGGCCAACTCTGCGCGGCCAGCCCCATGACCTTGAACAATTCCCCCATCTGCCCCTCGTCGATCAGTCGATCCTTGTCGGAGTTTATGGCAGAAGATTGTTGCGGTGCAACCGCGCAAAGTTGCGCGGCGCGCGTTTCGATTCCGAGCGCGCGCAGGAACGCCCCTTGCGTCACCGTGCCGAGATGGCGCGCACCGCCCGCGACGGCGACTTCGGCCATCGTCGCGAAATCGACGAGGCAGGTGATATCCGCCTCACCGGGATGCGCGAAGGGATCGACCTTAGCGTGCGCGCGGATCGCCTGCAGGGTCGAGCCGGTGCGCTCTTCAACATAACCGTAGTCGATCAGCAGCGCCGTCCCGCCCTGCCCCTGAAGGCGGCGGGCGATCTCGTCGACTACGGCGGCCGCGCCGGGGCAGGTCTCGATCAGGGTCTGTTCGGGCGCGTTGAGGAGGTACTCGGGGACCGCCGCATCCATCGGGCGATCGCCTGCAACCGGCACGAAACGGTGGCCTTCGAGGCCGACCATGCGCTCGCGCCAGCCCGCCGTCGTCTTCACCATCTGGCGCACCGGGAGCGCGTCGAGGAACTCGTTGCCGACCAGCAGCAGCGGGCCGTCGGTGGGCAGGCTGTCCATGTCGGCGTGCCACTGCGCATCGGGCACTGCCTTGCGCTGCTCGGCGCGCAGGGCCTCGGAGCCTTCGACGAGATGGACCTCGGGGCTCAGTCCCTGCTTGCGCATGACCCGCAGCGCATCGCGCGCCAGAGTGCCGCGACCGGGGCCGAGTTCGACGTAGTGCACCTTTGTCGGAGCGCCCACGCGCATCCAGATATCGGTCAGCCACAGGCCGATCAGTTCGCCGAACATCTGGCTGATCTCGGGCGCGGTGACGAAATCGCCCGCGCCGCCCAGCGGGTCCTTGCCGGAGTAATAGCGGGCGTTCGATTCGCCCATGTACTGCTGGAGCGAAATCGGCCCGTAATTGGCGATCAGCCGCCGGAAGACGGCCGAAAGCGACTCTTCGCTCATCAGGTGATCTCGATCGGACGCCGGGTCGAAAGTTCGGGCTTGGTCAGCGCACGGGCGATCAGGAACAGGCCGAGCAGGATCAGCGGGATCGTCAGCCACTGGCCCATCGACAGGCCGGTGACCTGCGCGAAGCGCTGGAGCTGGGCGTCAGGCTCGCGGAAGAACTCGACGATGAAGCGGGCCGAGGCGATGCCGGTGGTGAAGACGCCGACCAGCAGGCCGGGCCGGAAGCGCGCGCGGGTCTTCCAGTAGAGCGTGAGCATGACGATGATCATCAGCAGGCCCTCGAGCCCGGCTTCGTAAAGCTGGCTGGGGTGGCGCGGCAGCGGCCCGGCGTCGGGGAAGACCATCGCCCAGGGCAGCGGACCGGAGACGACGCGGCCCCACAGTTCGCCGTTCACGAAGTTGGCGAGGCGCCCGAACATCATGCCGAAGGGCACGCATACCGACACGAAGTCCGCCACGCGGATCAGGCTGAGCTGGTTGCGCCAGGAAACCCAGGCCATCGCCAGCATCACCCCGATGAGGCCCCCGTGGAAGCTCATGCCGCCGTGCCACAGCTTCACCAGTTCGGCCGGGTGCAGCCACAGGCTCGGGATGTCGGAGCCGCCGCCGGTGTAGAAGGTCGCATAGCCGAGGCGTCCGCCAAGGATGATGCCGACGGTGCAGTAGAAGAACAGGTCGTCGGCATGGCGCTGCGCCATCGGCGCGCCGGGCTCGCGGATCATGCGGCTGAGGTGCCAGTAACCCAGCACGATGCCCGCCAGATAGGCCAGCGAGTACCAGCGCAGCTCGAAACTGCCGATGCGGAACAGGTAGTTCTTGAGGCCGAGATTGACCCAGTAGATGGGCTCTGGCGCCTGAGCGGCGGCGGCAAGCAGTGTCAGGGACAAGTGGCGGACCTCGTATGCTTCATTTCGCGGCCTTCTGGCATAGGGCGATGCCCGATGGTAGCGGGCTTTTCACTTTCGCGCGGTATGGGGCGTATGCCGATGGGGCTTCGACAAGCTCAGCCTGAGCGGAATGGAGGGGGCGGCCTTACACCACCCCCGCTCACCCTGAGCTTGTCGAAGGGTCAGGCACAGCCTGTCGAAGCCCCATCCGGCAAGACGAATACTTTCCCAATTCCAAGGCAGTCTCTAAGTCAGGACGCATGAGCAGCGTGATCCGAATCCCCTCCCCCCGTTCCGTGATCGACCGGCGCGAACTCGTGCAGACGATCGAGAAGCTGGTGGAAGCCTACGGCGCCGCCAAGGGGCGGCGCTACATCGTCGAAACGCTGCGCACCGCCCTTGCCGACGGGCGCGACGAAATAGCCCGCCGCCTCGACGCCAAGCCCTCCGCCGGGCACGAGGTGGCAGAGGCGCAGGCGTTCCTCACCGACCAGCTGATCCGCGTGATCCACGACCACGTCGTCACCAACGTCTACCCGGCGGGCAACCGATCGAAGGGCGAGCGGCTGACGATCATGGCGGTCGGCGGCTACGGCCGGGGCGAGATGGCCCCCCATTCCGACGTGGACATCGCGTTTCTCACCCCGATCAAGCAGACGCCCTGGTGCGAGCAGGTGATCGAGGCGATGCTCTACTTCATGTGGGACCTGTCGCTCAAGATCGGCCATTCCAGCCGCTCGCTCGACGACATGGTGCGCATGTCGAAGTCCGACCTGACGATCCGCACCGCGATGCTGGAGGGCCGCTACGTCTGGGGCGATCAGGACTTGTACGAAGAGGCCCGCGCCCGCTTCTTCAAGGACGTGGTCTCCGGCACCGAACGGCAGTTCGTTGTCGAGAAGCTGGCCGAGCGCGAGGAACGCCACAAGCGCATGGGCGACAGCCGTTATGTCGTCGAGCCCAACGTCAAGGAGGGCAAGGGCTCCTTGCGCGACCTTCACGCGCTCTACTGGATCGGCAAGTACATCCACAAGGTCCGCTCCCCCGCCGAACTGGTCGACGTGGGGCTGCTGACGGCCAAGGAATACCGCAGTTTCCGCCGCGCCGAGAACTTCTTCTGGGCGGTGCGCTGCCACCTTCACACCATCACCCGCCGCGCCGAGGACCGCCTGACCTTCGACCTCCAGCGCGAAGTGGCGGCGCGCATGAATTTCTCCGACCGGCCCGGCAAGAGCGCGGTCGAACGGTTCATGCAGATGTTCTTCCTGCAGGCCAAGGTCGTCGGCAGCCTGACCGGCGTGTTCCTCGCGCAGCTCGACGAGCAGTTCGCCAAGCGCCAGCCGCGCGGGCTGCTGGCGGGTTTCCGCGCCCGCGAACGGCTGCTCAAGGGCTACAAGGTGTTCGGCGGCCGTCTGCGCGCGCCCTCGGACGACTGGTTCGAGAGCGATCCGGTCCGGATGATCGAAATCTTCGTCCTCGCCGAGCGCGAGGGGCTGGAAATCCACCCCGAGACCCTGCGCCTGATCTCGCGCGATGCCGCGCTGATCAAGGACGAGGTGCGGAGCGACAAGCGCGCCAATGAGCTGTTCATGGAACTGCTCACCAGCCGCCGGAACCCCGAAGTGGCGCTGCGCAGCTTCAACGAGGCGGGGGTGTTCGGCCGCTTCGTCACTGAATTCGGCCGCGTCAACGCGCAGATGCAGTTCGACATGTACCACCACTACACGGTGGACGAGCACACCATCCGCGCCATCGGCCTCGTCTCCCGCATCGAGAAGGGCGAACTGAAGGACGACCACCCCCTCGCGCATGAGGTAATCCACAAGGTCCGCTCGCGCCGGGCGCTCTACGTCTCGGTGCTGCTCCACGATATCGCCAAGGGCCGCAAGGGCGACCACTCGGTGCTGGGCGCCGAGATCGCGCTCAAGCTGTGCCCGCGCTTCGGGCTGGACGAGGAGGAGACCGAACTGGTCTCCTGGCTGGTGCGCCATCACCTGCTGCTCTCCGCCACCGCAATGAAGCGCGATCTGTCGGACGGCAAGACCATCGCCGACTTCGTCGAGGTCGTGCAGTCGGTTGATCGCCTGCGCCAGCTGACGGTGCTCACCATCGTCGACATCCGCGCGGTCGGGCCGGGCACCTGGAATTCGTGGAAGCGCCAGCTGATCGCCACGCTCTACGGCGCGGCCGAGGAACGCCTGCGTCTCGGGCACGCAGAGTTCGGTCGTCCCAAGCGGGTCGAGGCCAAGAAGGCGCAGGTCGAGGCGATGGGCGGCGCCTATGCCGCACTGGTCGAGAAGGTCGGCGCGATCCTCGGCGACGCCTACTGGATCGCCGAGCCCGAAGACGTCATCGCCCGCAACCTCATCCAGCTCGATGCTTCGGACGACGAACCACTGTCGATCTCGACCGAATACTACCCGGCCCGCGGGGCGACGCTGGTGACGGTGATCGCCTCGGACCACCCCGGCCTGTTCTACCGCATCGCCGGGGGCATCCATCTGGCGGGCGGCAACATCATCGACGCGCGCATCCACACGACGCGGACCGGCCGCGCGGTCGACAACTTCCTCGTGCAGGACCCGCTGGGACGGCCTTTCATGGAGTACGGGCAGCTACGCCGCCTCGAACTCACCATCGAGAACGCGCTCGCCAACCGCATCAAGATCCTGCCGCAGCTGGTCGCCAAGCCCGACGCGCGCCCGCGCGCCGACGCCTTCGAGGTGCGCCCGCGCGTCCTGTTCGACAACAAGGCGTCGAACCGCTTCACCGTGGTCGAGATCAACGCGCGCGACCGCCCGGCGCTGCTCAACCGGCTGGCACATGCGCTGTTCGAATCCAAGCTGATGGTCCACTCGGCCCATATCGCGACGTATGGCGAGCGGGCGGCGGACACTTTCTACGTGACGGACCTGCTGGGCGAGAAGATCACCGCCACACCGCGCATCAAGGCCATCGAACGCCGCCTGCTGGAAGCTGCCAGCGAGCCGAGCCTTGAGGAAGTGGAGGCTTGAGAAGAAGGGCACCACACCCAGCCCCTCCAGCATCGAGATCAACCTGCTTCATCCCGTCACCCTGAACTTGTTTCAGGGTCCATCGGGCGGTCGTACCTGCAGGCTCATGTCACTATCGGCGCTCCCGGTTTGCTGCAGCAAAGCACTGGGTATGAGGCGCGATGGACCCTGAAACAAGTTCAGGGTGACGACAGCGGGGCGAGAACGTTCTGTACAACGCCCCTTCCGCTTGCGGGAGGGGAGCGAGACTTGGGCCACCGGCCCTAGTCGCAGCGGGGTGGGCATTTGCGCAACCTCTCGCAAATGCAGATTGAAAGGAACCTCCCGGTACGCCACATGTTGCACCGCAACAGGTTCCTCTCAAACAGGATGGCGCCGTGAACGCACCTGATCCCGATCCCCAATCCGTACTCGTGCTGCAGGGCGGCGGAGCCCTCGGCGCTTATCAGGCTGGTGTCTACGAAGCGCTGGCGGAACGCGACATCGCTCCCGACTGGGTTGCGGGCATATGCATCGGCGCGATCAACGCCGCCCTGATCGCCGGAAACGCCCCTCAGGACCGCATCCCCGCGCTCAAGAAGTTCTGGCACGGCATCTCACGCGAGTTGCAATACCGCCTCGACGAACCGATCGGCTTCGCCCGCCGTGCCTTCAACGAAGCCTCCGCGCAATATGCCGCCACCATGGGCCTTCCCGGCTTTTTCACCCCGCGCTGGCCGATGCCGCTGCCCGAGTGGCCGAACCACCTCTCGCGCCTGAGCTACTACGACACCACGCCGCTGCGCCACACGCTGCTCGACCTCGTCGATTTCGACCGCCTCAACCGCGCCGAAACCCGCTTCAGCGTCGGCGCGGTCAACATGCTCAAGGGCAACTTCGCCTATTTCGACAACACCGAACGCACCATCGGCCCCGAGCATATCATGGCCAGCGGCGCCCTGCCCCCCGGCTTCCCGCCGGTGGAAATCGACGGCGAATGGTACTGGGACGGCGGCCTCGTCTCCAACACGCCGCTGCAATACGTGCTCGACAACCGCTCGATGCAGGAGATGAACGTCTACCAGGTGGACCTGTTCTCCTCGCGCGGGATCGTGCCGACCTCGATGGCCGACATCGCCCAGCGCGAGAAGGACATCCGCTTTTCCAGCCGCACCCGGCTCAATACCGACACCTCGAAAGCCCTCCAGAAGCTGCGCGCCGCCGCCAAGCGCCTCGCCCGCAGACTGCCCGAGGAATTCCAGGACGACCCCGATCTCGCCCGCCTGCTCGACTGCCGCCCGGCAGGCGCGGTCGCGGTGATGCATCTCATCAACCGCGCGCACGGCTACGAGACGAACTCCAAGGACTACGAATTTTCGCGCCTGACCATCGACGAGCACTGGCATTGCGGCCATGTCGACGCCGAGCATTCGCTGCGCCATCCGGACTGGGTAAACCGCGACATCGACCCCGATGAGATCGTGACTTTCGACCTTGCCGGAGACCGCGCAGGCAGCCGCCTGAAACATCCCCTCGCCTCGAATTCCTCAAATGGAGCAGCAGCATGAAGCTCAAGGACAAGGTCTGCATCGTCACCGGCGCCGCCAGCGGCATCGGCAAGGCCATCGCCGACATCTACGCCGGTGAAGGCGGCAAGGTGGTGATCGCCGACCTCAACCTCGAAGCCGCGCAGAAGGCCGCCGACGATATCGTCGCCAGCGGCGGGCAGGCGATGGCCGTGGCGATGGACGTCACCAGCGAGGAGCAGGTGAACGACGGCGTCGCCAAGGTGGTCGCGGCCTGGGGCACGGTGGACGTGCTGGTCTCCAACGCCGGCATCCAGATCGTCAACCCGGTCGAGAACTACGCCTATTCCGACTGGAAGAAGATGCTGGCGATCCACCTCGACGGCGCGTTCCTGACCTCGAAGGCCGTCCTGCCGCACATGTACGCGCAGGGGTCGGGTTCGGTGATCTTCATGGGCTCGGTCCACTCCAAGGAGGCAAGCCCGCTCAAGAGCGCCTATGTCACCGCCAAGCACGGACTGCTGGGCCTCAGCCGCGTGATCGCCAAGGAAGGCGGCAAGAAGGGCGTGCGCACCAACGTGATCTGCCCGGGCTTCGTGCGCACCCCGCTGGTGGACAAGCAGATCCCCGAACAGGCGAAGGAACTTGGCATATCCGAGGACGAGGTCATCAGCCGCGTGATGCTGGGCGGCACGGTGGACAGCGAGTTCACCACCGTGGACGACATCGCGCAAGTCGCGCTGTTCTTCGCCGGTTTCCCGACCAATGCGCTGACGGGGCAGTCGCTGGTGGCAAGCCACGGCTGGTTCATGGAGTAAGCGCGCCAATCCTCCCCGTCGCGAAGCGATGGGGAGGTAGCAGCCCGAAGGGCTGACGGAGGCGCAACTTCCTGAAACGCTCCCCCTCGACCGCTCTGCCAGGCAGGCTCGGGGAGGAACTGAAAACTACCGCAGCGTCGCGAATTCCGCATCGATCTGCGGCCCCATCATGTCGTCGAGCAAGCCGCAGTTGCGCACCCGTTCAATCGCGCGGTCCAGTTCCAGGGCGCCGGGCGTACCTGCAAAGGCACCCTTGAAGTCCCGCGCCATCCGGTCCGCCCAGGCCACCGAACAGAACCGCCCCAGCATCTGCGGCAGTCTGGTCGAGAACGCCTGCCCGTCCGCTCCGCGCAGCAGCCCCTCGACATGGCCGAGCGCCCAGCCATAGCCGTATTCCCGGCTCGCGCTGCGCGCCATGATCCCGTCGAGAAGGTCGCGCCGCTCGCTTTCACGCAGGCGCGGATCATCGAGCGCCAGCAGCCACGCCGCCATCTCGGGAAACCCCGTGCGCGCCACTGCCGCCAGAGCCGCCGGCCGGAACACCGGGTCCTCGGATGCCAGCGCCTTCTCCAGCAGGGTGCGCACGGCAGCCGCATCATGGTCTGAGAGGGCGCGGTCGTAGAGGTACAGATCGAAGGCATGGTCGAACCAGGCCGGATCCAGCGCCCCCCGGTCGCCCGTCAGATAGGCCACCGCAGCCGCATCCAGCTGCTTTCGCAGTTGCCGCCCTGCTCCGGTGCCGACGAGCGCGTTGACCACCTGCACACGCCGCTGCGCCCGCGCCGCCGCTTCGTGCGCATAGATGCCCGCACGCGGATCGAAGCCGTATTCCCTGAGCAGCGGCACATAGAGCTTTTCGCGCAGCAAGCGAAACCCGCGCCGACCGGATGCCCCGACGATGTTCTCGCGTACCAGCTTCGACAGCGCCTTGTCGGCCGCGTCGGCGGCATGAGGATCCGAGTGGCGGATCAGCTTGCGCTCCAGCCGCGCCATCTCGCCGATGGTCCCCCGCCCGGCGCGGATCGAGGCCCAGAGCGAATCCACCAGCGCCAGTGCCTCGCCGCCGGGCAGGGTGTCGGCCCGGGCGATCAGTTCCTGCCAGTGCCCGGCCGTCAGTTCGAAGCGGTAGTAGCCGGTGCCGCCCGCATTGGGAAACACCGGGCCTTCCCCGGGCATCGTGAAGCTCTGGGTGTGCTGGTCCATGATGAAACAGCGGCGCGTTTCATCGCCTTGTGTGCTTCCTTGTGTGCTTCCTTGCGCGCTCCCGCGCCGAAAGCACAGCGGGATCGTCCAGCGCGTTTCAGGCGGGGCCACGCCTGCCGTCGTGTAGCGCAGTTGCGTCACCAGAACCCGGTCCCCGTCCCGCCGCATGGCCAGCAGCGGCACGCCCTGCTGCTCGACGAAGCTGCGCATCGCCGGCACCAGCTTCGGATTGCCCGCGACTTCGGCAAGCGCGGCGAAGAAGTCCTCGCTGGTCGCGCTGCCGCCCCGATGCGCGGCGATGTAGCGGCGCACGCCCTCGCGAAACCGCTCCTCGCCCAGCCATGCCGCCACCATGCCGACGACATGCCCGCCCTTGCCATACGTGATCGCATCGAAGGCGGTATCGATCCGGCGGCTGTCATCGATGGGCTGGCGCACCGGCCGCCCCGCAAGCAGCGCGTCCGTCTCCATCGCCTCGTAGCCCGAGCCCAGCGCATCTCCCGCGATGCCCAGGTCCGGACGCCAGGCATTGCCGATGCGGTAGCCGATCCAGTTCGCGAAGCTCTCGTTCAGCCACAGGTCGTCCCACCAGGCGGGGGTAACGAGGTTTCCGAACCACTGGTGGCCCAGCTCATGCGCGACGGTCACGCCGAACGCACGCTGCTGAGTGACGGGCGCGTCGGCATCCATCACCAGCAGGTCGTCACGGTAGAGCGCCGCGCCCGCGTTCTCCATGGCCCCCGGCAGGATCGGCGTGGTGACCTGATCCAGCTTGGGAAAGGGAAAGGGCGTGCCGAAATAGTCCTCCAGCAACGCGGTGATCCGGCGCGTGCCGTCAAGGGCGAAGGCGAGCCGGTCGGCGTTCTGCCGGGTGGAGGCGATCCGCAAGGGAAGCGATTCCGTGCGCGGCCCCTCCGGCGGCGCGTCTGCCCCCAGCGTGGCGAAAGGGCCGACCATGATCGCGACGAGATACGTGGGCAGCGGCGGCGTGGGCGCGAAGCGGTGGACGGCAAGCCCGTTTTCGATCGCGGGCGCCCCCTGTTCCGGCGCATTGCCGATCGCGGTCAGCCCCGGCGGAGTCCGCAAGGTGAGCGTGAAGGGCGTCTTGAAGCCGGGCTGGTCGAAACCCGGGAAGGCCGCCCGCGCGTCGATCGCCTCGAAGTGAGTCCAGGCATGCCATGCGCCTTCGACCTGAACCCGGAACAGTCCCGCCGGCCCATCGGCGAAAGGCGCCTCGTAATCAAAGGCCAGCGTGATCGGTCCGGCGGGAAGCGCCTCGGCAAAGGAGACCTGCGCCACGCCGACGGGGTCCAGTTGCCGCCAGCGCCCCGCGATCGTGCGCCCTCCGACGATCGCAAGCACACGGGACATGGCGAGCCCGCGCCCGTGCAGCGTGATGGTGGAGGCGGGTGCAGCCAGTACCGCATCGATCTCGACATGGCCGGAAAAGCGCGGCCGTGAAGGGTCGATGGTCAGGTCCAGCCGATAGGCAGTGGGCCGGGCGGCATCGTCCAACTGCCCGAGCGGGATCGTCTGCGCGCGCGCGGCGACCGCAAGGCACATCAGCAACAGCGCAAGCAACAAGGCCATATGTCGTCCCGGGCCTGCTCCGGGACCGCCGGCCGTGACCGGCCCGCGTAGCCGCGCGCGCGGCGACCGCCCACCTGAAGATAGCCACCGGTCCCGGAGCAGGTCCGGGACGACGACGCCCCTCACTAGCGCATCAGCCCTCCGATGAGGTTGCGCGCAAAACGGCCGAGGCCGGGAAAGCCGATCGCCTTGCCCAGCGCGTCGCCCACGGTCCCGGCAGCGGCACTGGCGGCCGAGGCCTTGGGGCTGGCGCGGCTCTTCTTGCCCTGCATCGTCTGCGCGAGGATCGACCCGGCGCTGGCGGCGGCGGCCCCGGCGGCGGCCTTGGCGACCTTGCCGCCGATGCCGTCCCACAAGCCCGGGCTCTTGCGTTCCTGCTTGGCCACTTCCTCGCGGCCCTTTTCCTCGACTTCCTGCGCTGTCGCGGCGGCATCGGCGGCCTTGGCGGCGAGCACTTCCTCCGCGCTCTCGCGGTCCACGCGGGTATCGTACTTGCCGTCGAAGGGGCTGATCGACTGGACGATCGCGCGCTCCTTGTCGGTGATCGGCCCCAGCCGCGAGCGCGGCGGCGCCACCAGCGTGCGCTGCACCACCGAAGGCGCGCCGTCGTCACCCAGCGTGGAGACCAGCGCCTCGCCCACCTTAAGCTCGGTGATCGCGGCCTCGACGTCGAGCTTGGGGTTGATGCGGAAGGTCTCGGCCGCCGCCTTGATCGCGCGCTTGTCACGCGGGGTGAAGGCGCGCAGCGCATGCTGGACGCGGTTGCCCAGCTGCCCGGCGATCTCCTCGGGAATGTCGATCGGGTTCTGCGTCACGAAGTAGACGCCCACGCCCTTGGAGCGGACGAGACGGACGACCTGCTCGACCTTGTCCTGCAGCGCCTTGGGCGCATCGTCGAACAGCAGGTGCGCCTCGTCGAAGAAGAACACCAGCTTGGGCTTCTCGGGATCGCCGACCTCGGGCAGCACCTCGAACAGCTCGGACAGCAGCCAGAGCAGGAACGTTGCGTAGAGCTTCGGGCTGCGCATCAGCTTGTCGGCGGCGAGCACGTTGATGTAGCCGCGTCCCTGATCGTCGCATTTGATGAAATCGGCGATCTCCAGCGCGGGCTCACCGAAGAACTGCGCCGCACCCTGGCTCTCCAGTGCGAGGAGCTGTCGCTGGATGGTTCCGACGCTCGCCTTGGACACGTTGCCGTACTTAGTGGCCAGTTGGGTGCCGTTGAGTGCCACGTAAGCGAGCATCGCCTGCAGGTCTTCGAGGTCCAGCAGCAGCAGTCCCTCGTCGTCGGCCAGCCGGAAGACGATGTTGAGCACGCCCTCCTGCGTCTCGTTGAGGTCCATCAGCCGGGCCAGCAACAGCGGCCCCATCTCGGAGATGGTAGTGCGCACCGGATGGCCCTGCTCGCCGTAAATGTCCCAGAAAACCGCGGGATTGTCGGCATAGGCATAGTCGGCGATGCCGCTTTCCTTCGCCCGCGATTCCAGAATGGCGGCGTTCTTGAACTGCGGGCTGCCGGCCATGCAGATGCCCGAGAGGTCGCCCTTCACATCGGCCAGGAACACCGGCACCCCGGCGGCGGAAAACTGCTCGGCGATGGTCTGCAGGGTAACGGTCTTGCCGGTGCCGGTAGCCCCCGCGATCAGGCCATGCCGGTTGGCGCGGTCGAGCCGCAGCACCTGCCGCTCTCCGCCCTCTCCATTGCTGCCGCCGCCAAGTCCGAGGAAAATCTCGCTCATCCCGTCATCTCCAAGCCCTGTCGCAGCATCGGTGTAGCGCGATGGAAGCGCATAGCAACATATCGTCGTCCGGGACGACGAGGTGTACGGGCGGACAAACTGCCGCTAAAGCGCCGCCCGATCCCATGACCGCCCCCTTCGTCCTCCTCGATGACGCCCGCAGCGAAGGCGCCTCCGAAGCCCGGCTCTACCGCGCGCCCCGCGAAACCGTCGTGGCGATGCGCGGCAGCGACGTCCTGCCCGCCCTCGAACGCCTGCAGGCGCTTTCGCGGGATGGCCTGCACCTTGCCGGCTACCTCGCCTACGAGGCCGGACTGGCGCTGGAACCGCGCCTTGCCGGACGCCAGCGCGACACCGGAGGCCCATTGCTATGGTTCGGGGCCTTCGAAGGCTACGAGGCGCTCTCGCCCGCCCAGGTGCCGCTCTGGCTTTCCGGTCGCGCCCGGTCGGAGCGCCCGGCAATCGGCCCGCTCGAGCCCCGGATCGACCTCGGCGACTACGAGCAGGCTTTCGCCGCGATCCACGGTGCGATTCAAGCTGGCGACATTTACCAGGCCAACCTCACCCTGCCGCTAGTCGGGGCATGGAGCGGCGATCCGCTGGCGCTCTACGCCGCGCTGCGCCCGCGCGCGGCGGCCGGATACGGCGCGGTGATCCACGACGGCGCGCGCTGGCATCTCAGCTTCTCGCCGGAACTGTTCTTCACCCTTTCGGGCCGCGAGGTCGAAGTGCGGCCGATGAAAGGCACTCGCCCGCGCGGCCGCGGCGCCGCCGAGGACGCCGCGCTCGCCGCCGATCTCGCCGCCAGCGCCAAGGATCGCGCCGAGAACCTGATGATCCTCGACCTCATGCGCAACGACTTGTCGCGCGTGGCCGAGGCAGGCAGTGTAAGGGTGGAAAATCCTTTTATAATCGAAAGTTATCCAACCGTTCACCAGATGGTTTCGACGGTGCGCGCCACTCTGCCTGAAGGACGCGGCGCGCTCGACCTCCTGCGCGCGCTGTTTCCCTGCGGCTCGATCACCGGCGCGCCGAAGATCCGCGCCATGGAACTGATCGCCGAGGTCGAGAGTGCGCCGCGCGGAGTGTACTGCGGGTCCATCGGTTATATCGAACCCTCTGGCGATGCGGCTTTCAATGTGGCAATCCGCACTCTGCGTCTCGACCGTGACGGTCGCGCTGTCCTAGGGGTCGGGTCCGCCGTGGTCGCGGATTCGCAAGCGCTTCCCGAATGGCGGGAATGCCTGGTCAAAGGGGGTTTCGTGCGAGAGTCGCAAGTGCAGGTTGCCGGGGAAGTCGTGTCACCTGCAAACTTCGATCTGATCGAGACGATGCGCTTCACGCCCGAGACGGGCATCGCGCTGCTCGAACTGCACCTCGAACGTGTTGCCGCGAGCGCCGCCGCGCTGGGCTTCGGGTTCGATCGGCACGCGGTGCGCAACGCCATCCAGGCGCTGTGCTTCGAGGCCGAAGCTCCGTCGAAGCTGCGCCTCGTCGTCGGCCGTACCGGGGCGTTCTCGCTGGAACTGACCGATCTGCCCGACACTCTCGCCGAGCCCGCAAGCGTCGCTGTGCTGCGCCTGCCGGTGGACAGCGGCGACTGGCGCCTCGCCCACAAGACCACTGATCGCGGCTTCTACGACAAGGGTCTCGAAGTGGCGCGAGCCAATGGCGCAGACGAGGCGATTCTGCTGCGCGACGATGGCCTCGTGACCGAGGGCTGCTTCACCAACCTGTTCGTCGAGCGCGACGGCACGTTGCTGACCCCGCCCGCGACGCTGGGCCTGCTACCGGGCGTGCTGCGCCGTTCGCTGCTGGAGGAAGGCCGCGCGGTGGAAGCGGAGCTGACGCTGGACGATCTGGCCGGCGGGTTCCTCATCGGCAATGCCCTGCGCGGGCTGATCCCGGCGCGGTTGCTGTAAATGGTAGATGGTCGTGGTCGGCCTGATGGGGCTTCGACAAGCTCAGCCTGAGCGGTTTTGAGAGCAGGTCTTTAAATTCCGCTCAGGCTGAGCTTGTCGAAGCCCCCGCCGGACGATGCTTTGCGATCCTCGGCTCCTGTTCTAAGAGACGCCCCACAATGCACTTGTCCACCGCCCTTTCCCGCATCGCCCCGTCACAGACCACGGCGATGACCGACCGCGCCACCCAGCTTCGCGAAGCCGGGCGCGACATCATCTCGCTCTCGGTCGGCGAGCCCGACTTCGCCACCCCGCCGCACGTGCTGGAAGCCGCCAAGGCCGCGCTCGACGGCGGGCAGACGAAGTACACCCCCGTGGGCGGCACCTCGCTGCTCAAGCAGGCCGCCGCGCTGCACTTCGCACGCGACCTGGGGATCGAGGTTCCGACGTCGCAAGTGACCGTCAGCGCGGGCGGCAAGCAGGCGATCTTCCATGCCATGCTGGCCACGATCAGTGAGGGCGACGAGGTGATCGTCCCAGCCCCATGGTGGGTCAGCTACCCGGAAATCGTGCGTTTCGCCGGTGGCAAGGTCGTGCCCCTGCACACCCACGCCAAGGACAACTTCCGCTTCACGCCCGCAGACCTCGAAGCGCAGATCGGGCCGAATACCTTGTGGGTGCTGCTCAACAGCCCCGGCAACCCGACCGGCGCCTGCCTGCCGGCGGAGACGCTGCTCGGCATCGGCGAGGTGCTGCGCCATCATCCGCGCGTGCTGGTGATGTCGGACGATATCTACGCCCCGATCAACTATACGGGCGGACCTCACGCCACGCTGGCGAACCTGTGCCCGGACCTTGCGGACCGCATCCTGACCGTCTCGGGCGTCTCCAAGAGCCACGCGATGACGGGTTTTCGCATCGGCGTCGCCGCCGGGCCGGAGTGGCTCATCAAGGCGATGGAGCGCCTGCAGTCGCACTCCTCGGGCAACCCTTGCTCGATCAGCCAGGCCGCCGCCGTGGCCGCTTTCGAGGGGCCGCAGGAATTCCTCAGCCAGTGGTGCGAACGCTTCCGCGCCCGGCGCGACCTGGTGGTCTCTGCAATCAACGCGATCCCGGGCCTGTCGACGCCGGTGCCCGACGGCGCGTTCTACTGCATGGTCGATGCTGCACCGCTGATGGAGCGCTTTGGCGACGACGCCAAGCTGGCGCTGCACCTGCTGGATCACGGCGTCGCGATCGTCCCGGCTTCGGCCTTCGGTGGGCGCGACGGCTTCCGCATCAGCTTCGCGGCCGATGAGGCCCAGCTGGTCGAGGCCTGCAGACGAATTGCCGAGGCGGTGGACTGAGGACAGACCCACTGCTTTTCGAGCCGAGGAGCTTCGACAAGCTCAGCCTGAACGGGTTGAGAGCAAGTATTCAAATCCCGCTCAGGCTGAGCTTGTCGAAGCCGCGGCGAGGGTAACACGGTTCACGGCCGGCAGGCCGGGACGACGAAAGAAACGATGATGCAACTCGAAATCCTCTTCGAAGACGGCGAAGCGCTCGTCATCGACAAGCCTGCGGGCCTTCCGCTCGACCGTCCCCGCGCGGGCGGGCACTGCCTGGAAGACCGGCTCGACGAACTCAAGCTCGGCTTCCAGCGCGAACCCGCGCCGGTCCACCGCCTCGACCGCGACACTTCGGGCTGCCTGCTGTTGGCGCGCAACCCCAAGGCGCTCAAGCGCTTCTCCGCCGCCTTCGAGGAGCGCACGGTCGAAAAGCGCTACCTCGGCATCGTGGCGGGCGAAGTGGCCGAGGACGAAGGCACCATCGCGCTCAACCTCTCCAAGGTCAGCACAGCGAAGGACGGCTGGCGCATGATCCCGGCGCGCAAGGGCAAGCCTGCCGTCACCCACTGGCGCAAGCTGGATGTACGAAACGGCCTGACCCTCGTGGAATTCCGCCCCGAGACCGGCCGCACCCACCAGATTCGCGTCCATGCCGCAGCGGGCCTCGGCTTCCCGCTGCTGGGCGATCCGGTCTACGGCGCCAAGGGCGGCGCCCCGCGCACCATGCTTCATGCGGCCGGCCTCACCGTTCCGCGCGGTGAGAAAGCGCCGATCGTGGCGGTCGCGCCCCTGCCCGCCGACTTCGCCGCCCTCGGTTTCGAGGACGTGACCCCGGAAGCAGCCCCCGAATGAGCGACGAGGTCGTCGAGCGCGCCTGGGCTCTCGCGACCGAGAGCTTCATCGCCTCGACCGGCCCGGGCGGGCAGAACGTCAACAAGGTGGCGACGGCGGTGCAGTTGCGCCTCGACATCTACGCCCTGCGCCTCGCCCCGCCGGTCTTCGCCCGCTTCAGGGAACTCGCAGGCAGCCGGATGACGGCGCGCGGCGAACTGGTGCTGACCGCGCGCCGCTTCCGCACGCAGGAAGCCAACCGCGCCGATGCCCGCGAACGCCTCGCCGACCTTATTACCGAGGCGCATAAGCTGCCTGAAAAGCGCGCCAAGAGCCGCCTCAACCGCGTCGGCAAGGAACAGCGCCTGAAGGGCAAGAAGCTGCGCGGCTCGGTCAAGGCCGGGCGCGGCAAGGTCAGCTTCGACTGATTACTGCACCGCCCCGGTAGCCTGCGCTTCAGACGGCACGGTAGCCCCTTCCGGCGGGCGCCGCTCGTCCAGCATCGCTGCCGCCTCGTCGAGCGCGCGCGCCTCGCCCATCGTCACGCCACCGGGACCGGGCGCGGAATCGGACTTCGAACAGGCAACCAGCGCGAACAGGGCCATGGCCAGGACAGCGGATCTCATGCCTCGCTCATAGCCGCAGACACGTCAGGCGTCGATGACCCGGGTATGCGGGTAATGCTTGTCGAGATGCTTGCGAATGATCTTGAGGTTGCGGCTGTTCGAGCGGAACAGGAAATCGAACAGGTCGCCCGCAACGGGGATAGCGCCAACCAGCGTATCAAACCCGACATTGGCGGTCATGCGGGCCAGTTGCCACTTCGACATGCCAAGGTTGCGCGCCTCCCAAACAAGGTACAGGCCCATTGCCGCCGCAACGAGATCTCCCGCGACCGGGACCAGCCCGACAACCGCGTCAAGACCGACCTGACGGCGGATGCCTGGTACTGTGAACGCTCGTTCCAGCACGCGCTCCAGCGCTTCCACTCGGCGTCGCACCGATACCGGATCATTTCCAAGCGGAAGCTCGAAGTCCATACGCCGTGCGGATTGATTAACCACGTATTTCCCAGCCTCTTGTCGAACAGCGGTCTCAGGTGCCGCTGACAATCATTTGGGAAGCCACGCCAGCGGCATCAAGGGATGCCATCCCCATGGGTTTACCGAAAACCCGTCTACGCTGCCTCGCACCAGCGACCAGCGAATCGGCGTTCCGAAGGGAATGAAGACGTTGGCGCCGGTCAGTTCCGCCTCCGCTTCGGTCAACAGGGCGGCCCGTTCGGCGGGCGTGGCCGCACCGGCCGCCTCGGCCACGCGCGCATCCGCCTCCTGCGAGCAGAGCCCACGCCCCGCATGGCATGACAGGCGATTGAGATACCACGCCGCGCGCGGATAGCGGGCGACATCGTCGATCAGCGCAAGATCGGCATCGTCGATATCTTTGGCCCGCTCGAGGCCAACGCCGATCATCCCGAAGTCGGCGGCCAGCCGGTTGAACAGGGCCGTGGAGCCCCCCCCTTCGGGCAGCCAGAGCGTCAGGCGGACTCGGTGCACTGCAGGTGAGGACGCACCCGTCGCGGGAAAGTGCGGGGCCAGGGTTCGTGCTCCCGACGATCCGCTCCATGCCCGCACGCGCGCCATGGCCACTGCCCGACGCTCGTCCAGCGTCTGACCGCCCCAGCGCTCGCCGATGGTGCCGAGATCGCCGTCAAGACTGGGCGTGACGATGCGCGTGGTCGCGGACCAGCCCCCGACGCCGAAGGGCGCGATCAACCCTTCCCGATCCACCGCCATCGCCAGCGCCTCGCGGTTGGCGGGCTCGGACAGGAAGCCCTCGTCGTTCATCACGTGCAGGCCGAACAGGCCGACGACCGGGTCGAGCTGGATCGTCCCGCGCAGAATGCCGACCGAGCGGGTCTGAAGGAAATCCTGCAGCCGCCCGCCAAGCACGAGATCGACGCTGCCGTCGTTGAATGCCGCCACCGCCTGCGCACCCGGGAGGGCGCGCAAGTGAATCTGCCGGGTTCGCTCGGCCCACTTGTCGATCGGCGGCATCCCCAGCTTCGCAGGATCGATCGCACTGAGCGTCGCCATCCCGCCCGAGCGGGTCATGCTCATCGGGCCGGTGCCCTGCCCCTTGCGGTAGAGCCCCAGTTCCGGCTGGGCGAGAAGCTGGAGCAGGTAGGGCATCGGCCTTGTCAGCCGGATTTCGATGACGCGCCCAGCCATGGCACGGACCTCGTCGATGCCCGCGAGGTCGTGTGCCAGCGGCCCGTCGTCGAGCGCCTTGAGCGCGGCATTGATCGCGCGGCGCGCCGAATCGGCGGTGATCGGCTCTCCGGTCGCCCAGTTGCCGTCGCGCAGGCGGAAAATATAGCTCTGGCCATCGTCAGTGACGATCCAGCGGTCCGCCAGCGCCGGGATGACGCGGCCCGCGTCGTCGAAGGCGACCAGCCCCTCCACCGTCGAGGCCCGGACAAGTACGGCTCCGGCTGAAAGGTCGGCGCTTTCGGAAAAGGGATCGTCCGGCTCCCCGACCACGGCAACACCCAGCGCCGAATTGTCGTAGCCGCTGCAGGAGGCGAGCATGAAGGCGGCCGCAACGGCCAGCACCCGCGAGGCTTGGCGCTTGGACAGCATGGAACAGGGAGTAGCCGATTTCCCGAGCCCCGCAACCGGCGCGCGGGAATTTTCCGCCTGCGCGCTCAGATCTTGCGCAGCAACGTCGCGTCGGTGGCGGGTGCCTGATGGTTGCGCAGGTAGTCGGGCGTCATGTGCTCGACCTTGCCGGCCTGGCCAGCTTGCGCGCGAGCGAGACGGGGGTCGATATCTTCCCGGAAAGCGACGCCGAAGCGGTTTTCCTGCACCCACGCGACCGAGCCCTCGACCCAGCCGATGTTGCGGATGTTGACTGAGACGACGGTGCCCCGCACGACGCGCACCGTGCCTTCGCCCATCATGCCCCCTGCCGAGAGGTTGCGGACCTTGATCCGGAAATCGCCGTCGAGACCGTCCACGCGAAGGTCAGCCATGAGGAACAGGCTGTCGCGCGCGATCTGCCGATTTTCACCTTGGTTCATGCGATCTTCGTCCGGGCGTTTCAGAATGCACGTCACGACCGTGCCGCCAATACGCGATAAACTATCGCGTATTGGCCCATATTCCTAGCCACCAATGGCAAACAAAGACTTAATGTCCCGGCTCCGGACAGGGTCGGAGCCGGGTCTTGACCTGATTGTTCGAGACAATCAGTCGTCGCGCGAGACCTTTTCGCGACGCTCGTGCGCTTCCTGCGCCTCGACCGTCATGGTCGCGATCGGACGGGCTTCAAGGCGACCGAGGCCGATCGGCTCACCGGTGACCTCGCAGTAGCCGTACTCGCCTTCCTCGATGCGGCGCATGGCCGAATCGATCTTGGCGATCAGCTTGCGCTGGCGGTCGCGCGTGCGCAGCTCGATGCCCCAGTCGGTCTCGCTAGACGCGCGGTCGTTGAGGTCAGGCTCGCGAATCGGGCCGTCCTGAAGCTGCTGCAGCGTGCCCGCCGCCGCATCCAGAATCGATTTCTTCCATGCAAGAAGCAGCCGCCGGAAATAATCCTGCTGAGCCTCGTTCATGTATTCTTCATTGGGTTCGGAAATGTAGGCGCCGCCAATTGCGCGCTTCGCCTTGGCGAGTACATCGATTTCGTCAGCTAGGGCCGTTGCCATCCAGAGAAACTCCGCAGTGCTTCCACAGATCGCCAACGCCCTGCAGCCCCGAATTTTTCCGGTAACCGTACAACGATCCGCAGTTGAGGCGGCCTATAATTCCGCACTCTTACCGGCACAAGCGTATATGCGTGACACTCCACAAAATTCTTAACGCAGTCTCGGGGTGACACAGAGTTAATCTGGCAGAGGGGACCATGCGCAATCGCTGTTAACCATTTCTTGAGCGCCGTGATCCAGATTGGCCAAATCGAGCGCAGCGGCCATTTGCAAACGATTGGGGTCCGCGCGGTCACAACCTTTGGGAAGACACGGGGATTACGATGGAAACTGTCTGGACTAACCAGGATCTCGCCGTACCGGCCGCCACGAACGACTTCGCCGGCGACATGCTCATCGCCGAGGCGCTGTCCGCCGCCGCACAAGGCGATGCTTCCGCCTATTTCGACCTCGGCGTCGCCTTCTCCACCGGCAGCCACGGCGCGCCCTGCGATCTGATCGAGGCGCACAAGTGGTTCAACCTTGCCGCCGTTGGCGGTCACGAGGAAGCTGCCGTTTGCCGCGCCGAAGTGGCCGACGACATGACCGCCCGCGAAATCGCCGAAGCCCAGCGCCGCGCGCGACAGTGGCTGGGCGCAGCCGTCCGCAAGGCAGCCTGAGAGCCTGGCCCTCTGCCTTAGGTGTCGTCCTTTCTGAAGGGCGAATGCCCGCCCAGCCGCAGCTGGTCGGTGGCGATGCCTGCCCGCTCCTGTTCAAGATAGTCGGCGATCGCGGCACGCAAGCCGTCGTGGACGATGTAATGCGCCGAGATCGTTCGCACCGGCTCGTAGCCTCGCGCCAGCTTGTGCCCGCCCTGCGCGCCCGCCTCCACGCGGCTCAGGCCGAGCCGGATCGCGGCGTCGATCGCCTGATAGTAGCACAATTCGAAGTGCAGGAACGGCTTGTCGACCACGGCGCCCCAGTAGCGCCCGTATAGCGCCTCGCCGCCGATGAAGTTCAGCGCGCCCGCCACCGGATGTCCGTCGATGAAGGCAAGGACCATCAGGATGCGGTCAGCCATCATCGAGCCTAGCAGGCTGAACGCCTCGCGCGTCAGGTAGGGGCGGCCCCATTTGCGCGCGCCGGTGTCCTGGTAGAAATCCCAGAAGGCATCCCAGTGCGCCTCGGTGATCTCCTCGCCCGACAGCGCCCTGATCTCGACACCCTCCTGCGCTTTCTCGCGTTCCTTGCGCAGATCCTTGCGCTTGCGCGAGGACAGGGCGGCAAGGAAGTCATCGAACGTCGAGTAGCCGCGATTCTCCCAGTGGAACTGGATATCCTCGCGCAGCAGCCATCCCGCGTTCTCGAACACCGGAACTTGCGCCGGCTCGATGAAAGTCGCGTGGGCCGAGGACAGGCCGTTATCGCGGCACAGCGTCTCCGCCGCGCGCAGCAGGGGCAGCATGAGTTCCGGGTGCGGCGTCAGCAGGCGCGGCCCGGTAGCGGGCGTGAACGGCACCGCGATCTGGAGCTTGGGGTAATACGATCCGCCCGCACGGTGCCAGGCGTCCGCCCAGGCATGGTCGAAGACGTATTCCCCTTGCGAATGCTCCTTGAGATAAGCGGGAAGCGCGGCGGCGAGCGCGCCATCCGGACCATCAATCACCAGCGGCAGCGCCGTCCACCCGCTGCGGCCGCCAACGCTGCCCGACCGTTCCATAGCGGTCAGGAAAGCATGACTGACGAAAGGGTTCGTGCCATCGGTCAGTGTGTCCCACTGATCGGCAGGCAAATCGCCCACGGCGCCGAGCAGGCGAACGGTGAAGCTGCCCTCGCTCACGCATCCCCTTCGCGCACTTCGAAGATCGCCGCGTCGGCATAGGCCTCCGCGCGTTCGTCGTGTTCGGATTTGCGCACGGTCCAGGTCGCGACAGGCAGGCCCCGACGGCGCTGGGCAGCGGCGAAGCGGCTCGGCAGGTCGCGCACGTCGTAGGCGAGGAAATCCGGCCGCGCGTGCCACAACCACAGGCGGCGGCGGATTTTGCCGGGAAGCGCGCGGTCCTCGCCCTCGGAGACGATCAGGCCGCGCACGGTGTGCGGGGAATGCCGCCAGTACCAGCGCGAGACCCGCGGATCGAAGCTCATCACAGCGTGCGGGCCGGTATAGCCCTCCAGCACGCGCCGTACCGCAAGGCACAGCGCAGCGATGCGAACCTTGCGATCCGACTTGATCTCGATGAGCACCGGAACCTTGCCGCCGACTTGCGCCAGGACCTGCCGCAAGCTGGGAATGGTCTCGGTGGTGTCTGCCCCTCCCGCGACCTTCAGCGTGATCGTGCCCAGTTGCGCGGCGCTGCGGCGCTCGGTCGGGCCGCTCTCGCCGGTCAAGCGGTCGAGCGTGTCGTCGTGAAAGACGACGGGTTGGCCATCGCTCGAACGTTGCACGTCGAGTTCGATGCCGTTGCCCGCCGCGATGGCCTTGGCAAAAGCCGCGCGCGAGTTCTCCGGCACGCCTGCTCCGTGCAGCCCGCGATGGGCATAGTCCTGCGCCCCGATCCACGCGACCTTGCGCGGATCGGGTGCAGGTGCACGCCAGCGATCAAGCAGGGCGAACGGCAACGATGGCGTCCACTTCGACGGCGGCGCCCAGCGGCAGCACCGGCACGCCGACCGCGCTGCGCGCATGCTTGCCGGCATCGCCGAAGACCGCGACCATCAGCTCGGAGGCGCCGTTGATTACCTTGGGCTGGTCGGTGAAATCGCCGGTCGAATTGACGAAGCCGCCCAGCTTGACGATCCGCTCCACCCGGTCGAGCGAGCCGAGCGCGGCTTTCAGCTGCGCCAGGATCATCACGCCGCAGGCCTGCGCGGCCTCGGTGCCTGCCTCGACGGCGACGTCCTCACCCAGACGGCCGGTGACGAGCTTGCCGTCGACGAAGGGGAGCTGGCCGGAAACGTGGGCCAAGCCATTGGTCTCGACCACGGCGACATAAGCGGCGACCGGGGCCGCCGCTGCGGGCAGGGTCAGGCCGAGTTCGGCGAGACGGTCATCAATCTTGCTCATGGAATTCCTCTTCTTCGCGGGTCAGGCTGTCGAGCAGCCAGGGGAGCGCGGCCTTCCAGTCATCGATCCGCGCGTGGGCGTGGCCGAGCTGGAGGGCGCACTTGATGTTGGGGGCGATCTTCGGCTCGCCGCACAAGTGCAGTCGGCGAACTTGGGGGGAAACCTCGAAGACCGACCCGTGATGCTGCGACAGGTCGTCGATGAAGACCGCGCGGCTGGGCTGGTACTCGTCGAGGATCGCCTGGAGCGCCGGGCCTTTCGGCCCCTGGTTGGTGAAGACGCGCAGCGGCATGCCGTGCTCGATCAGCTGCGCCTCACGCGCTTCGCGGCGGAAATCCATGAGGTTGGTCAGGACCACCACATCGGCGTGCTCGCGGATCGCGGCGATCGCCTCCACCGCGCCTTCGATCGGCGTCTGGCGGTGCATCTGCGAATCGAAGAAGCCGTTGAGCAAGGCCCACATCTCCGCCTGTTCCAGTGGTGTGTCGCTGCCGATCCGGCGCATCGACTTGTAGAACTCGCCGTTCTCGATGTCGAAGTGGACGCCTTCTTCCTCGGCCAGCCAGTCGCGAAAGTGCTTGATCATGTGGAGCAGCACTTCGTCGCAGTCGGTGATGAGCAGCGGTTTCGTCATGCGCCCAGCTTCCTTTGTGCGGCAACCAGCACCTCGGGCTGGACGCCCAGCGCATCGGCCGCGCCCAGCAGGTCCGGCTCGTGCGCGCACAGGAAATCCATCACCGCGCCCAGCGTGGAGGGTTCACCCAGCGAGGCGCGCAGTTCCTCCGGCGTCAGGCCGGTGAGCGAGAGGAAACGCTCGGCGCGGTCCTGATCGCTCAGCACCCAGCCGAGGGCGTTCAGGGCCAACGCCTGCGGATCGGATGGGGATGAGGGCTCTCGAAGAATTGTCAGTCTCACTCGGACGGAATAGACGGGGCGTATTACCCCAGATGGTCATCAGGGCGTCGAATGGCAAAGCGAATCCTCGTTGTCGAGGACAACGATCTCAACCGGAAGCTGTTTTGCGACGTGCTTCGCAGTCAGGGCTACGCGGTGGAGCCGTGTGCCGATGGTCTCGACGCGCTCGACAAGGCGCGGCAATTCGTGCCGAATCTCGTCATCATGGACATCCAGCTGCCCAATGTCTCGGGTCTGGACCTGATCGAAGCGGCGAAGAAGGACCCGGTCCTGCGCACGATTCCCGTGCTCGCGGTAACCGCTTATGCGGGCAAGGGCGACGAGGAACGCATCCGCGAGGCCGGGGCGGAAGGCTATCTGGCCAAGCCGGTTTCGATCGGCCCGTTCATGCAGGCGGTACGGGCGCTGCTGTAAGCGCGCCCTTGACATGTTGCACCCGCGCCGCTTTTGCGCCGCAATTCCCGGCCAGAGAGCCGCCCGACGCTTTCGGAGTTAAGTACCCATGGACCGCGCAGAGACTTCGGCCCGCATCGCCGCGCTGATCGAGCCCTTCAACAAGAAGGGCGTCGAAGTGACCGACGCCACCCGTTTCACCGACGACCTGGAATTCGACAGCCTGACGGTGATGGACTTCGTCGCCGCCATCGAGGACGAGTTCGACATCATCATCTCGATGAATGCCCAGGCCGAGATCGAGAACTACGGCCAGCTCGTCGATGCCGTGGTCAAGCTCAAGGGCTGATTGCAAATGTCTGATACTACTGACCTTTTCAGCAAGTTCGATCCGCTCATCAAGATGCGGAGCGATCTTCTGGCCACCGGCGTGACCGATCCGTTCGGGCTGGTCATGGAGCGCGTCATCTCCCCCACCGTCGCCATGTGCAACGGGCGCGAGACGATTTTGCTGGGCACTTACAACTACATGGGCATGACCTTCGACCCCGACGTGATCGCGGCGGGCAAGCAGGCGCTCGACGACTTCGGCTCGGGTACGACCGGCAGCCGGGTACTCAACGGCACCTACGCGGGCCACAAGGCGGTGGAAGAGGCGCTTTGCGACTTCTACGCCATGGACCACGCGATGGTGTTCTCGACCGGCTACCAGGCCAACCTCGGGATCATCTCGACCATCGCCGGCAAGGGCGATTACATCGTCCTCGACATCGACAGCCACGCCTCGATCTGGGACGGCTGCAAGATGGGCGACGCCGAAGTCGTGCCGTTCAAGCACAACGACATCGAGGCGATGGAAAAGCGCCTCAAGCGCATTCCCGAGGGCGCCGGCAAGCTGGTGATCCTCGAGGGCGTCTACTCGATGCTCGGCGACATCGCCCCGCTCAAGGAGATGATCGCGGTCGCCAAGAAGTACGGCGCGATGGTGCTGGTCGACGAGGCGCACTCGATGGGCTTCATCGGCCCCAACGGACGCGGCGTGGCCGAGGAGCAGGGCTGCCTCGACGACGTCGATTTCGTCATCGGCACCTTCTCCAAGTCGGTCGGCACCGTCGGCGGCTTCTGCGTCTCGAACCATCCCAAGTTCGAGATCATGCGCCTGGTCTGCCGCCCCTACGTGTTCACCGCCAGCCTGCCGCCGAGCGTCGTCGCCACCGCGACCACCTCGATCCGCAAGCTGATGACCGCCGCCGACAAGCGCGCGCACCTGTGGGACAGCTCGCGCACCTTGCACAAGGGCCTGACCGACGCAGGCTTCCAGCTCGGCACCACCGAGCCGCAGAGCGCGATCATCTCGGTCATCATGCCCGATCTGGAACGCGGCGCGATGATGTGGGAAGCGCTGCTGCACGAAGGTCTTTACGTGAACCTCGCGCGCCCGCCGGCGACGCCCGCGAACATGACGCTGCTGCGCTGCTCGCTCTGCGCCGAGCATTCGGCCGAGCAAGTTCAGCAGATCATCGGCATGTTCACCCGCGCCGGCACGGCGGTGGGGATCATCTGACCTCGCATTCCTCCCCCATCGGGGGAGGGGGACCATGCGCAGCATGGTGGAGGGGCACGCGCCGCAAAGCGCTGCCCCTCCGGCCCATGTAATTCCGGCCTGTGCCCCTCCACCACTCTTCGAGTGGTCCCCCTCCCCGAGCAAGCTCGGGGAGGAACTACGTCAGCTATGGATGGCCACGTAGTTCAGGAAAGCCTTCATCCAGCGGCCGAGGAAATCGGCCGACTGCGCGCCCACGGTGCCGTCCTCGTTCAACAGCCCGTCCTTCCACTGCAGGAACGCCTCGGGCGCGCCGAGCGTCGGCATGTCGAGATAGGCCAGCACGTTGCGCAAGTGCTGCTGCGCCAGCGCCGTTCCGATCGCGCCCACCGACACGCCGATCACCCCCGCAGGCTTGCCCGCCCAGGCGCTCTGCCCATAAGGCCGCGAGGCATTGTCGATCGCGTTCTTGAGCACGCCCGGCATCGAGCGGTTGTATTCCGGCGTCACGAACATCACGCCGTCCGAACCCGAAACCAGCGCCTTCAGCGCCTTGACGCTCTCGGCCTGGTCGCCATCGTCATCCTGATCGTAGAGCGGCAGCGAGCCGATGTCGGCGAAGGTGAAGTCATGCCCCTCTGCGGCCGGCAGGCGGATCAGCGCCTCAGCCAGCTTGCGGTTGAAGGACTCGGTGCGAAGGCTGCCTACGACGACGACGATCTTGGACATGGCTGTCTCCTCTTTGCGGATGACGCCGGTTATCGGCGCGCAGCATGTCAGGAACAAGACCTTCCCGCGCCGGTTCCCTGCCACCCGTGTAGCGATGTCCCGGCAATGTCCCGTCAGTGGATCGAGATGATCCCGTCCACGGCCCGCCATTCCTGCGGCCCGATCAGGTGATTGTGCGCGATCCGCACCGAATGGAGCGGCCCTTCGATCTCTCGCGTCCAGTAGTCGAGGAAATCGCGCAGCACCGGGAAGCGCGGCGCCACGTCGTATTGCTGGAAAGCGAAAAGCTGCAGGAACCGGGGATGATCGGGCAGGAAATAGTGGATCTCGACAGTCGTGAGGCCATAGCCCTCAAGCTGCCTTAGAAAATCCGCTGACCCGCGGAAATCCGACGAAGCTCCAACCGGCCGACCAGCCATAGCCCTCCTTCCGGCACCGCTACCTTGCGGTGCAGCAATGGAAGGATGACACAACTGTTACGGCAGTCAAGCGGTTGTCGCGGGGCGGAAAATTCCGGAAATGAAACGAAAGGGGGAGCCGTTCCCACCGCTAACCCGGCCGACGTGGAACCGGTGGGCGGTGGTAGCTCACATCGCTGCAGTCGCGGCTGGCCTGGCTGGGCGCCTGCGGCGTGTAGGCACTGCCCGGCGGCGGCGCGAGCGCGGCCTTCGGAACGTCATAGGTGCCTTCGACGAGGGTGACCCGGTTGGCGATGCGCCATTCCCCGTCGCGCTTGCGGAAGTGATCGACGTAGCGACCGGTCGACATGAAGTTCGGCCCCTCGGCCGTCACGCCCGAGAAGTGATAGTAAGTCTCGCAGAACGCCTGGTCACCCTGCAGGTCGCAGACATGGTTGAGAATCGCGTGCTGCGTCGCCTCGAACATCAGCGTGGTGCCGTCGGCCCAGCGAATGAAGTCGTCGGGCGTGCCTACGAAATGGCCGTGATCCTCGATCGCATCGTCCCAGTAGCAGCTGCGCGCAAGCGCGTTGTCCAGCCGGTCGAGGCCGCGCGCGTACCGCAGCAGCACCTGATGGATGGCGTGGCGGTCGATCAGTTCCGAAAGGTCCATGGCCCGGTCAGCGCCCGAACCAGTCGAGGAGCATCGGCGCCAGCAGCGGCCAGCGCTCGAACCGGCCCCTGCGGGCGGCGAGGTCCTCCGGGAAGGTCGAGACGTAGTTCCACTCCTGGTCGCCCCAGGGTGGCTCCACCATCGTCGATGCCGGCAGCAGGCGATGAACCCATTCCGACGTCTCGCGCGTATGCGCCATGTCGCTGTGGCCCGAGCGGAACGTCAGCACCGGCATGGTCAACCGGGCGAAGTCCGCCTCGGCCATGCCCGGCACCGGCGAGGCGTCGGAATAGCCGAAGGCCTTGCCCCAGCGCTGCATGGTGGCGATGTAGGCATCGGCATCCTGCGCCAGCAGGATGTCGCGCAGCCGGGGATTGCGTGCGATCTGGTCGGCCCAGCTCGGAAGCTGCGCGACGGCCTCCATGCCGCCCTTGCTGGCGGCCGCGATCTGGTCTCCGCAATAGTACCATGCCAGGCCCGCCAGCCCCACCGGCCCGCCGCTGATCCACCAGATCGCCATGCGGCGAACGTTGGCCGCCATGCGCGCCGCCGCCATCAGCGTGATGCGCGAGCCCGCAGAGCCGCCCGCCAGCGTTACGTCCCTCAGTTCCAGCGCATCGACGAGGCCGACCAGCGCCTCGGCGTTCATCACCGATTCGCTGGGCGCGGTGAAGGCGATGTCGGACGCCCCGCAGCCGGGGCGGTCCCACAGGAGCACGCGGTAACCGCCCTCGGCCAGCTTCGCGCCCAGTTCGGGCACGCCTGCCGTGTCACGCGCGTAGCGGCCGCCGGGCGTCAGCACCAGCGGCGGCGCGCCTGCATCGCCGATCAGCTCGTAGTCCAGGGTCAGGCCATTAACATCGATCTTCGCCATGGCCGGTTATGCCATCGCATCGGCGGAAACGGCATCTCCCGGCGCCGTCTCCCAGCGACCGAGGCGATAGTCTCCCGCGATCGTGGTGCGATACATCAGCCGCTCCTCGTCGGGATCGTTGCCCGATACGCAGTGCAGCATCCGCAAGTTGTCCCAGATGACCATGTCATCCGGCCGCCACTTGTGCTGGTACGAAAAGCGCGTCCCCAGCCGGTTGATCTGCTGGCAGACCTCTTCCAGCAGGGCGTTGCCGCCGGCGGTCTCGTCACCGACGATGCCCTGCGCCATGTAGGCCGAGACGTGGAGCACCTTTTCGCCGGTGGGGCGGGTCCAGACCGCCGGATGGATCGCACGCGGCATCGCCGCCACCTGCTCCGCGAAGCCTTCAGGCATCGGCTTGGGCTCGATCATGCGATACTGGCCGGGGCAGCCGAACTTCAGGTCGTCGAACTGGGTCTCGAGGCGATAGGCGACTTCGGCGCCCTCGATCCGGCGGCGCAAGTCCTGCGGGAACTCGGCGTAGAGCGCCACTCCGTCGAGGAAGCCGGTGATGCCGCCCTCCTCCACCCGCTCGACCGAGCGCAGTACGCCCGCACGGTTGAGTTCGTCGTTGTAGCAGTGGTCGAAATGCCAGGGCAGCCAGTGCGAAACCTGCCGCCCGTCGACCTCGACGATACCCTTGCCGCGTCGGCTGCGGATCTCGATCACCCCCGGCAGGCGCGCCGAATCGACGCGGGACACGCCCTTGACCGGATGTTCCTTGAGCGGGCCGAAGCAGCCGGAGATCGCCAACTGCATCTCGTCGCTCTGCTCGACGTCCTCGAACACGATCATCCCGTGCCGGACGAACAGCGCGTCGATCCGGTCACGCAGCGCCTTGTCCTGCAGCGCGGCGAGCGTCAGACCACGGATGCGTATGCCGAAGGGCAGGTCTTCCTGCAGCGGACTGATACTGAACGACACGGCCTCTCTCCCGATCTGTTGTCGGGAGGGAGGCTAGGTCGGCCGCATCGCCGAGGCAAAGCGCTCAGACGGTTTTTGCCGCCACAGCCGAGGCGCACTTCTCATTGGTCTGCTTCGAGCCGCCGCCAAGCAGCGACACGGCAAGGAATCCGGCAATGATCAGGACCACGAAGCCCACCGTCACCTTGCCCAGGTGCTTGTCGATCACCGCCTTGATCGGCGCGCCGAACAGGCGGAACAGCACGCCCACGATCATGAAGCTGATCGAGCGCGAGACGATCGAGGCACCCACGAACACCAGCAGGTTCATGCCGATGAAGCCCGCCGTGATCGTCAGCAGCTTGAAGGGGATCGGCGTGGCGCCCTTCACGATGATGATCTCGGCCCCGTAGTCGCGCAAATAGCAGGCAGCCTTGGGGAAGCTCTCCGACAAGTGCAGCGCGCGAAGCAACGCCTCGCCGAAAGCAGCATAGGCGAAGTGGCCGATCGCGTAGCCGAGCAGTCCGCCCGCCACCGAGGCGAGCGTCGCGATGGCGGCGTAGCGAATCGCCTTCTTCGGCTCGGCCAGGCACATCAGGCCCAGCAGCGGATGCGGCGGCACCGGGAAGAAGCTTGCCTCCATGAAGGCGAACGCCGCCAGCCACCAGCCCGCGTGGCGGTGCGAGGCCTTGGCCATGGTCCATTCGTAGAGGCCGCGCAGCATTTCCAGATTCCCCCGCTTAGGTCGCGCCCTGATTAGGGACGACGCTGCAGTGCGGCAAGCGCGAAACAAAAACCCATTTGGTTATTTTGTCTTGACTTCCTTACGCCAGATTGGTACATATCAGGAACACCGCCGATGCAAGGTCGCTTTCGCCGACCTGCCCGCCTCTCCAGTACAGGATCCCCCACATGGTCGAGCCGAAGCAGGCTTCGCCCGGCGCCAGGTCGCGCCGTCCGCGAACCAAGATCCGTCCGTCCCTGAAGAAACAGGAAGAAGGCGAGATTCCGCAGCACTGGCGCACGTACTTCCTTGCGGCGCTGGCCGAAACGTCCAACGTCACCGCCGCGGCCGCCATTGCCGAAGTCCACCCCGCGCGGGCCTACAAGGTGCGCCGGGTGGAGCAGGAGTTCGCCCGCAAGTGGCAGACCGCGCTGCTCGAAGGCTACCAGAACCTCGAACTCGAAGTGCTCCACCGCCTGCGCTTCGGCGAGGCCAAGGACGGCGCGGTCAAGTTCGACAACGCCAACGCCCTGCGCCTGCTCGGCCTCCACCGCGAGAACGTGGCCCGCGAACGCGCCATGCGCGAAAACGAGGACGTCGCGGTCGTGCGCGCCGCCATCGACGCCAAGCTGGAACAGCTGCGCCGCCAGGTCCTCGCCCGCCGCAACGCGGAAATGAAGGACGCTGCCGATGGCTGACCATGACTGGCTGCGCGACGCTACCCCGACCGAGATCGAAAGCCATCTCGACGCCCTCGAACCCGAGGAACGCCGCGAATGGAACTGGCACTGGCGGCTCTGGGCGCGCCCCGGGCAGCTTCCCCCGGCCGGAGACTGGCGCGTGTGGCTGGTCATGGCCGGGCGCGGTTTCGGCAAGACCCGCTGCGGCGCCGAATGGGCATCCGCCATCGCCGAGGCCGAGCCCTCCGCACGCATCGCCCTCGTCGCCGCCAACCTCACCGAAGCGCGTACCGTGATGGTCGAGGGCGAGAGCGGGTTGCTCAACGTCGGTGCGCCATGGCGGCGTCCGGTGTTCGAACCCTCGCTGCGCCGCCTTACATGGCCGAACGGCGCGCAGGCCACGCTCTACTCCGCCGCCGAGCCCGAATCGCTGCGCGGTCCCCAACACAGCCACGCATTCCGGGCAAGCGCAGAAGGAGCTGTTCGTCAACGAAGCGCTTATGCTGAGTGATGCATTGATGCACTGCCTGGTGTGCGGCGAAGCGAGTTCGCCCCCGGAAAATCCCTTAGAAAACGACGCCTGGATCGTCGGTGCCGATGCCTCCGGCGATTGGTCGGGGCGGGACGGTGCCATTGCCCTGTCTCGCGGCTCCGGCTGGGCCTTCGTCATCCCCCGCGACGGCCTGCGCGTATTCGATGCCTCACGCGGCGCCGAGATGCTGTTTTTTGGTTTGTGGAGAAAAGCTTCGCTCCCGGTGGAACCACTTGGAGGGACGAGTGTTGATGGGGAGGCTCGGACCGCGATCAACGATCTGGTCTCGGCTCTCCAGGCCTTGGGTATTCTGCCTTCGGCTTGACGGGTGCAAGGAAACAGGGGTTTCAGGGGTGTTGCAGATTCTGGATAGTGAGGGCGCAACGACCTCCCAAGCTCCCGCAAACGCGACATATTTGCAACAGTCGCGCTTAATGTGCGCTTGCACACGTAAAGCCAAGGGGTTAGACACTCTCGCACTCGGTGGCTCCAAATCTCTTTGTAGGGGAAACGTATGAGGAAACTCGTCCTTGGACTGGCGCTGGCTTCGACCGCCTTCGCCACTCCCGCGCTCGCGCGCGACAAGTCGTGGTATCTCGAACTCGACTTCGGCGGCATGATCGTCGAAGACGCTGACACTGTCGTCGACGGTGACAGCACCACGATCGACTTCAAGAAGGGCTTCGACGGCGGCGCGACGCTCGGTTACGACTTCGGCCCGTTCCGTCTCGAAACCGAAGCCAGCTATCGCCAGGCCGCGATCAAGAACTCGGGCGGCGCTGATGCCAGCAACCTGTCGTTCATGGTCAACGGCCTTCTGGACTTCGGTCCGGACGACGGCCTGCAGGGCTTCGTCGGCGGCGGCGCCGGTGTCGCTCGCGTCCACGCGGACGTGATCGACGATTCGGACAGCGGCTTCGCATGGCAGGCGATCGCGGGCATCCGTGCTCCGCTCAGCTCGCACTGGGATGTGGGTCTGAAGTACCGCTTCATGAACGTGTCGAACGTCGACCTCGTCGGCCCGGCCGGCGAGAACATCAGCACCCGCTGGCGTTCGCACTCGCTGCTCGGCACCCTGGCGTACAACTTCGGCGGACAGGAAGCTGCTCCCCCGCCGCCCCCGCCGCCCCCGCCGCCGCCCCCGCCGCCGCCTCCTCCGCCCCCGCCGCCGGCTCCGGTCTGCAACAAGGGTCCGTACATCGTGTTCTTCGACTGGGATAAGTCGGACATCACGCCGGAAGCGTCGACCATTCTCGACAGCGCCGTCAGCGCTTACGCGAACTGCGACAGCGTGCCGATCATGCTGGCCGGCTACACCGACCGTTCGGGTACGCCGAAGTACAACATGGGCCTGTCGGAGCGTCGTAACGCTTCGGTCCGTGCGTACCTGACCAGCCACGGCATCCCCGACGGCTCGATCTCGAGCCAGGCGTTCGGTGAAGCCAACCCGCGCGTTCCGACTGCGGACGGCGTGCGCGAGCTGCAGAACCGTCGCGTCGAGATCACTTACGGTCCGGGTTCGGGCATGTAAGCGACCGGCAACGGTACAAGATCGGGGGGTCGGAGCAATCCGGCCCCCTTTTCTTTTATCCTCATGTCAAGGCAATGGCGGACCGGAACGGTAACGGGCACAAAAGGAAAGCCCGGTGAGATCGCTCACCGGGCTTTCCTTTTGTGCATTGCCTGGATCGACGATCAGGCCGCGTAAGGCGTCGGATCGTTAAGGCCCGCTTCCTCGAAGCCGCCTTTGCGCAGACGGCAACTGTCGCACAGCCCGCAGGCGCGACCAGCAGGCTGCGGATCGTAGCAAGACCAGCTCATGCCCGGATCGAGACCAAGGCGGTCCGCCTCGCGGGCGATATCGGCCTTGCTCATCAACTGCAGCGGGGCGTGAATACGCAGTTTCTGCCCCTCGTCCCCGGCCTTGGTCGCCAGCGCGGCGATGTTCTCGAAGGCAGAGATGAACTCCGGCCGGCAATCGGGATAGCCCGAGTAGTCCAGCGCATTGACGCCGATGAAGATGTCGTTGGCGCCGATCGCCTCGGCCCATGCCAGCGTCAGCGACAGGAACACCAGGTTGCGCGCTGGCACATACGTCACTGGAATGTCCGTACCGACCCCATCCTTGGGCACTGCTATGTCATCGGTCAGGGCCGATCCGCCAAAGCGCCTCAGGTCGAGCGGCAGCACGACATGGCGCTGCGCACCGATGACGCGGGCGATCTCGGCAGCAGCGTCCAGTTCACGCCGGTGCCGCTGGTTGTAGTCGATGGTCAGCGCGTTGACGGCGAAGCCACGTTCGCGTGCAATACCGGCGGAAACCATGGAATCGAGGCCGCCGGACAGGAGCACCACGGCTTGCGGACCGATCGAAGCCGACGGAGGGGATGTCTCTTCATTCATCATGTCCCGCTACGCCCCTTGCGCCGCGACGACAACGATCAAATGAGCGGTCCCCGGCCCCCGATCTCGTCCGTCCGGCCCCTCAGCCGCGACATTCGCCCGTTCGGCGCCCTTCAGCCGAAAACGCGAAAGGCAGCCCATTGACGATGCCCTGGCTGTCTATCTGCACGAGCCCGTCCGTCTCACGACGGATCTGGGTACGCCCGTAGCCTTGCCCGCGGCAGGTGTACTGCACCGTCACCTGATCAGCCTGGTCATCGACCACGACGGTACTGCACGGCACGCCCGGGTGCCGCAGCTGGATCAGCCGACGCCCGCTATCCAGGCAGATATTGCGAACCGGCCCGCCGCGTTCGCGCAATTCCCAGCCGCCGTGCGCCAGTTCATCAAGCATGCCGAGCGACTGCTTCTGCGCATAGGCGGGCAAGGCAGCCGCCAGGCAGGCGCCCAGACCAAGAACCGCAAGAAAAGACCTAGAAAACATTCCGTCGCACCCTGAAAACGTCCCGCCGCACACAACATCGGCAGGGGCGCCCCGGAATTCAAGTCGCGCATCGGCATGGCGAAAATATGACGTTCACGCCGGGACGCGCAGAACCTTCGAACAGAACGCGCAGTCGACCGGGATGTGCCCATCATCGTCGCGCATGTCCTCAAGCTGATCCTCGGGAAACTTCGATAGGATCGACATATAGTGCTCTACGGTGCAGCGGCAGCCGCGGCTCAACGGCAGCAGCGGTTCGACGCGCACTTCGCTTTCCTCGTGGAACAGGCGCCACGCCAGCTGCTCCAGAGTGAGCACCGGATCGACCAGTTCGGAGGACTGCACCGTCCCGGCAAGGATAGCAACATGCTCCCAGTCCGGATGGTCCTCCTTGACGTGAAGGCGCTCACGCCCCTCCTCGCCATCGGGGAAGTGCTGCACGAGGATACCGCCCGCCACGCATCGCGGCCCGTTCGAGCGCACGGCGATGCGGATCAGCGTGGGTAGCTGCTCCGACTGCGCGAAATAGCTCTCGCAGGCGTGCGCCAGCGATTCCCCTTCCAGCGGCACGATGCCCTGGTAACGCTCGCCACTGGTGGCCAGATCGAAAGTGATCGCAAGATAACCCTTGCCGAACATCGTCTCGAGCGAGCAGTCTTCCTCCAGCGCCCCGGCCATTTCGGGGTCGTGGCGCAGGTAACCGCGCAGTTCACCGTTGCGATAGTCGCATACCAGAAGATCCACCGCGCCGCCCTCGGCCTGCGCCTGGAAGGTCAGCTGCGCGTTCTCCTCCTTGAGCAGCGAGCCCATCAGCGCCGTCAGGACCAGCGCTTCGGCCAGCACGTGCTTGACCACCCCGGGGTAGTCATGTGCCGACAGCACCGTCTCCAGCACGGGACCAAGCCGGACCATGCGCCCGCGCACGTGGCGCGCGGACACGGTGAAGCCCAGTACCCGGTCGAAGCCGGTGTCGTCGCGCAGCAGGTCCTCGTCGTTCACAGCTTGCCCAATGCCCAGAGCAAGACCGACTTCTGGGCGTGGATGCGGTTCTCCGCCTCGTCCCAGACAGCCGACTGCGGGCCGTCCATGACCTCGTCCGTGACTTCCTCGTTGCGGTGCGCCGGCAGGCAGTGAAGGAAGGTCGCCTCGGGACGCGCGGCGGCCATCAGCGCCGCGTTGACCTGATAGGGCTGCATCGCCGCCACGTGCTGCTCACCGCCGGCCTGACCCATCGAGACCCAGGTATCGGTGACCACGACCTGCGCGCCCGCTACCGCTTCCTGCGGGTCGTTGGTCAGGATGACCTCGCCCCCGGCAGCGTGGCACCGCGCGATGAACCCGGCGTCCGGTTCGTAACCCGCCGGACCGCCGATGCGGATCGTGAACTTCATCAGCCCCGCCGCCTCGATCAGCGAGTTGGCGACGTTGTTGCCGTCACCCAGCCATGCCAGCTGCAGGCCCGGAAGCGCGTGCCCGTGCTCGACGATCGTCAGCAGGTCGGCAACGATCTGGCAAGGGTGCGACAGGTCGGTCAGGCCGTTGATGACAGGGACGTCGGCGTAGTGGGCGAGTTCCTCGATCTTGGCGTGATCGTCGGTACGGATCATGATCGCGTCGACCATGCGGCTGAGCACCCGCGCCGTGTCGGCGATCGACTCGCCCCGCCCAATCTGGGTCGAGCCGGCCTCCAGGATCAGCGCGGAGCCGCCGAGTTGGCGCATAGCCATGTCGAACGAGACGCGCGTGCGGGTGGAGTTCTTCTCGAAGATCATCGCGAGCGTGTGCCCCGCGAGCGGTGCATCGGCGTCGGCACGGCCTTTCGGCCATGCCTTGCGCGCCGTCTTCCGGTCGATCGCATCGTTGATCATGGCGGCGATCGTGTCGCCGCCTGCATCGGAAAGACTCAGGAAATCCCTCATCACGCGGTCTCTTCGGTCTTGTAGCTCGCCGCAGCGGCGGAAAGCTTTTCCATGAATTCGTCGATGTGGCTGTCGTCGATGACGAGCGGCGGCAGTACGCGCACCACGTTGTCGCCCGCCGAAACGGTCAGCAGTCCGTGGTTGTCGCGCGCGTGCGCGACGAAAGCGCGCGGCTCGACCTTCATCTTGAGGCCGATGAACAGACCACGCCCGCGCACCAGCTCGAAGAGATCGGGATAATTGCCGATGAACTGCTCCAGGCGGGCCTTGATCCGCTCACCCTTGGCGCGCACGTCGGCGAGGAACGCCTCGTCGGGAACGACGTCGAGGATCGCGCCGATGGCGGCCATCGCGAACGGGTTGCCGCCATACGTCGAGCCATGCGTGCCCGCGACCATGCCGCGCGCCGCTTTCTCGGTGGCGAGGCAGGCGCCGACGGGGAAACCGCCGCCGATGCCCTTGGCGGTCGCCATGATGTCCGGCTCGATGCCGTACTGCTCGTAGGCATAGAAGGTGCCGGCGCGGCCGACGCCGCTCTGCACTTC
Organism: Novosphingobium sp. FG90; assembly: GCF_057808725.1. Classification (NCBI taxonomy): domain Bacteria; kingdom Pseudomonadati; phylum Pseudomonadota; class Alphaproteobacteria; order Sphingomonadales; family Sphingomonadaceae; genus Novosphingobium; species Novosphingobium sp. FG90. Next base: position 52,338 of record NZ_JBMDIO010000017.1, read on the forward strand.
GTCGAGGATGAGCATCAGGTCATGCTCGTCGCACAGCGCGCGCAGGCCCTGCATGAACTCGTCGGTGGCGATGCGGATCCCGCCTTCGCCCTGGATCGGCTCGACCATGAAGCCCGCCGTGTTCGGGCCGATGGCGGCCTTGGCGGCCTCCAGGTCGTTGAACTCGACGTACTTGAAGCCGGGCAGCAGGGGCAGGAAGCCCTTGTGCATCTTCTCCTGGCTGGAGGCGCTGATCGTTGCCATCGTGCGGCCGTGGAAAGCCTGGTTGAAGGTGATCAGCTCATACTTCTGGTCGTTGCCGACCGACTGGTGATAGGCGCGCGCGGTCTTCATCGCGCACTCGACCGCCTCGGCGCCGGAATTGGTGAAGAACACTGTGTCGGCGAACGTCAGGTCGACGAGCCGCTTGGCGATCGCCTCACCCTGCGGGCTGCCGTAGAGGTTGGAGACGTGCATAAGCGTCTCGGCCTGCTTCTGGATGGCGCCGATCAGGCCCGCGTGCGAGTGGCCGAGCACGTTCACAGCGATACCGCTGGCGAAGTCCAGGAATCGACGACCGTCCTCGCTGATGAGATGGCAGTGCTCGCCGCGAACGGGACGCACGCCGCACCGGGGATATACGGGCATCAGCGGGGTAATGGACATGTCGGTATTCCTTGCAGAATCGAGCCCCTGGACGAGGGCCGTAGAGAAATCTCGCTTTGAAGATCGCAAACGACAAATGGCGGCCCTACCGGACCGCCATTTGCGCGCGTTTAGATGTTTGCAGTCTCCGGGTCAAACGTCCTTAAGGAGTTCTGGCCGGGAGGAGTGCAGGCAGGATCAACCCTGACGCGGCTGCAGGTTGACCGCCGAGTACTTGCCTCGTCGATCGACCTCGATGTCGAACTCAACCTGGTCGCCCTCGTTGAGGCCGGACATGCCCGAACGCTCAACCGCACTGATGTGCACGAATGCGTCCGGCTGACCGTCATCACGGGTGATGAAGCCGAAGCCCTTCATGGAGTTGAAGAACTTGACCGTGCCGGTTGCCTTCTCGCCGGTGAGCTGGCGCTGCGGCGCCGGCTCGCGCTTGGCGACGGGGATCACGTCGCCAACGACCACGAGGTCGGTCGCCGAGATCTTGCCGCCACGATCGACGAGCTGGAATTCAAGCTGCTGGCCTTCAGCCAGGCCTTCAAGGCCGGCGCGCTCGACCGAGCTGATGTGCACGAACACATCGTCGCCACCTTCGTCGCGCTGGATGAAGCCGAAGCCCTTCGCTGCGTTGAAGAACTTGACGACGCCCTTGCCCTGGCCGACGACCTGTGCGGGCATGCCGCCGCCGCCACGGCCGCCGAAGCCGCCGCCACCGCCGAAGCCGCCGCCACGGTTGCCACCGCCGAAGCCGCCACCACCGCCGCCGAAGCCGCCGCGATCACCACCGCCGCCGAAGCCGCCGCCACCGCCGAAACGGTCACCGCCACCGAAGCCGCCGCCGCCGAAACCGCCGCGATCACCGCCGCCGAAGCGATCTCCGCCACCAGCGTAGAACGGATCGAACTCGTCTTCTCCGCCCCGCTTATTGTCGCGTCCCCTTCCGCGACGACCTCTATCAAAACCCATGTCTACTAGCGTACCTTCGCTGCGCCCCAGAAGTATTCGTCAGGCGGGCGGACGATCCACGCCAAACGTCAGGCGAGCGGCCGGGCAAAGCCCGACCCTCTCCTGCGAACATGACTCTTACACGACTCAAAACGGGTTGGCGAACGGAAATGCGAGGTCTTTGCAGTGCTTCGCGACGAATTAGCCGATTTTTAGCGACGAATGGGCTTGCCTCGCGGGCGTGAAGCGTCTTGAAGGCCGCTTGCCCATGGCTTTCCGGCCACTCGATTACGGGAGAATGCGCAGATGTTCCGCCAGATTACCGAGACCGTCTTCGCAAGCCCGCAGATCGACGTCGACATGATCGCCGAAGCCAGGGCGCTGGGCATCGTGCGAATCGTCAACAATCGCCCCGAGGGCGAGAGCGAGGACCAGACGCCAGGCGACGCGATCGAAGCCGCCGCCCGCGCTGCGGGCATCGACTATGTGGCGATTCCCGTGACTCACGCCGGTTTCAGCCAGGCACAGGTCGATGCGATGGAGCAGGCGCTCGACGTCGAGGGGCCGGTTCTGGCCTATTGCCGCTCGGGCACGCGCTCGACGCTGCTGTGGGCGCTGGCCCGCGCCAAGGCGGGCGACAGCCCGGCCGTGATTGCCTCCAAAGCGGCCGCCGCCGGCTACGACGTCAGCCCGGTTCGCCAACTGATAGAGATGCTCTCCGCCGGCCGTTGAGCCGATACTTCGACAGAGTCCATCGCTCGAAATGGCGGCTCGGGGTGCGCGGCCAGAGGCTATAGCGCGTCGTCACCCTGCTCGCCGGTGCGGATTCGCACGACGCGGTCAAGCGTAAACACGAAGATCTTGCCGTCGCCGATCTCGTCGTTGTTGGCGTGCACCCGCACGATCTCGACGACGCGCGGCGCCATCTCATCGGTGACAGCGATTTCCAGCCGCAGCTTGGGCAACATGCTCGAGGCATATTCAGCGCCTCGATAGACTTCGGTCTGCCCTTTCTGGCGGCCGAAACCGCTGACCTCGGAAACGGTCAGGCCCGAAACGCCGGATGCGGCCAGTGCCTCCTTCACTTCGGTGAACTTGAACGGCTTTATGATGGCCGTGACGTATTTCATGCCCGTTCCCCCTATGCCGCCCGCCGCAGCAGCATCCCACACATCACGCGCATAAAAAAGGGGCCGGAGCGGCTGGCTCCGGCCCTTTGAAGGTTGTGTTCGCAGGAGGAACATCGGTTGGCGACGACGGGAGGGAGGAGAGGAGGAAGTTCCCGCCGCCGCCAAACTGGAGATTCTTAGTTGTAGGCGCGCTCGCCATGCTCGCCGATGTCGAGGCCGTCGGCTTCGACTTCGGGAGTGACGCGCAGGCCGGTGACTGCCTTGGCGATGAAGATCGCGATCACGGTGCCGATGGTGGCGAGCACCACGGTAGCGAGAACCGCCTCGATCTGAATCACCAACTGCGTGCCGATGACGAAGTCCGGCTTGCCGGGACCGCCGAGCGACGGAGCATAGACGATGCCGGTGCCGATGGCGCCGACGATGCCGCCGATGCCGTGGACGCCGAATGCGTCGAGCGCGTCGTCATAGCCGAGCATCGGCTTGAGCTTGCTGACCGCGAAGAAGCAGATGATCGAAGCCACGGCGCCCAGCACGATCGCGCCGAACGGGCCGGAGTTGCCGGCAGCCGGAGTGACCGCGACGAGACCGGCGACGACGCCCGAGCAGAAGCCCAGGGCCGAACCCTTGTGACCCGCGAGACGCTCTGCGAGCATCCAGAACAGGCCGGCCGAGGCGGTGGCGACGAACGTGTTGATCATGGCGAGCGAAGCCGCGCCGTTCGCCGAGAGAGCCGAACCGGCGTTGAAGCCGAACCAGCCCACCCACAGCAGGCCGGTGCCGACGAACGTCAGCGTCAGCGAGTGCGGCGGCATCGGCTCGCTCGGGAAGCCCTTGCGCTTGCCGAGGATGATCGCGGCGACCAGCGCCGAGACACCGGCGTTGATGTGGACCACGGTGCCGCCCGCGTAGTCGAGCGCGCCGAGGCCGAAGAAGTAGCCGGTCGGTGCCCAGACCATGTGCGCGATCGGGAAGTACACGATCGTCAGCCAGACGACCGCGAAGACCATGACCGCCGAGAACTTGATACGCTCGACCGTGGAACCCAGGACCAGCGCGACGGTGATCGCGGCGAAAGTCATCTGGAAGCAGGCGAAGACGTATTCGGGAATGGTGCCCGAAACCGAATCGGGGGTGACGCCCTTGAGGAACGCCTTGCCGAAGCCCGCCACGAAGGCGTTGCCGCCCTCACCGAAGGCCATCGAATAGCCGTACATGACCCAGATGAGCATGGCGAGCGAAGCCGCCGCACCGATCTGCGTCATCGTCGACAGCATGTTCTTCGAGCGGGTCAGGCCGCCGTAGAACAGCGCGAGGCCGGGCAGGATCATCAGGAAGACGAGCAGGGTCGACGTGAGCATCCAGGCGGTGTCGCCCTTGTCGATGGTCGGCGTCGCATCCTGCGCGAAGGCGGCGGTGGAAACGGCCAGCGACGTCAGCGTCGCGCCGATGCCCCCCGAAACCTTGGCGATAAGCTTGCGGTTCATCATGAAAGCTCCCCTCAGAGCGCGGTGTCGCCTGCCTCGCCGGTGCGGATGCGCACGGCCGAAGCGAGGTCCAGGACGAAGATCTTGCCATCACCGATGGCCTCGGTGCTCGCGACCTGCTGGATCGTCTCGACGATCTTGGGCGCCAGATCGTCAGGCGCGGCGACCTCGATCTTCACCTTGGGCAGCATGTTCGTCGAGTATTCGGCGCCGCGGTAGATCTCCGTCTGACCCTTCTGGCGACCAAAGCCCTTCACTTCCGAGACGGTCATGCCCGCGACGCCGATACCCCCAAGGGCCTCGCGAACCTCGTCCAGCTTGAAGGGCTTGATGATGGCGATGATGAACTTCATGCCTATCCCCTGTTAGCCACCGGCCCCAGCGCCGGCTAACAAGTTACTAAGCAAGGGTCGTGCCAGTTTACCAACAAGCAAGAATCGGTGGTGATTCAGCAGGTGGATAAACCGAAGATCGCGCGGGAAGCACGCAACGTCGCCCGATTCATGAGCAGTTGCCTAAAATTTAGGCAACACAAGTGAGGCACAGACCGGCAGATGGTCCGAGCCTATGGCGGACAACGGGCTGTGGTGCACGTTGGTTCCCAGCACTTCCCACTCGGCGGAGACAATGATCCGGTCGAGCAGCGCCATGGGCCGACGCGAGGGAAAGCTGCGCCCCGGAGCGAGGACCTGCCAGCTCCGGTCGAACTCGCGCAGGCAGCCGCCACGCTGCGCCCATTCGTTGAGGTCGCCCATCATCACCGTGGGCACACGCTCGGAACAATCGGCGCAGTGGGACAGCACCGAGCGGACCTGGTGCCGCCGCCGGATACCTGACAGGTCGAGGTGCATACCCACCACGCGCATGCGCCGTCCCTCGACCATGAGATCGGCCCGCACCGCGCCGCGCGGCTCCAGCACCGGCAGGGGAACCGGCGACGCCTCGACGAGATCGATGCCCTTGCGCACGAGGATCGCGTTGCCGTGCCAGCCGAGGCTGTCGGGCTTCATCGACATGGGGACGGCAACGTAGTCGGTCGCGGCATGGATCGCTTCGAGCGGCAGCACCGCCATCCGGCGGCCATAGCGGCGATCGACTTCCTGCAGGGCAATGACGTCGGCGTCGATTTCCTTGAGCACGGTCAGGATGCGTTCGGGATCGCGTCGCCGGTCGAGACCAACGGCCTTGTGGATGTTGTAGCTGGCGAACTTTATCTGCAACGAACGGCTCCGACGGGTGACCGTCTTAGCAATCCGCCGGAGCCGCGTCAGGTTCCTTCATGTGCCATTGTGGTGTCGTTGAGTGCCGCTGTGTGCCGCTCAGCGTTCCTTGGTCGCGCTGAACGTCAGGTCGGGATTGCGTTCCTGCTGATAGCCCACGTCCCAGGCGGAGCGGGCCATGAACACCGGGTCGCCGTCGCGATCGCGGGCGAGGTTCATCTTGTTGAATTCCCCGAAGTCGCGCAGCGCCTTGTCGTCGCCCTTCAGCCAGCGCGCAGTGTCGAACGGGGAGCCTTCCAGCACCGCCTCGACCTTGTACTCGGCCTCGAGGCGGCTGATCAGCACGTCGAGCTGCAGTTGTCCGACGACGCCGACGATCCATTGCGAGCCGATCTCCGGGTAGAAAACCTGGATCACGCCCTCTTCGGACAAGTCGTCGAGCGCCTTGCGAAGCTGCTTGGTCTTCGTTGGATCCTTCAGTGCCACCCGCCGCAGGATTTCCGGGGCGAAGTTGGGCAGCCCGACGAAGCGCACGTCGTTCTTTTCCGACAAAGTGTCACCCACGCGCAGGGTGCCGTGGTTGGGAATTCCGATGATGTCGCCGGGCTCGGCATTGTCCGCGATCTCGCGGTCCTGCGCGAAGAAGAGGATCGGCGAGTGCACCGCGATCGGCTTGCCAAGGCCCGAGGGCGTCAGCTTCATGCCCCGCTTGAAGGTGCCCGAGACGAGGCGCATGAACGCGATGCGGTCACGGTGCATCGGGTCCATGTTGGCCTGCACCTTGAAGATGAAGCCGGTGACTTCCTTGTTGTCCGGCTCGATCTTGCCCTGGTCCGAAGGCTGCGGACGCGGCGGCGGAGCGTGGCGCGAGATCGCGTCGATCAGTTCCATAACGCCGAAGTTCTTGAGCGCCGAGCCGAAATATACAGGCGTCAGGTCGCCTGCACGATAGGCCTCTACGTCGAACTCGGGATAGCCCGCCTGCGCCAGTTCCAGTTCCTCTGCTACGGCCGACGGCAGCGCGGCACCCTGGTCGATCTTGCCGAGGAATTCCTTCGATGGGCCTTCGGGGCGACTGATGCCGCCGCTGGCGATGTCGAGGATACCCTCGAACACGCCGCCCATGCCGACCGGCCAGGACATCGGGCACACGTCGAGCGCCAGCATGTCGGCCACTTCGTCCAGCAGGTCGAAGCAGGCACGGCCTTCGCGGTCGACCTTGTTGATGAAGGTGATGATCGGCACCGAGCGCAGGCGGCAGACCTCGAACAGCTTGCGGGTCTGCGGCTCGATGCCCTTTGCCGCGTCGATCACCATGATCGCCGAATCGACCGCCGTGAGCGTGCGGTAGGTGTCTTCCGAAAAGTCCTCGTGACCCGGCGTATCGAGCAGGTTGAACGTGATGCCGTCGCGCTCGAAGGTCATGACCGAACTGGTCACGGAAATGCCGCGCTGCTGCTCGATCTTCATCCAGTCCGACCGCGCGCGCCGCGCGGCACCGCGCGCCTTGACCTGCCCCGCGAGGTGAATTGCGCCGCCCTGCAGCAGCAGCTTCTCGGTCAGCGTGGTCTTGCCCGCGTCAGGGTGCGAGATGATCGCGAAAGTGCGGCGGGACTGGTGAGGCGCGGTGTTCATCGGCGCGCTTTAGTTGCCTGGGGCCGAGAAGGAAAGTCCCGGCGCCATGACATCGATCTGATGACACCGCCTTCCGACAACGCCGATGATGGTTGGCCGGTATCCACTATCCGCTAAGGATGAACATGACTGCGGCGTCATGGTTTGCCCAAGGACAAGAGCGAGAAATGACCAAGCCTAGGCCACCCCTAGATCATCGGTTCGATCCGAGCATACTGCGCGAATACGACATCCGCGGAATATATGGCAAAACGCTCTTCGATACGGATGCATATGCACTGGGCCGCGCCTTCGGGGCCGTCCTGGGCAATACGGGCGCCATTGCCGTGGGACGCGACGGTCGTTTGAGTTCGCCCGCTCTCGAGGCCGCGCTGGTCGAAGGTCTTGCCGATGCCGGAGTGAACGTCATCCGCGTCGGCCTCGGCCCGACACCGATGCTCTATTTCGCCGAAGCCTCAATTCCAGAGGTGAACGGCGGCATTCAGGTAACTGGCAGCCACAATCCCGCCGATCACAACGGCTTCAAGCTGGTATTTGCGGGGGCGCCGTTCTTCGGGCCTGACATCATCCGGATCGGAGGCATGGTCGCCACGGACAATTGCCCGCGTGCAGAGCTTCGGGGCAGAATCGAGAACCGTGATGTTCTCCCAACCTACATCAGCCGACTGCTCGAAGGGTTGGTCGGGTGCGATGGGCGCGCGCTTGATCGACTGCGGATCGGATGGGATGCGGGCAACGGAGCGGCGGGGCCTGCGCTGGAAGGTTTGCTGTCGCAATTGCCGGGCGAACATCATCTGCTTTTCTCCGAAGTGGACGGACGGTTCCCCAATCACCACCCGGACCCAACGATCGACGCCAATCTCGCAGACTTGCGGGAATTGGTCGCGCGGAAGAACCTCGACTTCGGACTAGCTTTCGATGGCGATGCTGATCGAATCGGCGTTGTCGACGGTCTTGGGCGCGTGGTGAACGCAGACAGACTGCTGCTCATCTTCGCGCGCGACCTGCTGCACCGCCACCCCGGCGCAGGCGTGATCGCCGACGTAAAAGCATCTCGCACGATCTTCGACGGTGTGCGTGCCATGAATGGTCGGGTCGAGATGGCCCCTGCAGGGCACTCGCACATCAAGGCTCGGATGAAGCAAACCGGCGCCTTGCTGGGCGGCGAAACCAGCGGCCACTTCTTCTTTGCTGACGACTGGTTTGGCTTTGACGACGGGCTCTATGCGGCCATCCGTACAATTGTGGCTTCTATCCGCATTGGATCGAGCATAACCGCGCTTCGCGACACGACGCCGGCGCTGATCGACACTCCGGAACTGCGCTTCCCTGTTGATGATTCACGCAAGTTCGCGGTCATCGAGGACGTGGTGCAGAGGCTGAGCGAGGCGGGAGTCCAGGTCGAGCTGATCGATGGCGTGCGTGTCGATACCCCGGATGGCTGGTGGCTGCTGCGCGCATCGAACACTCAGGCAGCCCTGACCGCACGGGCCGAAAGCGATACGTCTGAAGGTCTTCAGCGCCTGCTGGCGCAGATCGACGATGAGCTTGCAGCCTCAGGGCTTCCCCGGATGACGGCGGAACAGCTTCAACGAAAGCCGTGAAACTGCATCCGCTGCGGTGCTTTTACTCCATGGTGCCGATATGCTCTTCGATATGCCCGCGATAGCGACACCCGCCGGAGAAATACCGCCAGAGATCTCCGGGTGGTTCGATTCGCGCGGCTGGCGTGTCCGCAGCCATCAGCAGGCGATGCTCGCCGCCGCGGACAGAGGAAAGCACGCGCTGCTCGTGGCGGATACCGGTGCAGGCAAGACGCTCTCCGGCTTCCTGCCTACGCTGGCCGCTTTCTGCGCGTCGCGGCTCGGCTCAGGCAAACCGGCCGAGGGCCTGCACACGCTCTACGTTTCCCCGCTCAAGGCGCTGGCCACCGACGTCCAGCGCAATCTGCTCGCCCCCGTCGAGGAAATGGGGCTGCCGATCCGCATTGAAACGCGCAGCGGTGATACGCCGTCGGATCGCAAGGCCCGGCAACGCGCCCGGCCGCCGCATATCCTGCTGACTACGCCCGAATCGCTGTCGCTGCTGCTCAGCTATCCGGAGGCGCCCGACCTTTTCGCCGGCCTCCAACGCATTGTCGTCGACGAGGTTCATGCTTTCGCGACCGGCAAGCGCGGCGACCTGCTCGCATTGGCGCTCACGCGGTTGCAGGCGATAGCGCCAGGCCTCCAGCGTGCCGCGCTGTCCGCCACTCTCGCCGATCCCGACGAATACCGCGGCTGGCTGGCTCCATGGGGCGACATCGATAGTGTCGAACTGGTCGAGGGCGAGCCGGGCGCCGAACCCCAGGTCGAGATCCTCATCCCCCGCGAGGAGCGAATTCCATGGAGCGGCCATGCGGCAACCTGGGCGATACCTCAACTGATCGAACAGATCAGGGCGCACCGCACGACGCTCGTCTTCACCAACACGCGCTTCCTCGCCGAGTACATCTTCCAGGAGTTGTGGGACGCCAACGAAGACAACCTGCCGATCGGCATTCATCACGGCTCGCTTTCACGCGAGGCGCGCCGCAAGGTTGAGGCGGCCATGGCCGACGGCAAACTGCGTGCGCTGGTCTGCACCGCCAGCCTCGATCTGGGCATCGACTGGGGCGACATCGACCTCGTCGTGCAGATGGGCGCTCCCAAGGGGTCATCGCGCCTGCTGCAGCGAATAGGCCGCGCCAACCACCGGCTCGACAGTCCCAGCGAGGCAGTGCTGGTTCCCGGCAATCGCTTCGAGTTCCTCGAAGCCTTTGCCGCACAGCAGGCGGTGCGCGAAGGGCAGCGCGACGGCGACGCCTTCCGCCCGGGCGGCCTGGACGTACTCGCCCAGCATGTGATGGCGATAGCGTGCGCCGGACCGTTCCGCGAAGAAGCCCTGCTGAGCGAGATTCGCTCCTCGCTCAGTTATGCCTGGGTAGACGAGGCGGTCTTCCGTCGCGTGCTGGAATTCGTCGCGACCGGCGGATACGCGCTGCGCTCTTACGACCGCTTCCGCCGCATCGTGCGCGAGAAGGACGGGACATGGCGCCTCACCCACCCCGAGCATGCTGCGCGCCATCGCCTCAACGCCGGAATCATCGTCGATGCCGAGATGCTCGACGTGCGCTTCCGGAACGGGCGCTCGCTCGGCAAGGTCGAGGAAGGCTTCGGGGCAAGCCTCGAGCCCGGAGACACGTTCCGCTTTGCGGGAATGGACCTCGAGGTCGAATCGCTCAAGGACCTGGAACTGGTCGTGCGGGCAGCGAAGCGCTCGGCGACGATCCCGAGCTATATGGGCCAGCGCATGCCGATCTCGACACACCTCGCCGACCGTGTACGCGCGATGCTTTCGGACCGGGCCGGATGGGCGCGGTTCCCGGACGACGTGCGCGAGTGGCTGGAAGTGCAGGACTGGCGATCGCACCTGCCCGCGCCCGGACGGCTGCTGGTCGAAAGCTTCCCCCATCGGCAGCTCGCCTATACGAGCTATTATACGTTCGAAGGCTGGAACGCGAACCAGTCGCTGGGCATGCTGATCACGCGGCGCATGGAGGACCGGGGACTTGGGCCGCTGGGGTTCGTAGCCACCGACTATACCCTGGTGGTCTGGGGTCTGAAGGCCGTAGACGATCCGGCCGCGCTGCTTTCTCCCGATATCCTGACGCACGAATTCGTCGATTGGGTCCAGCAATCCTACCTGCTGCGCCGCGCTTTCCGCGAGGTGGCGGTTATTTCCGGGCTTGTCGAGCGGCAGCAACCGGGCAAGCGGAAGTCCGGGCGGCAGGTCACGTTCTCGACCGATCTCATCTACGACGTGCTGCGCAAGTACGAGCCCGACCATCTGCTGATCGAGGCTGCCTGGGCCGACGCCCGGGCACGGATGACCGACGTGGCGCGCGTGGCCGACGTGCTCGACCGCGCAGCCCGCGAGATCGACCATGTGAGACTTGACCGGATCAGTCCGCTTTCGGTGCCCGCACTTTCGATGATCGGACGGGAGAGCCTGCCGTCCGGCGCAGCCGACGATGACCTGTTGCTCGAGGCTGAAAGCCTGGCATCGGTCGCGATGCGCATGGATCCTGCCGACGAGGATTGAAGGCACAACAAAAAGGGGCGGATCGCTCCGCCCCTTTGGGTGCCCCTTGCGGGACCAGTCTGTGACCTCGCGGCTTACTTGCCGAAAGTCGCGAACTGTTCGTTGCCGACGAAGCCGAACTTCGTGACCTGCGAAGCCTTGATGACCTCGAGAACCTGTGCCGACAGCTCATAGCTGGCTTCCGGCTCGGGCTGGAACTGAAGTTCCGGCTCGGGGGTCATGCGGGTCGTGGCTTCGAGCGTCTGGACCAGACGCCCCTGGTCGATCTGGGTTCCGTTCCACATGATCTTGCTGTCCTGAGTCAGCACGATCTTGTTCTTCACCGGATCGATCGGAGGCGGAGTGTCCGTCGGAGGGGTCGCGACGGGCAGATCGATGTCGATCGAGTGCGTCGCAACCGGGATGGACATGATGAACATGATGAGGAGGCAGAGCATGACGTCGATCAACGGCGTCGTGTTCATCTCCATCATCGGCGAGCCATCTTCCTTGCCGCCTGACATTGCCATGAGATGTTACTCCTGTTCCGCGCGTCAGTTCGGATCGATCGGGTTGGTGATGAAACCAACCGTCGGATAACCCGAGATCTGGACGTTGTAGATCGCACCGGCAACGCAGCGCCAAGGCGCTTCGACGTCACCGCGAATGTGGACCTGCGGGATGAGATCCGGATTCGCCATGAGAGCCTGCGGGCCACCTTCGCGCTTCACGATCGCGTCGAGACGCTTGAAGGCCTGGTCACGCAGTTCCTCGGAAGTCACCGGAGTCACGTTGTTGATGTAAATGCGGCATTCACCGCCACGGTTCGCACCCTGGAAACCGGGTTCGCCCGCGCTCTTGCCCGAAGCGTCGGTGGTCGAGACGGTAAGGAGGAGGTTCTCCACCTTGTCCTTCGACTCCTGAGCTACGATGACGGGAATGCGCAGCTTCTCGATCGTCTGGATCGCGACCGGGACCGCGATCAGGAAGATGATGAGCAGCACCAACATGACGTCGACGAGCGGCGTCGTGTTGATGTCGGACATCGGTGTCTCTGCACCGCCTCCGCCCGTGGATATCGCCATAGTCTTATCCTAATCCTTGCGTTGCCTGGGGGCCTGCGGCGACTTCTCGCATGCTTCGAGCCGCCGCGTTTTCCTGACCCCGACGGGGGCGGATCACGTCACGTGCGTGAGGCGATCCGCTTGGGTCCCCGTGCTCTTACGGCTTGGCGGGAGCAGCGGCCGGCTTGGCGGGAGCCGGAGCAGCCTTGGCAGCGACAGCGACGGTCGGCTTGATGGCGCCCTTCGAGTTGATGTTCGCGAGAACGTCGTTCGAGAAGCCGGTCAGCAGTTCGGCGATGCGCTTGTTGCGAGCCTGCAGGTAGTTGTAGGCAAGCACGGCCGGAACGGCGACGAGCAGACCGAGCGCGGTCATGATCAGAGCTTCACCGACCGGACCCGCGACCTTGTCGATCGAAGCCGAACCGGCGAGACCGATCGCGATCAGAGCGCGGTAGATGCCGACGACGGTACCGAACAGACCGATGAACGGCGAGGTCGCACCGACGGTGGCGAGGAAGGGCAGGCCGCCGGCGAGGCGAGCGTTGATGGTCGCTTCCGAACGAGCGAGCGAGCCATGCAGCCAGTCGTGTGCTTCGAGCGAGTCGGTCATCTTGGCGTGCTGGTCTTCAGCGGCGATGCCGTCTTCGACGAGCTGACGCCACGCGCTGTTCTTCTCGAGCTTGGCAGCGCCTTCACGCAGGGTCGGAGCCTTCCAGAAGGTCGTGCGGATCGTGTTGAACTGACGCAGGATCTTCGACTGTTCGAACCACTTGGTGAACAGGATGTAGAACGAACCGAAGGACATGATGCCCAGGATGATCACGGTCGCGTAAGCGATGAAACCGCCCTGCTCGAGCGCTTCGGCGAAGCCGAACTTGTTCTGCGGCGCGCCCGCGGCGGCAAGGATGTCAACGATAAGCATGCGAGTTACCTCTCAAGAAGAATGCAGGATGTGATCGGAGCGGTCGAATTACCCAATGACCCGAACCGATCCCTTGGAGATTAGTTGAGCTTGTACACGATCGCGGTCGAGTACGACGACGAGATCGGGTTGCCGTCCGCGTCGAGCGCCGGGTCGAAGCGCGCATAGCGCTGCATACCGTCGCACGCGGCCTCATCCAGATCCGGGCTGCCGCTCGAAGCGGAAACGGAGCAGGCCGAAACCTTGCCGTCGCCACCGACAGTCACGCGAACGCCGACGCGGCCTTCGCGCTCTTCACGAGCAGCGCGGGTCGGGTAGTTCGACTGAATGCGGGCGGCCCAGCTGCCCTGGCCCTTCGGCTTGACGCCACGAGCCTTCGACGGACCGGGCGGCGGCGGCGGCGGAGCCGGCGGCGGCGCTGCGGTCTGGATCACCACCGGCGGAGCCGGGGGCGGGGTGATCACAGTCTGCACCGGCGGCGGAGCCGGGGCGATGTTGATCGGCGGCGGCGGCGCCACGATAGGCGGCGGCGGCGTATCTTCCTTCGGAGGAGGCGGCGGCGGCTCTTCCTCCTTGGGCTTCTCTTCCTTGATATCCACAGTGGTCACCTTGTTGATGACCTTCTTCGCCGCCTCATAGGCCAAGCCGGTGACGAGCGCATAGCCGACGAAGACATGGATCAAGGCGACAATGACAAGAGCAACAACCTTGTTGGTGCTCATCTGCTGGTCAGCGTAAGCCATTCAGACGCATCACTCCATTACCAAGCCCCGGACAGAGGTTCCCGGAAGAACATGCCCAAGGGCGCCCATGGACTCCCCCCCGGAAAGAGGGAACCCATGACGAAACTCCAAATTACCCACCCTGACGGCTAACAGTCTGCCCATCCGACGACAATACGAAACGGGAGGCGAACCGAGGAGCTTTTGCTGTTTTTGCCCCATTTTGCAGGCTTCTTAACGACGAAGCCCACCCCACGCAACGCCTTATCGGCCCGACGGGGGTTAACGCACGATTCATGCCCGGTTAGCTCAAATTGATCCAGTGCAATTTTGAGTTGGCCCCACTCAGCGGCTATAAGCCATCGCATTTCCACGGAGTTTATCGTCCATGCCTTTGAATTCGCGCCCCCTTGCAGCGGCCCTGGCGGGTGCCTATCTCGCGCTCGCGCCCCTTGCGGCGAGCGCCCAAGGGCCACTCGAGACGCCCGGTGAAGTCACTTATGCGGACATCGCCGACCTAGCTGATTCGGCAGGTCTCGTGGTGCAGGTCCAGATCGCCAAGATGACCCGGGTGGAGAACGAACGCGCGCGCGGCCTCACCCCCGGGCATGGACGCTTCTATATAGAGGCAAAGACCAGAGCCCTGCTCGTGGGCAAGGCGCCGCTCGGCGAATCGGTCACCTATCTCGTCGACCTGCCGCTCGATGCCAAGGGCAAGGCACCCAAGCTGAAGAAGCAGGTCGTGTTCCTGTTCGCCCGCGCGGTCCCCGGGCGCCCCGGCGAACTCCAACTGGTCTGGCCGACGGCGCAGCAGATTTCGACGCCCGGGCGCGAGGCCCGGTTGCGTTCGATCCTGCAGGCCCTCGTCGCACCCGATGCGCCAGCGAAGATCACCGGCGTGCGCGAGATGCTGTTCGTGCCTGGCAATCTCGCGGGACAGGGGGAGACGCAGATCTTCCTCAATACCCACGACAACTCGGCCGCCTCGATCACGGTAAAGCACGAACAGGGCCAGGCGCCGGCCTGGGGCGTCTCGTTTTCCGAACTCGTCGCCGACCTCGGGCATCCGCCGGCGCCCGATACGCTGGAATGGTATCGCCTCGCCTGTTTCCTGCCGAAAACGCCGCCCACCGACGCCAATGTCTCTGGCAGCTTCGCCGAGCAGCAGCAGGCCATCGCCGATTACCGGATGGTGCTGAACCAGCTTGGCCCCTGCGCCCGGACACTTAAGTGACATAGCGATTGGCGTTCCTACTGGAATTCAACGACGGCCTGCCTTAGTGCGCGCTCCCGAACAAGGAGCTAGCATGGCCGAACCGCTGAATATCGCGCTTGCCGGACTGGGAACCGTCGGCACCGGCGTCGTCCGTCTCATCGAGACCAACGCGGAGCTGATCGCCCGCCGCGCCCGCCGCCCGATCCGCATCGCCGCCGTCAGCGCGCGCGACCGCACCAAGGACCGCGGCGTCGATCTCTCGCGCTACGACTGGGTGGACGATACCGCCGCCCTCGCCGCGCGGGGCGACGTCGATGTGGTGGTGGAGATGGTCGGCGGCTCGGACGGCCCGGCCCTCGCCCTCGCCCGCAACTCGATCGCGGGCGGCAAGAGCCTCGTCACCGCCAACAAGGCGATGATCGCGCATCACGGCCTTGAACTGGCCGCCGCCGCCGAGGCGAAGGGCGTCGCCCTCAAGTTCGAGGCGGCCGTCGCGGGCGGCATCCCGGTCATCAAGGGCCTGTCCGAAGGCGCCGCCGCCAACGCCATCGAGCGCGTCTACGGCATCCTCAACGGCACCTGCAATTACATCCTCTCGACCATGGAGGACACCGGTGCGGACTTCGGCGACGTACTCGCCGAGGCGCAGCGGCTTGGCTATGCCGAGGCCGATCCCACCTTCGACATCGAGGGCATCGACGCGGCGCACAAGCTGTCGATCCTCGCCGCGATCGCCTTCGGCTCGCAGCTGCGTTTCGATGCGGTGGAGACGATGGGCATCAGCCGCGTCAAGGCCGCCGATATCGAGCAGGCCCGCTCGCTCGGCTACGTCATCCGCCTGCTCGGCATGGCCGGAGTGGACACCGCGAGCGGTGCTCCCCGTCTGTTCCAGCGCGTGCGTCCGCATCTCGTGCCGATCGATCACCCGCTCGCCCATGTCGACGGCGCAACCAACGCGGTCGTCGCCGAGGGCAACTTCATGGGCCGCCTGCTGTTCCAGGGCGCGGGCGCCGGTGACGGGCCGACCGCCAGCGCCGTCGTCGCCGACATCATCGACATTGCGCGCGGCGAAAAGGGTGCGGCATTCTCTATGCCCGCAGGCGAGCTGGAAGCGATGGAACCGGCCGAGACCGGGCACCGCGTGGGCAGCTCCTACATCCGCTTCACCGTGCCCGACCGTCCGGGCGTGCTGGCCGACATCACTGCCGCCATGCGCGATGCGGGCGTATCGATCGAGAGCCTGATCCAGAAGGGCGATCCCGATCAGGACGGCGAAGTCATCCTGGCGGTCGTCACGCATCCGGGGCCGGAGAGCGCCGTCACCGAGGCGATGCGCATTCTCGACGGGTCGGACAGCCTGACCGCTAAGCCGCTGGTGATGCAGATCATCGGCGCCTGAGAAGGGGGCGGGGGTGCCTCTTCGGAGGCATTCTTCCTGTACGTTCTATTCCTGAGCACTCCCGGAGCCGCCACTCCGGGACGCTGCCGTCACGGCGCGCGCAGTTCGCCCTTGGCGATCTTGTCGGCGTCCGAACCGGCCGGAGCCTCCGGGATCGTCGACAGGTCGATGATGTAGGGCTGCTCGGGCGGGCACGGCGGGATCATGCACAGGCCGCTCATCGTCGCCTTGCCCTTGAAGATACCGTTGCCCGAGACGTCCGGCGTGCGCGGCCGCCCGTCGTTGGCGCCCACCCCAGTCGGGTCGTCGTCTCCGGTGGAGGGGACGCGGTACTGGTCCGGCGTCGGCGCACAGACCACGATCTCGCCCTGCTTCATGGTTCGCAGACAGGCGTTGCGCGAAGTATCCTTCGTGATGCGGCCACCTGTTCCCAGCATCTTTTCGGCGATCGCACGATCTTCTGCAGAAGCGCCGGAAGCGTCTTGGGCAATCGCCGGGGCGGGAGCGATTATTGCGATTGCGAAAGGGTATAGCCAGCTTCTCGACAATTCAAAGTCCTCTGTCTAATCGATGAAAATCTTGCCTCCCTGGATTAATCCGGAGTGAACATGTCCGAAAACACTACCCCCGCCAGTCATGTACTCGATCGCGTTCTTGTCCTCGAAATGGTGCGCGTCACCGAGGCTGCCGCCATCGCCGCGTCGACCCTCATCGGGCGCGGAGACGAGAAGGCCGCCGATCATGCCGCAGTCGAGGCAATGCGCAAGGCCTTTGACGGCCTGTACATCGACGGGACGGTCGTGATCGGCGAGGGAGAGCGCGACGAGGCGCCGATGCTCTTCATCGGCGAGAAGGTCGGCGGCGCTCCGGGCAAGGGGCCGAGGATCGACATCGCGCTCGACCCGCTCGAAGGCACCACCATCACCGCCAAGGCCGGGCCGAACTCGCTGGCGGTGCTGGCGGCGGCGGAGGAAGGCGGCCTGCTCAACGCGCCCGACGTCTACATGGAAAAGATCGCGGTCGGCCCCGGCTATCCGGACGGCGTGATCGACCTCAAGAAAACCCCGACCCAGAACGTCGAGGCGGTGGCGGCGGCCAAGGGCGTGAAGCCTTCGGACATCATCGTCTGCGTACTCGACCGCCCCCGCCACGAGGCGCTGATCGCCGAACTGCGCGAGATCGGCTGCGGCGTCGTGCTGATCGGCGACGGCGACGTGGCGGGCGTCATCGCGGTGACCGACGAGGACACCACCATCGACCTCTACATGGGCTCGGGCGGCGCGCCCGAGGGCGTTCTCGCGGCGGCGGCGCTGCGCTGCGTCGGCGGGCAGTTCAACGGCCGCCTGCTGTTCCGCAACGACGACGAGCGCTCCCGCGCGCGCAAGTGGGGCATCAAGGACCTCGACAAGATCTACAAGCTGGAGGAACTGGCCAAAGGCGACTGCATCTTCGCCGCCACCGGCGTCACCAGCGGCTCGCTGCTCGACGGGGTGAAGCGGCGCAAGGGCGGCATCATGACCACCGAAAGCGTCGTCATGCGCGCCAGTTCGGGCACCGTGCGCTGGATCAGGGGCGAGCATCGAATCTGACGCAAGGTGACGCAGGTTTACACGGTTGACACGGTCCAGGGGGAAAAGGTGTCACCTTGGGCCGGAAAGTGTCACCTTGCGGGCCTAAGGTGACACATTTTGCGCTGGATGTGTCACCTTGTGCGGGTGAGGTGTCACCTTGTGGTGTAACCTTGTGGCGGAAGGTGAGCGGCGGACGGGACATAGGCGTAATGTACCCGAGCCCGCCGTGTGTAGGAAAGCAGACCCTCGGTAGGCGCCCCATTGCGGCCGTTTGATGCCACTGGCATGTGTGCGGCATGCGAGGTTTAGACAATTATCCGATTAGCGTTTCGGTCACAGCGGGCTGCTTAGCTTTTGTTCTGGCCTTACTTGCCCAAGCGACAATGGGCGCATTTGGGTCGATTCTCGGCCTTGCGCTCGCAATCTTCTCGGTCAGCCTGTTCACATCAGCAATCAAGCGCTCGAGGAAGCAGTAACGCTTCGGCGGATCGGCAACTATCCACCCAATCCGCCGTCACCCTGAACTTGTTTCAGGGTCCATCGAGCCGATAGCTCAGTTTATGATCGGGCAATCGAGATGGCGGCTCAAGCCTCCACGCTCCGGGACCAACCGCCCGATGGATCCTGAAACAAGTTCAGGATGACGAAGCCTTATCCGGACCGGTCACATCTCCACCCCAAAGTCATCGCTCAAACACCATCGTCATCCCAGCGAAGGCTGGGACCGCTCTCGCCATGTCGCAGCCTCTCGGCGAGGCCGGGATGAAGCTGGTACGGTGCCGCCGAAAGGGTGCATCATGGTCATAGCGGTCCCAGCCTTCGCTGGGATGACGATCTGATCCTGAATCGCCGCTCCCATCCCCACTCCTCACCCCGCAACCCTGCCTCAAATCGGGCCGATGCGGTGACAATCGGCCGCCGACTATTGCAATCCGGCGACACCCGGCTACAGGGCCGGTCCCAACGACCGACCGCCAGGAACCGTCACGGGGATTCGCAAATGAAGATCATGTCCGGCAACAGCAACCTGCCGCTCGCACGCGCGATCGCAGGGTATCTCGAACTGCCGCTCACCGATGCCGCCGTCCGCCGTTTCGCGGATGAGGAAATCTTCGTGGAAATCCACGAGAACGTGCGCGGCGAGGACGTCTTCGTGGTGCAGCCGACCAGCTACCCCGTCAACGACAACCTGATGGAACTGCTGATCTGCATCGACGCACTGCGCCGCGCCTCGGCCAAGCGCATCACCGCCGTCGTGCCCTACTTCGGCTACGCCCGCCAGGACCGCAAGCCCGGCCCGCGCACCCCGATCTCGGCCAAGCTGGTGGCCAACCTGCTGACCGAAGCCGGCGCCGACCGCGTCCTCTCGGTCGACCTGCACGCCGGCCAGATCCAGGGCTTCTTCGACATCCCCACCGACAACCTGTTCGCAGCCCCCGTCATGGCGGCCGACATCCAGGCCCGCTACGGCGACCAGTCGCTGATGGTGGTCTCGCCCGACGTCGGCGGCGTGGTGCGCGCCCGCGCGCTGGCCAAGCGCCTCGACAATGCGCCGCTGTCGATCGTCGACAAGCGCCGCGACAAGCCCGGCCAGTCGGAAGTGATGAACATCATCGGCGACGTGAAGGGCCGCGCCTGCATCCTGATCGACGACATCATCGATTCGGGCGGCACCCTGTGCAACGCCGCGCAGGCGCTGATGGACGAGGGCGCCGCCAGCGTCACCGCCTACATCACCCACGGCGTCCTTTCCGGCGCGGCGGTGAACCGCGTGACCAATTCCGCGCTCAAGGAACTGGTCATCACCGATTCGATCATGCCGACCGAGGCCGCCAAGGCTTCGGACAAGATCCGCATCCTGCCGATCGCCCCGCTGCTCGGCGAAGCCATCCGCCGCATCGCCGATGAAAGCTCCGTGTCGAGCCTGTTCGACTGATCCAGCGATCCGTCGCTTCCAGAACGAAGAACCCCGGGGCTGCAGGACGCTGCCCCGGGGTTCTTCGTTTTCATGCCCTACCGGCTATTCCCAGGGCCGCGCCTGTCCCGGCTCGATCCGGTGCAGCGCCTCGAGCCGCCGTGCCTGGCGCGATTCGAGGGCCAGCGTCAGGATTGGCTGCGGGCGCGTGACGAACTGGCGCGGCGACATGCCGAACAGTTCGGTGAACTCGTGGATCAGATGGCTCTCGTCGTAATAGCGCAGGGCGATCTCCTCCCCCTCACGCGAATCGGCGACGCCGCGCAAGTGGCTCGCCATGTCGAGCGCGCGCGCGCGGCGCAGCACCTGCTTGGGCGGCAGGCCGAAGTCGCGGCTGACCACGCGCTCCAGCTTGCGGCGATCGACCCCGCATTCGGCCGCCGCATCGCTGACCGAGATGCCGGGATCGCGTAGGGAAATCTCCTCGAACTGCGCGGTCACGGGGTCCGGCTCCGCCCCGCCCAGCCCTTCGACCTGACGGCGGACCAGGTCCTCGATCGACTGCAGCCATTCCTCCGGCGTGGCGTCGGGGTCCAACGCCTGCAGGAAATCGTCCGAAGGCGCGGTCATCACGTCGGTCGGCACCACCTTGTCGAGGAATTCTCCGACACGTGGCAGCTTCAGCGACGTGCCCGTACCCGGGCGGATCACATACCCGACACTGACGAAGCTGCCCGTCACCGTAATCGGCATCCGCCGCGAATGAGGCCCGAAATAGAATGCCCCGCGGCGAGTCGTGACCTCACCATCGGCAGTCTGCGCCGCCCAGTCCCCCGCCAGCTGCACGCGCACGCATGCGGTGTCGCTGAACAGCCCGCAGGACACGGTGTAGTCCTTGGGCAAGTCTACTTTCGTGACATAGAGCCGCCCCAGCCAGGGCGCGAGGTCCGGCGATGGCGCGCGGTTGTAGGACAAGGGTTGCCCGTCACGTGTCATGCCCTGCTGCGGCGCAATCGAGGGATCGACCGCAGGGCGATTCCTGCGTTGCATGGTTACTCTGTTTTAAAGATGCCCCGAAAAAGCGATAATTGCGCGGCGGCTCCGGGGCAATGCGAGAAAATCTACAAGGGCTGTTAGATTCCTAGTATTTTCTTGCAGGTAACACCCTCTTCCAAGGCGCTTGACCCGATCACCGTCCGGAAGGCAGAGCAGGCGACATGAAACTCGACCAGGACATCGCCCTTGCGCTCCGCCTTGCCGATGCGGCCGGTGACGCGATTCGCCCCCACTTCCGCACCGGCCTCGCCGCCGACCGCAAGTCCGACGCCTCGCCCGTCACCGTGGCCGACCGGGCGGCCGAGGAAGCGATGCGCCGCATCCTCAAGGCTGAAGTGCCACGCGATTCGATCATCGGCGAGGAATTCGGCACGGAGGAAGGCGGCTCGAACCGAACCTGGGTGCTCGACCCGATCGACGGCACCATTGCGTTCATGGGCGGTCGCGCGACCTTCGGCACACTGATCGCGCTGCTGGTGGACGGCTGGCCGGTGCTGGGGATCATCGACCAGCCCATCCTGAACGAGCGCTGGGTCGGCGCCAGCGGCCACGCCACCACCTTCAACGGGCGCGAAGTGCGCACCCGACCCTGCCGCGAACTCTCCGATGCGATGCTGGCCACCACCGGGCCGCAGTATTTCGATCAGGTGCAAGGCGATCACTTCATGGCGCTGGCGGCCAAGACCGACCACAAGCGCATGATGTTCGGCGGCGACTGCTACAATTACGGGTTGCTGGCGAGCGGCCACATCGACCTCGTCTGCGAGGCCGGGCTCAAGCTGCATGACTGGGCGGCGCTGGTACCGATCGTCGAAGGCGCGGGCGGCACCATGTGCGACTGGAACGGCGAGCCGCTCAATGCGACATCGGGCGGCGAAGTGCTGGCGATCGGCGATCCGGCGAGGCTGGAGGACGTGATCGAGGCCCTGCACCATGCTCATGACCACGGGCACGATCATCACCACGACTGACCCTTGAAACTGTTCTTCTACGGTACCCTGCGCCCCGATGCGGATACGCCGATGGCGCAGTGGATCGCGTCGCGGCTGATCCGGGCAGAGCCGGGCCGGGTGCCGGGGCGGCTCTATGCGGTCCCGGACACGCGCGGCTGGTATCCGGCCCTCGGGCCGGGTGCGGGGCAGGTGCGCGGGGTGCTGTGCGAATTGCAGCTGCGACCGGGTGACCTCGCGCGGCTGGATACCTACGAGGGGCGCGAGTATCGGCGCCTTGCCCTGCCGGTGCGCACGAGCGCAGGGCGGGTCAGCGCGCAGACTTATGTTTGGCGAAATGGTCTGCCGGATGGCCGCCCCATCGGCCCGGACTTCCTCGAATGGCTGCGCAGCATCCGTGGCACCCCCTACTCGCCATCCCGGACCTCATGGCCGAAGGGGCTTCGACAAGCTCAGCCTGAGCGGATTTGAGAGAAAACCTTTGATCCCGCTCAGGCTGAGCTTGTCGAAGCCCCCGCGTTCTAACGGGCCGCTTGCCTTTCCCTCAGTCTCCCACTAAGGGCGCGTCCTTCAATCGACACGGTCGAGTCTCCCGCAACGGAGATTCGCGGGTCGGCCTGGCGAAAAGGGCTGCCATGGCCGGCGGGACGTGTCCCGATCAAAGGAGACGAAAATGCCCAAGCTGAAGACCAAGAGCGGCGTGAAGAAGCGCTTCAAGCTCACCGCCACCGGCAAGGTGAAGCACGGCGTAGCCGGCAAGCGCCACCGCCTCATGAGCCATAACGGCAAGTACATCCGCCAGAACCGCGGCACCGAAGTCATTTCCGACGCCGATGCCAAGGTCATCAAGAAGTGGGCGCCCTACGGGCTCAACTGAGGAGTACTGACGAATGAGCCGTATCAAGAGGGGTGTTACCACCCGCGCAAAGCACAAGCGGATTCTGGACCAGGCCAAGGGCTATCGTGGTCGCCGCAAGAACACCATCCGCGTCGCACGCCAGGCCGTCGAAAAGGCCGGCCAGTATGCGTACCGCGACCGCAAGATCAAGAAGCGCACGTTCCGCGCGCTCTGGATCCAGCGCATCAACGCGGCCGTCCGCGCTGAAGGCCTGACCTACTCGCAGTTCATCCATGGCGTGAAGCTCGCCGGGATCGAACTGGACCGCAAGACGATGGCCGACCTCGCCATGAACGAAGGCGGCGTGTTCAGCACCGTCATCGCGCAGGCGAAGGCAGCTCTGCCGGCGGCGGCGTAAGCCACCCACGCAGAAGCTCCTCAGCTTCATCGCGCGATTGCGGCAACGTGATTGGGGGCGTGGATGGCATGTGCCGTCCGCGCCCTTTTCGCGCTTGCGGCGCGCGACGTTTCCTCCTTTCACCCGTCACCCTGAACTCGTTTCAGGGTCCATCGTGCAGCGTGATCCGGAGCATCGGGCCATAGCGCCCCAATGGCGTTTCAGGGACTACACCAGCAGGCTGTCGGCCCGATGGACCCTGAAACGAGTTCAGGGTGACGAAGAGCGGGGCGAGAGTGCCCGCAACCGCCCCACACTCATTGCGATCCGCGCCCCTTCTCCCTAAGGAGCGCAGCACCAGACCTCGAACATTCAACAGTGAGACGACCAGTGGACCACGCAGCAACCGGCCAGGAGGCGCTATCCCGCATTGCGGGCGCCGATGATCTCGATACGCTGGAGTCCCTGCGCGTCGAATTTCTGGGCAAGCAGGGCTCGATCTCGGGCCTGCTCAAGACGCTGGGCAAACTCGACCCCGAAGCCCGCAAGGTCGAGGGTCCGAAGATCCACGCCCTGCGCGAAAGCGTGAGCGATGCGCTCACCGCCCGCAAGGACACCCTCGAAACCGCCGCGCTCGACGCGCGCCTTGCCGCCGAGACGATCGACCTCTCGCTCCCTGCGCCCGCCACTCCGTGCGGCGCCGTGCATCCCGTCTCGCAGGTGATGGACGAACTGGCCGAAGTCTTCGCCGACCTCGGCTTCGCGGTCGCCACCGGGCCGGAGATCGAGGACGACTGGCACAACTTCACCGCACTCAACATGCCCGAGAGCCACCCGGCGCGCGCGATGCATGACACGTTCTATTTCCCCGACAGGAACGACGACGGCCGCGAGATGCTGCTGCGCACGCATACCTCGCCGGTGCAGATCCGCTCGATGATCCAGCAGGGTGCGCCCATCCGCATCATTGCGCCGGGCCGCGTCTACCGTTCGGACAGCGACGCCACGCATACCCCGATGTTCCACCAGATCGAGGGCCTCGTCATCGACAAGGGCATCCACCTCGGCCACCTGAAGTGGACGCTGGAAGCCTTCCTCAAGGCCTTCTTCGAGCGCGACGACATCGTCCTGCGCCTGCGCCCCAGCTACTTCCCCTTCACCGAACCCTCGATCGAGGTGGACGTGGGCTATTCCAGCCAGGGCGGACGCAGGGTCGTCGGCGGCTCGGGCGATGCGCCGGGGCATGCCTGGATGGAAGTGCTCGGTTCGGGCATGGTCAACCGCCACGTCATCGCGGCGGGCGGCATCGACCCTGACGAATGGCAGGGCTTCGCCTTCGGCATCGGCGTCGATCGCCTCGCCATGCTCAAGTACGGGATGGACGACCTTCGCGCCTTCTTCGACGGCGATGTGCGCTGGCTCTCCCACTACGGGTTCTCCGCCCTCGACGTGCCGACCCTTTCGGGCGGCGTCGGTACGCCGGCATAAGGCGGGAAGGATTACAAGACATGAAGTTCTCGCTCTCCTGGCTGAAGACCTACCTGGAAACCGACGCGACGATCGAGCAGATCGCCGCCACGCTCAACGCCATCGGCCTAGAAGTCGAAGGCATTGAGGACCCCGCCGCGAAGCTGGAAGGCTTCCGCGTGGCCAAGGTTCTCACGGCTGAAAAGCACCCGCAGGCGGACAAGCTGCAGGTCCTGACCGTCGACACCGGCGACAAGGTGCTCACCGTGGTCTGCGGCGCGCCGAACGCGCGTGCGGGCCTCGTCGGCGTGCTCGGCCTGCCGGGCGCGGTGGTGCCGGTGAACGGCATGGCCCTCAAGGTTGCGGCCGTGCGCGGCGTCGAATCGAACGGCATGATGTGCTCCACGCGCGAGCTGGAGCTGGGCGAGGACCACGATGGCATCATCGAACTGCCCGAGGATGCGCCCGTCGGCACGCCCTTCGCGCAGTATCACGGCGCCGATCCGGTCATCGACGTGTCGATCACCCCCAACCGTCCGGACTGCATGGGCGTCTACGGCATCGCCCGCGATCTCGCGGCAGCGGGCCTCGGCACGCTGAAGCCGATCGTCGCGCCCGAGGCCGCAGGCACCTTCCCCTGCCCGGTCGAGGTGCGCACCGATGACGCCGAGGGCTGCCCGGCATTCTACGGCCGCGTCATCAAGGGCGTGAAGAACGGCCCTTCGCCGCAGTGGCTGCAGGATGCGCTCAAGTCCGCGGGCCAGCGCCCGATCTCGGCGCTGGTCGATGCGACCAACTATGTGATGCTGACGTATGGCCGCCCTGCGCACGCCTACGACCTCGCCAAGCTGACCGGCGCCGTCGTCGCCCGCCGCGCGGTGGAAGGCGAGACGGTCGAGGCGCTGAACGAGAAGACCTACACGCTCGACGCCGAGATGACCGTGATCGCCGACGACAGCGGCGTCCACGACATCGCGGGCATCATGGGCGGGCAGCACTCGGGCTGTGGCGATGCCACCACCGACGTCCTGCTCGAAATCGCCTACTTCGATCCCGAGCGCATCGCCAAGACCGGCCGCAAGCTCAACCTGACGTCCGACGCGCGTGGTCGCTTCGAGCGTGGGATCGACCCGCAGTTCCTCGACACCGGCCTGGCCCTGCTGACGAACCTGATCGTCGAGTTGTGCGGCGGTGAAGTGTCGGAGATCGTGCGCGCGGGCGCTGCTCCGGGCACGCCCAAGATCGTCCACTTCGCGCCTTCGTTGGTGGAGAAGCTGGGCGGCGTCACCGTCACCCCCGGCGAGCAGCAGCGCATTCTGGAAAGCCTCGGCTTCTCTGTGGTCGAAGGCGACGACTGGGCTGTCACCGTCCCCGGCTGGCGTCCCGACGTCGATGGCGCGCCCGACATCGTCGAGGAAGTCGTGCGCATCCACGGTCTCGACAAGGTCGAGAGCGTGCCGCTTCCCCGCGCCGACGGCGTCGCCAAGCCCACCGCCACCCCGGCGCAGGCGCTAGAGCGTCGCGTGCGCCGCGCTGCTGCCGCGCGCGGGCTGCAGGAAGCCGTCACCTGGTCGTTCCTGCCCGAGCCCGCCGCCGAGGCTTTCGCCGAAGGTCCGCTGTGGGTTCTCGCCAACCCGATCAGCGAGGACATGAAGGCCATGCGCCCCTCGCTGCTGCCGGGCCTGCTGATGGCAGCCAAGCGCAACCTCGATCGCGGCGCGGCCTCGCTGCGCCTGTTCGAGATCGGCCGCCGCTACCTGCGCGGTAACGGCGGCGCGAGCGACGAGCGGCTGACGCTGGCCGTCGTCCTCGCGGGCGAGAAGACCGCGCGCGGCTGGGCGACCGGCAAGGCTTCCACCTTCGACGCCTATGACGCCAAGGCCGAAGTGCTGGCGCTGCTGGCAGAGGCCGGCGCCCCGGTCGACAAGCTGCAGGTCATGGGTGAGGCTGGCCCCCAGTTCCACCCCGGCCAGTCGGCGACGCTGCGCCTTGGCCCCAAGCCGGTGCTGGCGCGCTTCGGCATGCTGCATCCGAAGACTGCCAAGCAGTTCGACGTCGATGGGCCGGTGGCGGTCGCCGAACTGTTCCTCGACGCCATTCCCGGCAAGAAGGGCGCAGCCACCTTCGCCCGCGTCTCCTACGCGCCCCCGGCGCTGCAGGCGGTGACGCGCGACTATGCTTTCCTGGTCCCGGCGGAGCTGCCCTCGGGTGATCTCATGCGGCTGGTGCAGGGCGCGGACAAGGCGAACATCGTCGCGGTGCGTCTGTTCGACGACTTCCGCGGGAATGGCGTGCCAGAAGGGCAGAAGTCGCTGGCGCTCGAAGTCACGCTGCAGCCGGTCGAGGCCAGCTACAAGGAAGCCGACCTCAAGGCGATCAGCGAAAAGGTGACCGCCGCCGCCGCCAAGCTGGGCGCGGTGCTGCGGGGCTGATCGTCGTCCCGGACTTGATCCGGGACCGCTGGCGGTCTTTAGGTGAGCGCTGTCCGTGATCCGCCCTGCCGGTTCACGGACAGCGATCCCGGCCTTCGCCGGGATGACGATAGGGGACCGACGTGGACTTCGTGACCATCTCCTCCGGCGATCTCACCGCCCGGATCAACCCGCTGGGCGCGGAACTGTGGTCGCTGACCGACAGCCTCGGCCGTGAGTACATGACCGACGCCGACCCGGCGTTCTGGACCGGCCATGCACCGCTGCTGTTCCCGATCGTCGGGGCCTTGAACGGCGACACCTACCGACTGGACGGCGAGGAATACGCCCTGCCCCGCCACGGCTTCGCCCGCAAGTCGGTGTTCGAGGTCGTGGAAGCGAGCACCGATCATGCGCTGTTCCGCCTGACCGACAGCCCGGAAACGCGCAGCGTCTATCCGTTCGCCTTCGTGCTGGAGATGGCGTTCCGGCTGGAAGGCACGGCGCTGTTCACCGAGGCGCGGGTGGTCAACGCCGGCGAGGCATCGCTGCCCTTCAGCCTTGGCTTTCACCCCGGCTTCGCCTGGCCCCTGCCCGGCGGTGCCACCAAGGCCGACCACGTCGTCGCTTTCGAGCAGCCCGAACCCCAGCCGATCCGCCGCCTCGACGGCCCCACCGGCCTCCTCCTGCCCGAGCCCGTCGCCACGCCGGTGGAGGGCCATATCCTGCCCCTGGACGCCGCGCTGTTCGAGGATGACGCGGTGATCTGGGACCGCCTCTCCAGCCGCGCGCTGACATATGGCGCTCCGGGGGGCACGCAGCTTGCCATCGCCTTCCCGGACACGCCGATGCTGGGCATCTGGCAGAAGCCCGGCGCGGCTTACCTGTGTATCGAACCATGGCAGGGGCATGCCGATCCCCTTGGCTTTACCGGCGATTTCCGCGAGAAGCCGGGCGTCATCACGCTGCCGCCCGGCGAGGCGCGCAGCTTCCGCATGGACGTCACCGTCCTCTCGGCCGATTAAGGAGCATACCCCCAATGAAGACCGTCCTCGTAACCGGCGCGACCTCCGGTATCGGCGAAGCCTGCGCGCGCGCTTTCGTGAAGGCCGGATGGCGCGTGATCGGCACCGGCCGCCGCGCCGAACGGCTGCAGGCGCTGACCGACGAACTGGGCGCGGACCTGTTCCACGGCGCCGTGTTCGACGTGCGTGACGAAGCCGCCCGCGACGCCGCCCTGGCGGCGCTTCCCGGCGCGTTCGCGCAGATCGACTGCCTCGTGAATAACGCAGGGCTGGCGCTCGGCGCAACGCCTGCACAGGCATCCAACCTCGCCGACTGGAAGACGATGATCGACACCAACGTCGTCAGCCTCGTCTCGCTGACGCACAAGCTCCTGCCGGGCCTGATCGCGCGCAAGGGCGCGATCGTGAACCTGTCCTCGGTGGCGGCGACGTACCCCTACACCGGCGGCAACGTCTACGGCGGCACCAAGGCCTTCGTGCGCCAGTTCTCGCTCGGCCTGCGCTCGGACCTGAGCGGCACCGGCGTGCGCGTGACCTCGATCGAGCCCGGCATGGTCGAGACGGAATTCACCGTGGTGCGCAACGGCGGCGATCAGGCCGCGTCCGACACGTTCTATGCAGGCGTGAACCCGATGACCGGCGAGGACATCGCCGAAACCGTCCTGTGGGTCGCCACCCTGCCCCCGCACGTCAACATCAACACGCTGGAACTGATGCCGGTGAACCAGTCCTTCGCCGGGTTCCAGGTCGCGCGGGAAGGTTAATCCGCCGGCAGCAGCGCCAGCAGCAGGTCGCGCGCGGCATTCGCCTCGTGCACCTGCTCGGAGCTGCCGCCCTTGTCGGGGTGGACCTGCGCGATGCGGCGGCGGTGCGCCTCGACGATGTCGCGCCGGTCGGCGCCCGCGTCCACGCCCAGCAGCGCCCGCGCCTGCGCCGTCTCGAAGGACGGCCCGGCGACCTTGCGCTTCTTCTCCCAGGGCCAGCGGCCGATCAGCATCCGGCACACGATGCAGCCGAGCGCGACCAGCCAGAGCAGCTTGATCATGGGCTTTCCCGTCAGCCTGCGGCGGCGAAGGCCGTTTCGGACTCCCGCCGTACCGGCACCGGCAGGTTGAGCCCCGCCACCAGCCCGCGCAGCTCCTGCCGCGCGACGAGGTGGCTGGTGCCGAGATCGCCGAGGTGCCCCTTGTCGAGCAGGGTCAGGCCCGAGGGGAACAGCTCGCGAAAGATCACGCGCTCGGACAGGCCCGCCGCAACGCGGAAGCCCGCGCGCTTCGACAGTTCCTGCAGCGCCCCGTCGATACGCCGCATGTTGCGCGCCTCGACGTGCTGGACGCGGTTGCGCACCACCACCCAGTCCAGTTCGCGGCGGCCTTCGTTGATGGTCTTGAGGCCGCGCTTCTTGCGCGCCTCCCACATGACTTCGGCGTAGAACGAGAGGCGCTTGACCTTGAAGGTCTCGCTTTCCACCTGCCCGAGAAGGTCGAAATCGACGAAGCTGTCGTTGAGCGGCGTCACCAGCGTGTCGGCCGTGGTGGCGACGTGGCGGGCAAACGGATCGTCGCGGCCGGGCGTGTCGAACACGAGGAAGTCGTAGCCGTCGGCGATCTGCTCGGCGAGGTCGTCGAGTTCGCCGACGTCGTCACCGTCGTAGACCGCGAAACGCGCGCCGGGCAGCGCGATCTCGCGGCTGCGCTCGGTCTCGATGCGGTTCTCGAGGTAGCGGTAGAGCGTGCGCTGGCGGTGGTCGAGATCGATGCAGGCGACATTCGCGCCCTGATAGGCAAGCGCGATGGCGACATGGACGGCGGTGGTGGACTTGCCGGTGCCGCCCTTCTCGTTGGCGAAGACGATGCGATGCGCTGTCACGTGACCGTTATCCTGTTCGCGCGAGACCGGTCGCCCGGCCCGACGTTGAAATCATTGCCCCCGCAGGCGCGCCAGGGCTAAAGCCCGAACCGCACCTTTCGGTCGCACCCATCATACCGGAGCAGCCAAGCCCAATGCAAACCGTCCACGCCCTTGATCCACTGCGCAATGCGGTTGCCAAGCTTCGCAAGACCGGTCAGGTCGCGTTCGTACCCACGATGGGCGCCCTGCATGACGGCCATCTGACGCTGGTGCGCGAGGCGAAAAGCCGGGGCGCGGCCGTCGTCGTGTCGATCTTCGTCAACCCGCTCCAGTTCGGCGCGAACGAGGATCTCGACGCCTATCCGCGCCAGCTTGCCCGCGACTCGGCGCTGCTGGAAGCCGAAGGCGTGGACCTGCTTTGGGCTCCCACGGTCGAGGCGATGTACCCGGCCGGGTTCGCCTCCAGCATTGCGGTCGCCGGGGTCAGCGAGGGCCTGTGCGGCGCCTCGCGGCCCGGCCACTTCGACGGCGTCGCCACCGTGGTGTGCAAGCTGTTCAACCAGGTCATGCCCGACCTGGCCCTGTTCGGCGAGAAGGACTGGCAGCAACTGGCCGTCATCCGCCGCATGGCGCGCGATCTCGACCTCACCCGCCCGGCGGCCGACGCCATCCTGGGCGTGCCGACCGTGCGCGAGGCGGACGGGCTCGCGATGTCCTCGCGCAACGCCTATCTCTCGGCCGATGAACGCGCGGCGGCCGTCGCGCTGCCGACCGCGATGCGCAGCGCCATCGCCGCGATCGAGGCGGGCGCGGACGTGCCCGAAACCCTCGCCAGGCTGCAGGCCGAAATCGTCGCGGGTGGCTTCCGCTCGGTGGACTACGCCGAACTGCGCGACGCGGATGACCTGATGCTCCTGACGGCGCGTTCGGACCGGCCGATGCGGCTTATCGTGGCGGCCCGGATCGGCCCGGCGCGGCTCATCGACAACATGGCGGTAAATCCCTCCTGACGTTGTATTTGCGAAAGATTCTCACAGACATCGTCATTTGTTCGTGCAAGAGTGAACGCATAAGGAGTTCGTCGCCTAGGGGATTGGGCGCATCGCGCTTTCGCGCGACTGAATAGGGAGCACTACTGATGAAGACGTTCGTTTGCACGCTGGCCGCGCTCACCACCCTTGCGGCCACCCCCGCCCTCGCCGACCAGTCCTCCGGGCGCAAGCTTCAGGAAAAGGGCCAGCAGTCGATCCCCATGTGCCGCAAGAACCTGGGCACCGTCGCCATCATCGAGCCCGACACCCAGTGGTGGCGCGAACTGAGCCTGGGCAGTCCCGAGGCGATCCTGCGCGTCTTCGTGCAGAAGTCCGGCTGCTTCACCATGGTCAATCGCGGCCGCTCGCTGCAGAACAGCGCCATGGAGCGCGCCCTCGCCGAGCAGGGTGAACTGCAGAAGGGCTCCAACATCGGCAAGGGCCAGATCAAGGCGGCGGACTACTTCCTGCAGCCGGACATCGTCTCGACCAACAACAATTCGGGCGGCGGCGGCCTCGGCGGCGTGCTGGGCGGCGTCGGCGGCCTGTTCGGGCGCGGCGTGGGTGCCATCGCGGGCGGTCTGAACGTCAAGAAGGGCGAGGCGAACGTCACCCTCTCGATCGTCAATTCGCGCACCACCGTGGAAGAGGCGCTGACCGAGGGCTATGCCCGCAAGTCGGACGTCAGCTTCGGCGCGGGCGGCGGCGGCTTCTTCGGCGGCACATTCGGAGCGGCCGGTGGCGGCGGCTACCAGAACACGCAGATCGGCCAGATCATCGTGCTCGCCTATCTCGACGCCTATACCAAGCTGGTCACCGAGCTGGGCGGCCTTCCGGTGGATGCCTCGGCGGCAGCGCCCAAGGCGAATTGACAGGACGGCTTCCCGGACGCCTGCCTTGCTTAACAGGTATTGTCAGGCGACCGGCGGGACGCTGTCGTATATCCACTGCGCCGACATGAACTGAGCGGCGATGCGCGGATCGAAAGCCCGCGCATCGCGGCCGGGGGACAATGCCATTCGCACCTCGCTTTCCCATCGCGGCACTTGTGTCGTTTCGCATGGTCCCGACCCGTTTCGGAACCGGGCATGCCGTCGTCCCAGTCCCCTTAGGCGGCATCCGGCTCCGTCCAGCCCGGCGGCGGCCGATGGATCGTATCGCGTGGGGAGCCGGGAGGGCCTTCCTCGCGGAAACGATCGGTCGGCCGTCGTCGGCACTTCCCCGAGAACAGGGACAGCATGAGCGGCCTGTCCATCCTCTACATCGAGGACGATTCCCGCGCCGCCTCGCAAGTCGAGGAACTGGCAAGCCTTTCGGGCGACTCGCTGACCTGGTGCGCCACCGGCAACGACGGCCTGAAGCGCGCCGGGGCGGAGCGCTTCGACGTCATCATCCTCGATCGCATGCTGCCCGACCTCGACGGCATCACCATCCTGTCGCGGCTGCGCGAAAGCGGGGTCGGCACGCCGGTCCTGCTGCTCTCCGCGCTCGGCCGCACGACCGACCGCGCCGAAGGGCTGGACGCGGGCGCCGACGACTACCTCGCCAAGCCGTTCGAGGGCGAGGAACTGCTCGCCCGTCTGCGCGCCCTGCACCGCCGCTCCTCGGGGCGCGAACATTCCGCCGTGATCCTCTACGGCGCGTTCGAATGCCACGTGAAGGCGCGCACCGCCTTTCGCGACAACCGCCACCTTGCGCTCAGCCCCAAGGAATTCGAGCTGTTCCGCTACTTCATGGAGAACGCGGGCGAAGTGCTGACGCGCGAGATGCTGCTGCGCGACGTGTGGAAGATGAACTTCGATCCGCAGACCAACGTGGTCGACGTCAACATCGGCCGCCTCCGCCGCAAGCTTGAGGAAGGCTTCGACAAGCCCGCGCTCGAGACGATCTGGGGCTCCGGCTACAGGCTGCTGGACGGGCGGTGAGCGTTTTCACGCGCCGCGTATCCCCATGAAGCGGCTGGCTTTCATCCGCAATTCGATCTTCGCCCAGATCGTCCTCTGGGCGATCGCCACGGCGGCGGTGATCACCTTCGGGCTGTGGCTGCTGACCAATGCCACGATCGAGCGCTCAAACCGGCAGGCGCTGGAACGCGCGGTCGACGTCGATCTTGCGGGCATGGTCGACATCTACGCCAGCGGCGACCGTGACGAACTGGCCAAGCGCATCAAGGACCGCCTCGCCCTGCAGCCGCGCAACGGCGACCCGGCGCATTACCTCCTCGCCGACGCGCGGGGCAAGCGCATCGCCGGGGACCTGACCGAATGGCCGGGCCTGCACGCCGGGATCTCCGAGGCCGCCGACATTCGCATCGAAGGGGGCGAGCGCGCCTTTGCGCGTGCCACCCAGCTCGGCCCGAACCTCAAGTTGCTGGTCGCGCACGAGTATCGTGACCTTTCCATGCTGCTGCGGCAGGTGGCGCTGGTGTTCTTGACCGGCGGTGTGCTGGCAACACTGGCGGTGGCGCTCGGCGGGTGGACCGCCGCGCATCGCCTTGCGGGACGACTGGAGCGGATCAACGCCGCCTTCCGCCAGCCCGACGACGCCGCGCTGGAGGAACTGGCGCGCGGCTCGGCCGGGCACGACGAGATCGACGAACTGGCCGCGCACTCGGGCAACGCCCTCGCCCGCCTCAAGCGCCTCGCCGCCGCCCACCGCGAGACGACCGACCATGTCGCGCACGAGATGCGCACGCCGCTGATGCATCTCGACAACCGGCTGGTGAAGGCGCTGGCTGCCACGCCCGATGCCGAGACCGCCGCGCGCATCGCCGATGCCCGGACCGAGATCCGGGGCATTATCCGCATGCTCGAATCGCTGCTGGACATTGCCGCCAGCGAAGCCCGGCGCGGCGACCGGCACGGCCTCGCCCCGGTGGACCTCAGCGGCCTGGCGGCGCGGCTGGGCGAACTCTACGCCGACAGCGCAGAGGAATCAGGGCATCGCCTGATCCTCGACATAGAGCCCGAAGTCGCCATCCAGGGCGAGGAAATGTCACTCACGCGGCTGATCACCAACCTCCTCGACAACGCCTTCAAGTTCGTGCCGCCCGGTGGTACGGTTCGCCTGACGCTGAGACGGGGGCCGGTGCTGATCGTCAGCGACGACGGACCGGGCATTCCCGAGGACCAGCGCGACCGGATTTTCGAGAAGTTCGCCCGCGGCGGCAGCTCGCTCGGCACCGAGGGCGCAGGCCTTGGCCTCGCGCTGTGCCGTGCAATCGCCGCGCGGCACCATCTTGAGATTTCGCTCGCGCCCGGCGAAAGAGGCGCCTGCTTCACCGTTGCTCCGGAGTTCAGACGATGAGCCCATTGCTGCGCATTCCCGCGATTTTCACTGCTGCCGTGCTGGCGGCGGCGCCTGCGCTCGCTCAGGACGATGCGCCCGACGTCAACGAACGGGTCGCGCTGGCGCTGTCCTCCGCCCAGAGCGCGCAGGGCCGGGCCGACAACGAGGGGCTGGCCCGCGCGCTCGGCGTGATCGAGCGCGCGGGCGCGCGGCCGCTCGACGGATGGCAGGGAGAGGACCCGGTGCCCGCATGGCGCGCACTGGTCCCGAACGAACAGGCCCCGCTGCGCGGCAGCCCGCTCGGCCCCGGCTACCGGACCGGCAAGGCGCAGCCGGGAACCAGCGACAGCTTCGAGCAGGTGTTCCTCTCCGGCAGGAAGGCGAGCATCGCGCTCTCGACGCCGGGCGATACGCCGGTAACCCTGCAAGTGCTGGACGCCGAGCGCCGCCCGGTCTGCACCACCGCCGACGCGCGCCGCGCCTGCCGCTGGATACCGCTGTTCACCCAGCGCTACGTCATCGAAGTGCGGAACGGGGGCAATCGCACGGCGGAATATTTTCTGGTGGTGGAGTAGGTCCAGG
The DNA here is from genome assembly GCF_057808725.1 of Novosphingobium sp. FG90. Classification (NCBI taxonomy): domain Bacteria; kingdom Pseudomonadati; phylum Pseudomonadota; class Alphaproteobacteria; order Sphingomonadales; family Sphingomonadaceae; genus Novosphingobium; species Novosphingobium sp. FG90. The sequence continues at coordinate 87,200 of NZ_JBMDIO010000017.1, forward strand.
CCCCAGATTCACTCGTTTCGTCATTGCGAGCGAAGCGAAGCAATGACGCGATCAAGATGGGGCGAGCGAGCGCTTACAGCGTAACCCCGCGCTTCCATATCCCGATAGCCCGCTCGTCATTGCTCTCGTTCCGTGCCAGCTCCCCGCTCGCAACCGCGATGATGCGGTCGAGCAGCAGGTCCGCAGCGCCGGTCATACCCTTTTCCAGCACCAGCCCGGCATCGAAATCGATCCAGCCCGGCTTGCGCTCGGCCAGCGCGTGATTGGAGGCGATCTTCATCGTCGGCACCGGGCTGCCGAGCGGCGTCCCGCGTCCGGTCGAGAACAGCGTGATCGTCGCCCCCGCCGCCGCCAGCGCGGTGGTGGAGACGGCATCGTTGCCTGGCGCTTCGAGCACCGTAAGGCCAGTCGTGGAAATCCGCTCGCCATAGCCGATCACGTCGCAGACCGGGGCAAGACCGCCCTTCTGCACCGCGCCCAGCGACTTCTCCTCCAGCGTGGTGATGCCGCCCGCGATGTTGCCGGGGCTGGGGTTCTCGGAAACCGGCTCGCCGTTCTCGATGAAGTAGCGCTTGAAGGAATTGACGAGGCCCGAGAGCTTGTCGAACACCTCTTCGCTGGTGGCGCGTTCGAGCAGCAGGTTCTCGGCGCCGAAAATCTCAGGGATTTCGGTGAGGATCGCCGCGCCGCCCGCATCGGTGACGGCATCGGCCATGAGCCCGATCAGCGGATTGGCGGTGAGCCCGCTCATCGCGTCCGAGCCGCCGCACTTCACGCCCAGCCGCAGCTTCGAGAGCGGCACGTCCTCGCGCCGATCCCCGGCCATCAACCCCAGCAGTTCGTCGATCAGCGCCTCTCCGGCGGCGAACTCGTCGCTCTCCGACTGGGCGCGCAATACCCGCAGACGGTCGCGGCGGTCCTCCGGAATGCGCTTGAGCAGTTCTTCCAGCTGGTTCGATTCGCAGCCGAGGCCCAGCAGCAGCACACCGCCCGCATTGGGGTTGAGCGCCAGCGAGGCGATCACCGCCGCCGTTCCGTCAAGGTCCGCCCCCAGCTGCGAGCAGCCGAACGGGTGGTTGAAGGCATGGACGCCATCGACGTTCGCGGGCGCCCGCAGATTACCCTTCGCCGCCAGCCGCTCGCCGAGGCGGCCGACGCAGCCGACCGTGGGCAGGATCCACAATTCGTTGCGCGTGCCAACGCTGCCGTCCGGCCGCACATAGCCCCGGAAGCTGCGCGAGGACTGCGCTACGTGTTCCTCCGCCCGAACACCGGAAAAGGCGTAGGCATTCTCGCCCGAAAGCGCAGTGCGGACGTTGTGGACATGGACATGCTCGCCCACCGCGATGTCGCGGGTGGCGAGGCCGATCGGCGCACGATAGCGGCGCACCGGCGCGCCCTCGGCGATCGGCATGACGGCGAACTTGTGGCCCGCCGGAATCGCATCGCGCAAGTGGATCGCCTGCCCGTCCACCACGACCTCGGCGCCTGCCTCAAGCGGCTCCAGCGCGACGGCGACGTGATCCTCGGCGGAAATCCGCATCACGGTGACGGGTTTGGAAAGCGTTTCGACCATGGCCCGCCGATACAGCATTGCCAGCGCTGGCACAACTCGGTAATCGAGCCGCAAACGCACTCTCCCCGAGGAGTCCCAAGGATGCCCAAGCTCTCGCTGCACCCCGACCGCCTGCTGCCGGCCGACCCGACGACGCGCGCCATCGCCCGCGAACTCTATGCCGAAATCGCCGGCCTGCCGATCGTCAGCCCGCACGGCCACACCGACCCGGAATGGTTCGCCACCGACGCGGCCTGGACCAACGCGACCGAGCTGCTCCTCGCGCCCGACCACTACCTGTTCCGCATGCTCTATTCGCAAGGCATCGATCTCGACGCGCTGGCGGTGCCCCGTAAAGGCGGCGTGATGCCCGCCACCGACCCGCGCGAGGCCTGGCGCCTGTTCGCCGCGAACTGGAAGCTGTTCCGTGGCACCCCGTCGAGCATGTGGCTGCCCCACGTCTTCGGCGAAGTCTTCGGCATCGACGTGGCGCTGGATGAGAGCACCGCCGACTTCTACTACGACACTATCGGCGAGGCCCTCGCCTCCCCCGCCTTCCGCCCGCGTGCGCTGTTCGAGCGGTTCAACATCGAACTGCTCGCCACCACCGAGGGCGCGGGCGACGATCTGAAGCACCACAAGGCGATTCAGGCATCGGGCTGGCAGGGCAAGGTCGTCACCACCTATCGCCCCGACTCGGTAATCGACCCCGAGCATGACAGCTTCGCGCGCGACATCGTGCGCTTCGCCGACCTGTCCGGCGAGAACGTCGAGAGCTGGACCGGGTACCTTGCCGCGCACCGCAAGCGCCGTGCCGACTTCCGCGCGATGGGCGCGACGGCGACCGACCACGGCTTCGTCACTGCCCGCACCGCCAACCTCTCGACGCTGGAATGCGAGGCGCTGTTCGCCAAGGTCATGGGCGGGAAAGCCGACGCCGACGAGGCCGAGCTGTTCCGCGCCCAGATGCTCACCGAAATGGCGCGCATGAGCGTGGAGGACGGCATGACCATGCAGATCCATCCCGGCTCCACCCGCAACCACAACGCCCGCCTCTTCGCCAGCCACGGCCGCGACAAGGGCGCCGACATTCCGCGCGCCACCGAGTACGTCGAGGCGCTGCGCCCGATGCTCGACCTGTTCGGCAACGAGCCGGACCTCAAGGTCATCCTCTTCACGCTGGACGAGACGACTTACGCCCGCGAACTCGCGCCGCTGGCGGGGCACTATCCGTGCCTCAAGCTTGGCCCGGCATGGTGGTTCCACGACAGCCCGGAAGGCATGCGCCGCTTCCGCGAGATGACCACCGAGACGGCGGGCTTCTACAACACCGTGGGCTTCAACGACGACACCCGCGCCTTCCTGTCGATCCCGGCGCGGCACGACGTCGCGCGGCGGATCGACTGCGGCTTCCTCGCCCGCCTCGTCGCCGAGCACCGCATGGAGGACTGGGAGGCTGCCGAACTCGCCCACGAACTGACCGTCGGGCTGGTGCGCAAGGCCTACGGCCTCGAAGCGCCCGCGCGCGAGGTGGAACCGGCATGACCCGTCTTTCGAACAGCACCCTTTCCGCCCTCCCCGCAGACGTAGTCCGGCCGCAGTACGACCGTTCGGCGGTGAAGCGGGGCGTCGTCCACTTCGGGCCGGGCGCGTTCCACCGCGCGCATCAGGCGGCCGCCTTCGACACGCTGCTGGCGCAGGACCCGCGCTGGGGACTGACCGGCGTGAGCCTCAATTCGCGCGGCGTGGCCGATGCGCTGAACCCGCAGGACGGGCTCTATACGCTGGCCCTGCTGGACACCGAGGTCGCGTATCGCGTGATCGGCGCCATCGGCGGCGTTCTCACCAAGGATGATCCGGCCGCGATCCTCGGCGCGCTGACTCATGCGGACACCCGCATCGTCAGTTCCACCGTGACCGAAAAGGGCTACTGCCTCGGCGCGGACGGAGCGCTGGATTTCGCGAATCCGGCCATCAAGGCGGACCTCGATGCCTCGCGGTCCGGAGACTGGACGCCGGGCTCGTTCACCGGCTGGCTGGTGCGCGGGCTTCAGGCGCGCCGTCTTGCCGGGCTGCCCGGCGTGACGGTCCTATGCTGCGACAACCTCACCGACAACGGCCGCAAGCTGGAGGCCGCGACGATCGCGCTGGCCGAGGCGATCGATCCCGACACCGCCCGCTGGATCGCCGACCATGTCGCGTTCCCGAATGCGATGGTGGACTCGATCACCCCCGCCACCGACGATGCCCTGCGCGCCCGCATCGCGGCCGCCACCGGGCTGGAAGACGCCTGGCCGATCCAGCGCGAACGGTTCACCCAGTGGGTGATCGAGGATCGCTTCGCCGGAGAGCGACCGGCGCTCGATCTCGCAGGCGTGACGTTCGCCAGCGAAGTGCGCCCGTTCGAGAAGGCCAAGCTGCGCCTGCTCAACGGCGCGCATTCGTCGCTCGCCTATATCGGCCTTGGTCGCGGGCTGGAGACGGTCGGCGAGGCGATGGCCGACAGTGAACTCGCCGCTTTCGCCGAACGCCTGATGCGCGAGGACATCGCACCGTCGATCGCTCCCCCTCCCGGGCTGGACCTTGGCGGCTACATCTCCGACGTGCTGGCGCGCTTCCGCAATCCCGAGATCCGGCACCTGCTGTCGCAGATCGCCTGGGACGGGTCGCAGAAGCTGCCCTATCGCCTGCTCGACACCACGCGCGAGGCGCTGGCGGCCGGGCGCCCGGTCGAGCGGCTGGCGCTGCCGATCGCGGCATGGCTGCGCTTCCTTGCAGGCGCGGCGCGGGACGGGCGCACGATCACCGATCCCCTCGCCGCCCCGCTGCTGGAGCGTGCGGGTGACTGGCGCAGCGTTCTGGCCATGCGCGAGGTGTTCGGCGATCTGGCCACCGACGCGCGCTTCGTCGGCGCGGTGGAAGCCGGGCTGGCAGCGCTGGACGGGGGACGGCTGGAGCCGGTGGCGGCGTAAGCCCTCGCATTACAGTTCGTCACCCTGAACTTGTTTCAGGGTCCATCGGGAGGTTTGACATGAGGGGGCGTGTCACCAGCGGCCCCGTCGGTTTGCTGCCCGAAGTTCCGGGCAGGAGGCACCATGGACCCTGAAACAAGTTCAGGGTGGCGAAGCCTTTGAGGCGACGGCCGGTTACTTAGGCGCCGGCCCCGTCGATTCCGCCGGAACCACGCGCAGTTCCACCTCGAACGGCTCCGGCGCCTCGCCGCCCTCGATCCTCGCGATAAGCCGCTCGGCCGCCGCCGCCGCCATGTCTCCGAAGGGCCGCAGCACCGAGGTCAGCGCCGGGCTCAGCATCCGCGTCACCAGGCTGCCGTCGAAGCCCACCACCGACAGCCCCGCAGGCACCGCGATCCCGTGCGCTGCGGCGACTTTCAGCACGCCTGCCGCCATGATGTCATTGGCCGCGAAAATCCCGGTCGGCCGCTCCGCAAGGGCCAGAAGCTGCTCCGCCCCCGCCACGCCCGAGGCGAAGTCGTAGTCGCCCGGCGCTTCGGCCACGCTGGCTCCGGCGCGCGTCGCCTCTTCGATGAAGCCCGCCCGGCGCTCCATGGCTGAGGCCGTATCGGCGGGACCGTTGACGATGCCCAGCCGCCGGTGCCCCAGATCGAGCAGGTGCCGCGCAACTTGCGCGCCCGCGCTGCGCTCCTCGCTGACGATGACGTCGGCAAAGCCCGCGATCGGCACCGAGGACAGCGCCGCCACCGGCACTTGCGCCTCCGCCAGCGCCTCGGCCAGCCCCGGCACGCCCGAGACCGGCGGCAGGATCACCAGTCCGTCCACGCGCGACCGCTCGACGAAGCCCAGCACGTCGCGGATCGCCGCCTCGGCCTCCAGCGGGGTGGGGTGGACGATCACCTCGTAGCCGCGCGGCGCGGTCAGGGCGACGACGCCGCGCTGGATGGAATCGAGCACCAGCGCGTTGCGGTCGTTGTGGATCAGCCCGATCAGGAACGAACGCCGCATCGCCAGCGCCCTTGCCCGCGCGCTCGGCCGGAAGTTGAGCGCGGCGATCGCGGCCTCGATCCGCTGGCGGGTCTCGGCATTCACCTTGGGCGACTTGTTCAGCACGCGCGAGACCGTGCGGATCGACACCCCGGCGGCAGCGGCCACGTCTTCGATGGTGGGGTCGCCGTCGCGGGCTCTTGCAGGGATTTCGTGCATCTGCAGGCTTGTATGGCCTGCGCCGACACGATCAAGCGTTCCTGCGATTTTCGTTGACACTTGCCCTACAAATGATAGCGCTAGCATAAATCAGACCAGAACCGGAGAGAGGCATGAAGTTCGACCGCCGAGAGGCCCTGACCGCAGCGCTGGGCGCAGCCGGCGGCGCGGCATCGCTGACGGCGATGGCGGGCAGCGCCAGCGCAGCCACGGCCGCCGCATCCGCGCCTGCGAAGCCCGCCTCGAACAGTGCCTCGAAGTACCGGCGCGGCTTCGACGACCAGCGCATCCCGGACCAGGGCAACGGCACCTATCTCAACCCGCTAATGGCGGGCGACCATCCCGACCCGACGATCGTGCGCGACGGGAAGGACTATTACATGACCTTCTCGACCTTCGATTCCTATCCGGGTCTGGTCGTGTGGCATTCGGCGGACCTCATCAACTGGCGGCCCCTCACCGCCGCGCTGACGAAGAACCTAGGCTCGGTCTGGGCGCCGGACATCAGCAAGCACGGCGGCCGCTTCTTCATCTACTTCACCGTCAAGGCCACGCCCAACGCACAGTACGTAGTCTGGGCCGACAAGGCCGAAGGCCCGTGGAGCGAACCCGTCAGCCTCGGCCTGCCCGACCATATCGACCCCGGCCACGCGGTCGGCGAGGACGGGTCGCGCTGGCTGTTCCTTTCGGGCGGCGACCGCATCCGGCTGGCCGAGGACGGCCTCTCGACCGTCGGCGCGGTAGAGCACGTCTACGACCCCTGGCATTACCCGGAGGACTGGGACGTCGAGGGATTCTCCCCCGAAGGCCCCAAGATCGTGCGGCGCGGCGAATACTTCTACCTCGTGACCGCCGTGGGCGGCACCGCCGGTCCGCCCACCGGACACATGGTGATCGCCGCGCGCTCGAAGTCGATCCACGGCCCCTGGGAGAACTGCCCGCACAACCCGATCGTGCGCACCACCGACTTGTCCGAAGCCTGGTGGTCGCGCGGACACGCCACTTTGTTCGAGGGGCCTGCCGGGGACTGGTGGTCGGTCTACCACGGCTTCGAGAAGGATTTCTGGACGCTCGGCCGCCAGACCCTGCTCGACCCCGTCAGCTGGACCGCCGACGGTTGGTTCCGCATGGAAGGCGGCGATCTGTCGAAGCCGATCCGCGCGCCCAAAGGCGGCCGCAAGGCCGGTCCGCACGGGATGCCGTTGTCGGACGATTTCTCGACGCTGGAGATCGGGCGGCGCTGGAACTTCTTCAAGCCCTCGCCGACCGAGCGCGACCGCGCGCGGGTGGCAAACAACACGCTGCACCTGACCGCCACCGGCAAGGCCCCGGTCGATTCCTCGCCGCTGCTGCTGATCGCGGGCGACCAGGCTTACGAATTCAGTTGCGAGATCGACATCGACCCCGGCGTCACCGCTGGCCTGCTGCTGTTCTACGACCAGCAACTCTACTGCGGACTGGGCTTCGACGCGGCCAAGTTCGTAACGCACCAGTACGGCATCGAGCGCGGGCGCCCGGCCAACTACCACGGCCGCAAGATGCTGATGCGGGTGCGCAATGACCGCCACATCGTCGCCTTCCACACCAGCGGCGACGGCGGGAAGACGTGGAAGCGCTTCGACCGGGGCATGGAAGTCTCCGGCTATCACCACAATGTGCGCGGCGGCTTCCTGATGCTGCGACCGGGGCTCTACTCGGCCGGACAGGGCGAGGCACGCTTCAGCAATTTCAAGTTCCGCGCACTGTGAGCGGACGCGGGGGCTTCGACAGGCTCAGCCTGAGCGGGAATGGGGGATCGCTCTCAAATCCGCTCAGGCTGAGCCTGTCGAAGCCCCCTCGGACACGCACGACTTAAAGATAGCTACCCCGACGTAAAGGACAAACGGCATGACCTCGCTCGATATGCTCCCCGCCGACTGGAAGGACGGCCTGTTCCTCGGCCGCCTCGACCTTGGTGAAGGGCCGACGCCGGTGCTGCTGAGCGGCGGCGCGGTCTACGATATGAGCGGCGCCGCGCCGACCGTCGCCGACCTCGTCGATGCGGGCGCCTTCGATCCCGCGCAGGGCAAGGCCCTTGGCGCCGCCGAGGACGTGCTGGCGAGCGCCACCCTGCTCAGCCCGATCGACCTGCAGTGCGTGAAGGCAGCGGGCGTGACGTTCGCCGTTTCCGCGCTGGAGCGCGTGATCGAGGAACGCGCGCGCGGCGATGCCGACAAGGCGCAGGCGGTGCGCGGCGGGCTGGAGGAGCGCATCGGCGGCTCGATCCGCTCGGTCGTGCCCGGCAGCCCGGAGGCGGCAGCGCTCAAGGCGGCGCTGATCGAGGACGGCATGTGGTCGCAGTATCTCGAAGTCGCGATCGGGCCGGACGCGGAAGTCTTCACCAAGTCGCCGGTGCTCTCCACCGTGGGATCGGGTGCCACGATCGGCGTGCGCTCGGATTCGGACTGGAACAACCCGGAACCGGAGATCGTCCTGCTCTCCGACGCGCGCGGCAGGGCCGTGGGCGCGACGCTGGGCAACGACGTCAACTTGCGCGATTTCGAGGGCCGCTCGGCGCTGCTGCTCGGCAAGGCGAAGGACAACAACGCCAGCTGCTCGATCGGCCCGTTCGTGCGCCTGTTCGACACGGGCTACACCGTCGCCGATGTAGAGAACGCGCAGGTTCTGCTGCGCATCGAGGGGCCGGAAGGTTTCCTCCTCGAAGGCGAGAGCCGCATGTCGGAAATCAGCCGCCCGCCGCTGGAGCTGCTGCGCCAGTGCTTTTCCGAGCACCAGTACCCGGACGGCGTCGTGCTGTTCCTCGGCACGCTGTTTGCACCGACGCAGGACCGCGATGCGCCGGGACGCGGCTTCACGCACAAGGTCGGCGACGTGGTGACGATCTCCAGCGACCGCCTCGGCACGCTGGTCAACACCGTCGCCACCTCGCGCGATGCCCCTGCCTGGGAGACCGGAATTTCCGCGCTCTACCGCAACCTCGCCGCGCGCGGACTGATCGGCGCAAAGGCCGACGCGCTTGCCTGAACCTCTCTCCCCGTCATTGCGAGGCAGTGCAAACCGCCCGGGATGGCTTCGCTTCGCTCGCAATGACGAACGGGGTTTGCGGCCGGGGCGCATCTCTCCCGCTTACGAATACCTGCATTTCGAAGGACTGCCATGTTGACCACCACGACGCCCTCCCCCACCGCGCAGGTCGCGCGCTTTCCCTCGCTCGCGGGCAAGGGGGTGTTCGTCTCGGGCGGCGGCTCGGGCATAGGCGCCGCGCTGGTCGAGGCTTTTGCGCGCCAGGGGGCGAAAGTATCCTTCGTCGACATCGCCGCCGAACCTTCCGAAGCGCTGGTGGCAAGCCTTGACGGCACGGTGGACTTCACGCCGCGCTTCGTGGCGGGTGACCTCAAGGACCTCGACTTCGTGAAGTCCGAGATCGCGGCGGCGCACGCGGCGCTGGGCGGGCTCGACGTCCTCGTCAACAACGCCGCCAACGACGACCGCCACGCCATCGCCGACGTCACGCCGGAATACTGGGACGAGCGCATGGCGGTGAACCTGCGCCACCTGTTCTTCGCCGCGCAGGCCGCCGTACCCTTCATGGAAGCGGCGGGCGGCGGCGTGATCCTGAACTTCGGGTCGATCAGCTGGCACCTCGCGCTCGACCAGCTCTCGCTCTACCAGACCGCCAAGGCCGCGATCGAGGGCATGACCCGCGCGATGGCCCGCGAACTGGGCGAGCGCAACATTCGCGTCTGCGCGATCGTGCCCGGCAACGTCCAGACACCGCGGCAGGAGAAGTGGTACACCCCCGAAGGCGAGCGCGAGATCCTTGACGCGCAGTGCCTCAAGTCCCGCGTCCAGCCCGCCGACGTCGCGGCGCTGGCGCTGTTCCTCGCCTCCGACGATGCGCGGATGTGCACGGGGCACGAGTATTTCGTCGATGCCGGCTGGCGCTGAGATGACGCCGCCCATGACTCCTCGAGTCGCCTGCAGGGTCGGCGCGACGCTGGGCGAAGGCCCGGTGTGGGACGCCGCGCGCGAATGTCTGTGGTTCGTCGACATCAAAGGCCACAAGCTTCACCGTTTCGACCCGCCAGGCGGCGTGCTGGACACCATCGATGCGCCGGAGGAGCCCGGCTGGGTGATCCCGCTGGCCGATGGCGCGCTGCTGGTCGGTGCGAAGGCGGGCGTGCACCGTCTCGAGGAGGATGCCTTCGCGCTGCTCCATGCGGTCGAGCCCGACCTGCCCGGCAACCGCCTCAACGACGCCGCCGTCCATCCGGACGGCTCGGTGTGGCTGGGCACCATGGACAATGCCGAGGAAGCGCCGAGCGGCGGCTATTACCGCCTCCACGGCGGCGCCTGCACCGCGCTTTCCCCGCAGCCGATGGTCATCACCAACGGCCCGGCCTTCTCGCCGGACGGTGCCGCCGTCTACTTCGTCGACACGCTGGAACGGGTGATCCTGTCCGCCCGCGTCGGCGCGGACGGACACCCCGGCGAGACGCGGCTCTTCGCGCGCATCCCGGACGGCATGGGCTATCCCGACGGCCCGGTGGTGGACAGTGCGGGCACGGTCTGGGTCGGCCTGTTCGGCGGCTGGGGCGTCGCCCGCTTCACGCCCGATGGCGAATTTCTCGGCCGGGTGGAGTTCCCGGTCGCCAACGTCACCAAGATCGCATTCGGCGGCGCGGACCTTCGCACCGTCTATGCGACAAGCGCGCGCAAAGGGTTGTCAGCAGCCGATCTGGCGGCACAACCCCATGCCGGGGATCTTTTCACCTTCGCGGTGGACGTGCCGGGCCTCCCGGCGGGATACCCCGCGAGCTAGCTTGTGCCGATCACCCGCCCCTCGTCATTGCGGCGTCATGCTCGCAATGACCGGCAGGGATTGGGGCGAATGGAAGGCTTGGTTCTGACGACATGACCAGGCAGACCTGATTTATAAAAAGAGGATGTGAGCGAATGGCGGCGATAGACATGGGCAGCGCGCCCGCTGGCGTGGAGTACGGGGGCAAGGTCAACATGGCCTTCGTCGCCATGATCGTGGCGGTGGCGACGATCGGCGGCTTCATGTTCGGCTACGACAGCGGCGTCATCAACGGCACGCAGGACGGGCTGGAGAGTGCCTTCGACCTCTCCGCGCTGGGCACCGGGCTGAACGTCGGCGCGATCCTGCTGGGCTGCGCGGTGGGCGCCTTCGTGGCGGGCCGCCTCGCCGATGTCTGGGGCCGCCGCAGCGTCATGATGATCGGCGCCGCCCTGTTCGTCGTCAGCGCGCTTGGCGCGGGCGCGGCGACCTCCTCGCTGCTGTTCATCATCGCCCGCTTCATCGGCGGCGTCGGCGTCGGCGCGGCGAGCGTGCTGGCGCCGGTCTACATCAGCGAGGTCACTCCCGCCTCGATCCGCGGACGGCTTTCCAGCCTGCAGCAGATCATGATCATCACCGGCCTGACCGGCGCCTTCGTCGCCAACTGGGCACTGGCGAAGCATGCGGGCTCCAGCACCGACCCACTGTGGCTGGACTTGCCGGCATGGCGCTGGATGTTCTGGATGCAGGTGATCCCGGCCGTGATCTACCTCTTCGCGCTGTTCATGATCCCGGAAAGCCCGCGCTATCTCGTCGCCTGCGGGCGCGAGGCCGAGGCCCAGGCCGTCCTCACCCGCATCTTCGGCGCGGAAACGGCCGCGAAGATGATCGCCGACATCCGCGCGAGCCTCCTCTCCATCGCCGCCGACCACCACCGGCCGAGCTTCGCCGACCTCAGGGATCCCGCAACCGGCCGCCTGCGCAAGCTGGTATGGGCAGGCATCGGGCTTGCCGTGTTCCAGCAGCTCGTCGGCATCAACATCGTGTTCTACTACGGCGCGGTCCTGTGGCAGTCGGTCGGCTTTTCCGAGAGCGACGCGCTGCTCATCAACATCCTCTCGGGCACGCTCTCGATCCTGGCCTGCCTCGTGGCCGTGCTCTTGGTCGACAAACTGGGGCGCAAGCCGCTGCTGCTGGTCGGCTCGGCGGGCATGGCGGTGACGCTGGGGACGATGGCGGTGTGCTTCGCCAGCGGCAGCTTCGCAGGCGGCCACCTGACCCTGTCGGACCAGACCGGTACTGTGGCCTTGATCGCGGCCAACGCCTATGTCGTGTTCTTCAACGTCAGCTGGGGGCCGGTCATGTGGGTGATGCTGGGAGAGATGTTCCCCAACCAGATTCGCGGCTCGGCACTGGCGGTCTCGGGCTTCGCGCAGTGGATCGCCAACTTCGGCATCTCGGTCAGCTTCCCGGCGATGGCCGCCGGGCTCGGCCTGCCGCTGACATATGGATTCTATGCGCTGAGCGCCTTCCTCTCGTTCTTCTTCGTGCGCGCGATGGTCACCGAGACGCGCGGCCGCACGCTTGAGGAGATGGCGGCTTGATCCAGCTGCATTCGGGCGGCAGCGAAGCGACGCTGCTGCCGCATCTGGGCGGGTCGATCGGTTCGTTCGCGGTCGGCGGCAGGGACATCCTGCGCCCCACCCCGGCGGATGCCGTCAGCCCGCTGGACGCCGCCTGCTTCCCGCTGGTGCCTTACGCCAACCGCATCGCGGACGGACGCTTCACATTTGCGGGAGAGGATTATGCCCTGCCCCGCAATGTCGCGGGCTTCGAGCACCCGATCCATGGCCTCGGCTGGATCATGCCATGGATGGTGCGCGCGGAAGAGGCCGACCGCGCAGTCCTCGCGTGCATACATTCGGCGGATGGGCACTGGCCGTGGGACTGGTCCGCCACCCAGACTTTCGTGCTGGAAGACGGCGCGCTGCGCGTTACGCTGGAGGTGGTCAACCAGTCCGACCGCACCATGCCCTGCGCGCTCGGCCAGCATCCTTACTTCGTGCGCGATCCCGGTGCGCGGGTGACCTTCGCCGCCGATGGTGCGTGGCTCAGCGACGCGCGCTTCATCCCGAGCGAGACCGCGCCCGCCGATGCCTTCGGCGACTTCGCGACCGGAGCGGTGCCCGATCCCGTGGCGCTGACCGACAACTGCTGGTTCGGCTGGCAGGGCGAGGCGCGGCTCGGAACCGTCAGCGTGACTTCGCCCGAGGCCGGCTTCCTGCACCTCTATGCCCCGCCCGGTGAGGACTTCCTGTGCATCGAGCCGACGACGGCGATGCCGAATGCTTTCGCGCACCCGGACGGCGGCATGACGGCGCTGGAGCCGGGTGAGGCGCGGGCTTTGACGATGGTGGTCCAGGCGTAGCGTCTGACCCTTCGACAAGCTCAGGCTGAGCGGAAATAGAGTAAACCTCTCACCACCGCTCAGGCTGAGCCTGTCGAAGCCCCAAGGGCAACGTGCATCGTCACCCGAACCCGACCGTCCGCGCCCAGGCCCGCCACATCTCGGGCCATATCTCGACCGGCTTGCCGATGGCGCGGCGCAGGCCGAAGCCGTGGCCGCCCTGCGCGAAGAAATGCGCCTCGACCGGCACCTTGCGGGCTTTAAGCGCCGCGCGCAGGCGCACGGTGTTCTCCACCGGCACGACGTCGTCGTCCTCGGCATGGACGAGGAAATGCGGCGGCGCATCGGCGGGGACCACGCGGTCGGGCGAATGCGCGGCCTCAAGCTCCGGCGTCGGCGAGGGGCCGAGCAGCAGGCCCCGCGATCCGGCATGGGCGATGGCCGGGTCCATGCTCACCACCGGATAGATCGGCGCGGCGCAGAACGGCTTGGCGGAGAGCTTGTCCGCTTCGTCCACGGGATCGTAGACTTTCGCGGCAAACCGCGCGCCAAGGTCGGCGCAGAGGTGTCCCCCGGCGGAAAAGCCCATCGCCGCGACCCGCTCGGGGTCGATCGCGAAGTCCTTCGCGCGGTGGCGGATCAGGCGCATGGCGCGCTGCGCGTCGGCGAGCGGGGTGTCGGGGCCGCTCGACCAGCCCTCGCCCGGCAGGCGGTAGAACAGGACGAAAGCGGTGAAGCCGCGCGCGGTCAGCCAGCGCGCGATCTCGTAGCCTTCCTTGTCGACCACGATGCGAGCGTAGCCGCCGCCCGGCGTGATCATCACCGCCGCGCCGTTGGGCCGGTCCGGGCGAAACACCACCATGCGCGGGCGGGTGACGCCATGGACCGCGCGGTCGGTGACGAGGGCGTCGGTGGAGCGTTCGTCCACCGTCTCGGTCAGCGGCGCCCTGAGGCGCGCGGGGGCTCCCCTGGGCCACAGGTCGATGGTTTCGGTCGGCTGCGGCAGACCTGGCGGCAGCGCCTTGGAGGCAGCGGGAGGCGGTGTCTGGGCACGGGCCGATGAGGCGAAGCCAGCAGCGGCAAGCGAACCTGCGATCAGGGTTCTGCGATCGAAATCCACACCGGTCTCCCTTGGAAAACAAAAAGGAGCGGGGCCCACGGGCCGGAACCCGTGAACCCCGCGTCAGGGGAGGAGATCAGATCTTCGCGCGCGCGCCGAACAGGATCGTGCGCCCGAAGTGATTGTTCTCGTAATTGCGGTTCGCGTAGATGTCGTTGAAACGATAGCGGTACTCGTCCGTCAGGTTGTTGCCGTCGATCGACAGTTCCAGCCATTCGGTCGCCTTGTAGCGGATCGCCGCATCGACGCTGGTGTACGAACCGTACCCTTCGAAGATGTTGTTGGTCGCGCTGGTGCCGTCCACGAACGGACCGCGATAGCTGACCGAGCCGCGGATGCTGAACTTGCCGTCGTCATAATAGACGGTCGCGTTCCAGGCGCGCTTCGACACGCCGAGCAGGGTATTGGTGTAGGTGTCCGGAACACCGACCAGGGAGCAGGCGGCCGTCACGCGGGTACAGGCTGAAACCGCCGGACCGGTAATCGTGTAGTCGGCCTTGCTCTGGATGAAAGTGGCGTTGCCCTGGAAGCCGGTGTGGCTCAGGATGCCCGGCAGGAAGGTGAAGGGCAGCTGCAGCGCCACTTCCACGCCCTTGAGCGTCGCGCCCTCGCCGTTGACCTGCGCCGACACCACGTATTCCTGATTGGGGTCGTAGTTGATGTAGGCAGGCGTGCTGGTGCCCAGCACATCGCGGCCGAGGCCAAGCTGCGGCAGGGTGGCGGTGTACTGCCCGGCGACCGGGAAGCTCTGGATCTTCTTGATGAAGCCAGCCACCGAAAGCAGTGCCTGCGGGGCGAAATACCATTCGATCGACGCATCGAAATTGGTCGCGCGATAGGGATCGAGGAACGGGTTGCCGAAGTTCACACGGTAGTTGAACCCATCGACCGAGCCGCCTGGATTGAGGTTGCTCAGCGCGGGGCGCGTGATGACCTTGGCGATCGCACCGCGCAGGATCACGTCGTGACGCGGGTAGAACGCAAGGTTCATCGAAGGCAGCCAGTCGTCATAGGTGCGCTGCACGGTCGCGGCGACGCCTGCGGAGTAGCCGGTCGATTTCTGGTCGGTATGGGCATAGCGGATGCCCGCATTGCCGGCATACTCCAGGCCGAAGAGGTCGCCCTTGACGTCGAACTGCAGGTATCCGCCCGAGGTCGTCTCCTGCACCCGGCGATTGTTGCCGAAGTCCTCCTTGGCGGTGCGGCCATAGAGATTGGTGTAGTCTGCGGCGTTCGCGATATCGGCGACGATCCACTGGCTAGTGGTGCCGCCGGGCTGTCCGGCATCGCCCAGGCTCACTAGCTGCGAGATGCCCGAGGTCACCGGCAGGCCGTAGACGCTGGACGAACAGGTCACGGTGCCGAGGATCAGGTCCTGCGTGCCGTTGGCCCCGCATGCGGCGGTATCGCGCATGAACAGCTGGGTCTGGAAGTTGTAGCGCCGCCACACCGCACCGGCCTTGACGGTGAAGCCGTCGGTCAGGTCCCACTCGGTACGCAGCTGCGCGGTCTTGAACTTGTTCTTCACGTAGGACGGGCGATCGCGGATTTCGGCGAGCTGGAAGTTCGCCGGGTCCGTGACGTCCATGCCATAGCTGAGCACCGGCGACTTCATGTCCGAATAGTCGTAGCTGAAGCCGTTGGCGTTCTTGTTGTCGTAGGCGATCGTGGTTTCGACCGGGATGTCGGCGTTCGACTGCGACATGCCGCCCAGCACGGTGAAGCGGAAACTGTCGCTGACGTCCTGGTCCCAGGTCGCGCCGACCTGCCAGAACTCGGTCTCCGACTTGCGCAGGTAGCTTTCGGTGCGGACGTAAGCGTTGTTCAGGGTCGCGCTGACCATGTTGCCGTTGTCGTCGTACACGGGATCGACGACGTCGAAGCGGCGCTCGTTCGAACGGGCGAGCACTTCGAGCCACTGCTCGGCGCGGGTTTCCTTGAACGAGGAATAGAGCCCGTCGATCGAGAACTTGGTCTTGTCGGTGGGTTCGAACTGGATCGAGCCGGTCAGGCCGAGGCGCTTGCGATCATGCTCGACCACGCCGTAGCGCGGGATACGCGGGTGGAACGCGAGGCTGGCGGCGTCGCACGCCGCCGAGGGGCGATAGCCGCCGCCCGAGCTTACCGGCACGCCGCCGGTCGGCCCGACGTCCGAGTAGTAGCAGGGCGTTCCGTCGACCGAATTGAAATAGGCCTGCGCCCAGCGCACCGAGTTGTTGCCGTTCTCGATCGTGTCGGTGTGCGAATAGGCGGCCGAGAGGTTGACGCCGAAGGTGCCCGCATCGTTGCGCCACGACAGCAGCCCGGCCATGCGCGGGCCGACGTTCTTCGACAGGTCGTTGTACGAACCCTGCACGTTGAGCACGCCGGTGAAGCCCGCCTTGCCCGCCAGCGGATTGCCGGTGTTGAGATCGACCACCGCGCCCAGCGAACCTTCGTCGAGGCTGGCTTCGGCGGTCTTGTGGACGACGAGGCTGCTGAACAGCTCCGAGGCGAAAACGTTGAAGTCGAACGAGCGGTCGCGGTTGGCGGAGGCGCCGTCCGAACTGGTCGCGATCGTCTCCAGCCCGTTGACGCGAACGCGGGTGAACTGCGCGCTGAGGCCGCGCACGGTGATCGCGCGGCCTTCGCCGCCGTCCTTCTGGATCGAGATGCCGGGGATGCGCTGGAGCGATTCGGCAAGGTTCTGGTCGGGGAACTTCGCCATGTCCTCGGCCACGACAGCGTCGACCGCCGAGATCGATTCGCGCTTCACGTTGAGCGCGGCCTGCAACGACTGGCGAAAGCCGGTGACGATGATGTCGTTCGCGCTGGCAGTCTCGTCCGCGGGCGCGGCGGCATCCGTCGCTTGCTGCTCTGCGGGCGCGGCATCCTGCGCCATCGCAGCCGACGACACGAGTGCGCTGCCCGCGAACAGGGCAGCCTTCAAAAGCGAAATTCCGGTAACATGCTGGCGCATGACAACATCCCCTCACGACCCCGTCGGGTCAAAAATGATACCGGTGTCAGAAGAAAGCGCGACTGTCGCGCGCGTGGTTCCGGCACCTCTACTCCCGCCCCTTGCGGAGCTTCGCAGGCGACCTCCAAAAATCGCCCCACCCATTCCGAGGATCATCCTTGCGATCCTTGGTAACCGGTGTCATCAATATGTGCAGCAGTGAGGTCGCGGTGTCAAGAACCTCTGGCAAAGGGAGATTCGGCATGAAAAGTGGCAAGGGAAAATCCGGTTTTATCGTTCTTATTCTTATGCTTGCCGCCAACGGACAAGCCGCGGTCGCGGCGCCCGCACCAACGATGGCGGTGATCGACGAGCGCGATACGGTTCGTGATGAGGCCCCTCCACACGGCGCCATCGGCATGAGCACCGCCTATCGCATTTCCGATGCCGCACCTGCCCCGCGCACGATGGAATTCCGCCGCCGCGTGCTTCACAAGGGCGCGGCGATCGGTGAACACCCCATCGCCCATGACGAAGTCTACTACGTGCTCTCGGGCGAGGGCGAAGTGGTGTCCGACGGCAGGCGCGCGAAGCTGATGCCGGGAATGACCGCCTACCTTTATGACGGCGCCGTGGTCGGCATCTGGCAACGGGGAGAAAAACCGCTGTCGCTGGTGATCGCCTATCCCAATCCGCCTGTGAAACCTTGACATTCATAACCAAATAGGTTACAAGCCCCAACATCCGGAGCGGCGCCGTACACGTCGCTCCGGTGTATCGGGTCGGC
>NZ_JBMDIO010000018.1:0-94165 GCF_057808725.1 Novosphingobium sp. FG90
GCAGCCCGGTAGCTCGTCAGGCTCATAACCTGAAGGTCGTAGGTTCAAATCCTACCCCCGCAACCAACCGACAGAACGCCAAGCCGTCTCAGGGAAATCCTAGGCGGTTTTTTTATTATGGAAAAGTATGCCTGCGCCGCCATTCCGGCGGCGGGGTCATTCGAGTTCATCCCACGTTATTACGACGTCGCCTCCAAGTAGCATCGCGGCCCGAGCAATGTACTTGAGGATGGGATCACGTCGAGATTTTTGGAAATAGCGACCTGTTCGCGCTCTACGGTCCAATTCAACCAGTGACAGCCCTACACTGCTCGCACGCTGACGAATGGCATCCAATGCCGGCACACCAAGCATCCTCAAACATTTTGCTCGGCGCTGAAGACCGAGATGAGCCGCCTTGCTTGTTATTTGGCGTAATGTCAGATGCGGGAAAAGGCGTGTGAGTTCTCCGTTGCTGGGATGGTCGCTATAAATTCTGGTGAGGTCGCGTACCTCACGGCTGGTCCAGATATGTCTGGTTGCAACCACGCCCAGCCATCGCGCCCGATGTTTGAGCGCAGCTAGAGTTCGATCGGGAAGCCGTTGCATCAAAAGGGGATAGCAAGGATACCCTTTGCAGATTTCGGCGTCCTCTTCAGCTGTCCACCGGTAACAGTTTCGCGCTGCGCGGTGCATCAAAGCTCGTTCCATACGATGAACGGTATGCCGCCGAGCATCGTCATCGCCCTTTGAAGAGCATTCCAGTCGATTCGGCGCGGCGAGACAAAATACCGTCGCTTTCCGACGAAAGCATCCAGATCACCCATCGTGAGCCGGTGATCGTGGGCACGCAGCCTTACGGCATCTACGATTGGAATACCTGTCGGCCTTGGAGCAATGCGCGGTCGTCTGAAGCCCGACCGATGAGCTCTATGCCAGATTTGATGCCTGCTTCTGCCCGGCAGCAACCGCTCGATCTCCTGGACGGGCATTCCTGAAATGTAGGGGCGCCGTAAGGCGAGAATCTCTGCTTGCGACCAGATCTTGCGAGGAACGACGAGCCCCATGTGCCGGGCCTTATGTCCGATGGCGGCAGGAGATCGGCAGGGCAATGCAACCGATAATGCCGCAGCGTCGGGATAGAGCCGCCGCACGGCGTTCAACTCGTCCCTGGTCCAGGCTTTGTCGCCAGCGATCGTATATCCTGTTCGGTCTATATATCCGAGCAGGAAGGCTTTTCCATCTAACCCTCGTCTTTGTGCGCGGCTCAGAATCATCAGCGCCTCCTGTCTATCCGATCGGGGTAACAGGCGATTATGTCTGCGCGTGACAATCGGCCGCATCGGAGGAGCGGTCGTCATTGGGGAACATGTGCATATAAGAAAGGCCGCAACCCTTGGGGCGCGGCCTTTCTTTATCTGGATGACTGGTCGATCAGCGGCTGGCGAGTTCCTTGTTCAGCCACAGGGCCAGCAGGGTGGCCAGTGCGCCCGAGAGCAGGTAGCCGCCCGAGGCGATCAGGCCGAAGTGGGTGGAGAGCAGCAGCGCCGCCAGCGGGGCGAAGCCCGCGCCGAACAGCCAGGCAAGGTCGCTGGTGAGCGCCGAACCGGTGTAGCGGTGGTCGGTCGCGAAGGCCGAGGCGACGACGCCCGAGGACTGGCCGAACGACAGGCCCAGCAGGATGAAGCCGCCGATCATGAACACCAGCTCACCGGCGGTGCCCGCGTCGAGCAGCTGCGGCGCGAAGCCGCTGAACACCGCGATGCCGACAGCGCAGGTGCCGAGCAGGGTACGGCGGCCGTAACGGTCGGCGAGACGGCCCGAGAACAGCACGGCGACGAGGCCGAAGACGGCGGCCAGCACCTCGATCAGCAGGAAGCGGGTCGGCGCTTCCTTGGTGAACAGGAACACCCACGAGAGCGGGAACACGGTGACCATGTGGAACATCGCGAAGCTGGCGAGCGGGGCGAAGGCGCCGATCAGGACGGTGCGACCTTCCTTGCTCACGGTGCCCATGACGCTGACGGGCTGCAGGTCGCGGCTTTCGAACAGGGTCTGGAATTCCTCGGTGACGACGATGCGCAGGCGCGCGAAGAGCGCGACGACGTTGATCGCGAGCGCCACGAAGAACGGATAGCGCCAGCCCCACTCCAGGAAGTCGGCGGCGGGCAGTACGGCGATCATGTAGGCGAACAGCGCGCTGGCGACGATGAGGCCGAACGGCGCACCGAGCTGCGGCACCATCGCCCACCAGCCACGGCGGTTTTCCGGGGCGTTGAGCGCGAGCAGCGAGGCGAGGCCGTCCCAGGTGCCGCCGAGCGCGAAGCCCTGTGCGATGCGGAAGATCGCCAGCAGCCAGATCGCGGTGGCGCCCATCGTCTCATAAGTCGGCAGGAAGGCGATCGCCGCCGTCGAGCCGCCTAGGCCGAACAGCGCGATCGTCAGCTTGACGCCGCGGCCGTAGGCACGGTCGAGCGCCATGAAGAACAGCGAACCGAACGGGCGCGCGATGAAGGCCAGCGCGAAGATCGCGAAGCTGTAGAGCGTGCCGGTCAGCGGATCGACGAAGGGGAAGAACAGCTTCGGGAACACCAGCACCGAGGCGATGGCGTAGACGAAGAAGTCGAAGAATTCCGAGGTACGGCCGATGATCACGCCGATCGCGATCTCGCCGGGCGAAATCGCGTGGTGCGGCTTGAACGTCGGCAGGCCGAGTTCCTCGCGGGTCGGGGTCGTGGTTGTGCTCATCTGGCGTATCTCGGCCTTCGTCTGGTATAACACGGGAATAAGCGAGAGTCCCGCCCGTCCGCGAATCGCACCGGCGCGACGGACGCGCGGCTTCACAATTGGCCGCCCTATTGTATCTGAAACGCCGTAAGGGGATTGGACAAAATGTCCTATGTTCGCATCCGCAGCACGGGCCTAGGCGACGCGCCATGCAACCGCCCGAGTCACGTCTGAACCCGCCCGGCCGTCGTTTCGGCCCGTTCCGTAACCGCGCGATGCGCGTCGTGGGCGCCCTCGGGCTGACCGCTGCGCTGTCGGCGTGCAACACCCTCGTGCTCAAGCCGTCGGGCGATGTTGCACAGCAGCAGGGCGACCTCGTGGTCGTCGCGACGCTGCTGATGCTGCTGATCGTCGTGCCGGTGATGCTGGCGGTGGTGATCTTCGCGTGGCGCTACCGCGCCAACAACAAGGACGCGAAGTACGAGCCGGACTGGGATCACTCGACCCAGCTCGAGCTGATGATCTGGGCCGCGCCGCTGCTCATCATCATCTGCCTTGGCGCCGTGACCTGGACCAGCACCCACCTTCTCGATCCCTACCGCACCATCGGCCGCATCGACGCCCAGACCCAGGTTTCGCAGGATGCGAAGCCTCTCGAGGTGGAAGTCGTCGCGCTCGACTGGAAGTGGCTGTTCATCTACCCCGAGCAGGGCGTTGCCACCGTCAACGAACTGGTCGTGCCGAGCGGCCGCCCGCTGAACTTCAAGATCACTTCCGCGAACGTCATGAACTCGTTCTACGTTCCGGCGATGGCGGGCCAGATCTACGCGATGCCGGGCATGGAAACGCGCCTGCACGCGGTGATGAACTCCAACGTCGAATCGGTCGGCTTCTCGGCCAACTACTCGGGCGCGGGCTTCACCCACATGCGCTTCAAGATGCGTTCGGTTTCGGACGCGGACTTCGCCAAGTGGGTCGGCGACGTGAAGGCGACCGGCACCAAGCCGCAGCCCGCCGGCGACGTGATCGCCGCTTCGGAATTCGAAGGCGTTCCGGCCAAGCAGATGGGCGGCACGCTCGACCGCACGGCCTACCTCGAGCTTGAAAAGCCGACGCAGAAGGTTCCGGCGATCCGCTTCGCCAATGTCGACCCCAAGCTCTATGACGCCGTCGTCAACATGTGCGTCCAGCCGGGCAAGATGTGCATGAGCGAGATGATGGCTCTCGACGCGCGCGGCGGTCTGGGCAAGGCGGGCATCCGCAACGTGCAGATGCTGTCTTACGACAAGGACGGCCGCGACCGCGCGGTCGCCGAGAGCGCCAACCCCTCCGAAGCGGTCAAGCGCGAGCTGGCCTGGGTCCGTGCCCTGTGCGAGCAGATGCCCGGTCAGGTGCGCGACGGTTCCGTCAAGGCGCCTTCCGACCTTCGCTCGCTGAACGGCGCCGGGATCCCCGCGCCGCAGTCGATCGGCTTCGGTGGTGAGGATGCGCCCGCCGCATCTTCGCCGAAGCCCGCTCACATTTCCCTGAATTCGCGGAACTGACACTCATGGCCATCGAAGCCGAAGCCCATAACCACTGGAGCCCGCTACTCGGGCGCCTGTGGCTGGATGCCATCCCGCAGGAGCCGATCGTGCTCGCGACCTTCGTGGTCGTGCTGCTCGGCGGCGCCGCGCTCGTCGCGGGCCTGACCTACTTCAAGCTCTGGGGCTATCTCTGGAAGGAGTGGTTCACCAGCGTCGATCACAAGAAGATCGGCATCATGTACATGATCCTGGGTCTGATCATGTTCCTGCGCGGCTTTGCCGACGCGATCATGATGCGCGCCCAGCAGGCGATGGCGTTCAACGGCAACGACGGTTACCTCAACGCCCACCACTACGACCAGGTCTTCACCGCGCACGGCGTGATCATGATCTTCTTCGTGGCGATGCCTTTCGTCACGGGCCTCATGAACTACATCGTGCCGCTGCAGATCGGCGCACGTGACGTCAGCTTCCCGTTCCTGAACAACTTCAGCTTCTGGATGACGACCGCCGGCGCCGTGCTGGTCATGATGTCGCTGTTCGTGGGTGAGTTCGCGCAGACCGGCTGGCTGGCCTATCCGCCGCTGTCGAACCTGGCGTACAGCCCGTGGGTCGGCGTCGACTACTACATCTGGTCCCTGCAGATCGCGGGTGTCGGCACGCTGCTTTCGGGCGTCAATCTGGTGTGCACCATCGTCAAGATGCGCGCGCCCGGCATGACCATGATGCGCATGCCGGTGTTCACCTGGACCTCGCTGTGCACCAACATCCTGATCGTCGCCGCCTTCCCGGTGCTGACGGCGGTGATGACGATGCTGACCGTCGACCGCTACCTCGGCTTCAACTTCTTCTCGAACGACTTCGGCGGCTCGCCGATGATGTACGTGAACCTGATCTGGATCTGGGGCCACCCCGAGGTCTACATTCTCATCCTGCCGCTGTTCGGCGTGTTCTCGGAAGTCGTCTCGACCTTCTCGGGCAAGCGCCTGTTCGGCTACTCGTCGATGGTCTACGCCACGCTGGTCATCACCATCCTGTCGTACCTCGTGTGGCTGCACCATTTCTTCACGATGGGTTCGGGCGCGAGCGTCAACTCGTTCTTCGGCATCACCACGATGGTGATTTCGATCCCGACCGGCGCGAAGCTGTTCAACTGGCTGTTCACGATGTACCGCGGCCGCATCCGCTACGAGCTGCCGATGATGTGGACCGTCGCGTTCATGCTGACCTTCACGGTCGGCGGCATGACCGGCGTGCTGCTCGCGGTGCCGCCTGCGGACTTCGTGCTGCACAACTCGCTGTTCCTGATCGCGCACTTCCATAACGTGATCATCGGCGGCGTGCTGTTCGGCATCTTCGCGGCGATCAACTTCTGGTGGCCCAAGGCCTTCGGCTTCAAACTCAACGTGTTCTGGGGCAAGGTCAGCTTCTGGCTTTGGGTTCCCGGCTTCTGGTTCGCCTTCATGCCGCTCTATATCCTCGGCCTGATGGGCGTCACCCGCCGCATGCGCGTGTTCGACGATCCGTCGATCCAGATCTGGTTCGTCATCGCCGCCTTCGGCGCCGTGATGATCGCCGGTGGCATCGGCGCCATGCTGGTCCAGTTCGCCGTCTCCATCTGGAAGCGCGAGGAACTGAAGGACGAGACGGGCGATCCGTGGAACGGCCGTACGCTGGAGTGGTCGACCTCGTCGCCGCCGCCGGAGTACAACTTTGCCTTCACGCCGCTGGTCCACGACCTCGACGCCTGGGACGACATGAAGCGCTGCGGCGTCCAGCGCCCGACCTCCGGCTTCCGTCCGATCCACATGCCCAGCGGCACGGGGACCGGCCTGATCCTGGCGGGTCTGTCGACGGCGCTCGGCTTCGCGATGATCTGGTACATCTGGTGGCTTGCGGCGGTCTCGTTCGCCGGGATCATCGGCTACGCGATCTTCCATACCTTCAACTACAAGCGGGACTACCACATCCCCGTCGAGACGGTCGAAGCGACCGAGGCGGAACGCACCCGCCAGCTCGCCGCCGCGGGAGCCTGAGACATGACCGCTAGCACTGCACACAACCTCGATCAGGCGCAGCTTCAGGCCGCGTTCTATGACCTGAACGAGCATGACCACCCCGAAGGCGGCAGCACCATGCTGGGCTTCTGGGTCTACCTGATGAGCGACTGTCTCATCTTCGCCATGCTCTTCGCGGCATACGGCGTGCTGGGCGGCAGCCTGGCCGCCGGGCCGGGGCCGAAGGACCTGTTCGACCTGCCGCTGGTGGCGCTCAACACCGCCATGCTGCTGTTCTCGTCGATCACTTACGGCTTCGCCATGCTCGCCATGGAGAAGGGCAACAAGGGCGGCACGCAGCTCTGGCTGCTGGTCACCGCCGTCTTCGGCGGCGCGTTCCTCTTCATCGAACTCTACGAGTTCAGCCACCTGATCCACGAAGGCGCGACGCCGATGCGCTCGGGCTTCCTCACCGCGTTCTTCTCGCTGGTGGGCACGCACGGTCTTCACGTCACCTTCGGCATGATCTGGCTGTTCACGCTCGTCGTGCAGGTGGCGAAGAAGGGTCTGATCCCGGCCAACAAGCGCCGCCTCATGTGCCTGTCGCTGTTCTGGCACTTCCTCGACGTCATCTGGATCGGCGTCTTCACCTTCGTCTACCTGATGGGAATGCTCTGATGGGCACTGAACACGCGCACCCCAACCCTAGCGCCCACGATCACCACGACGAGCACGGCGCGAGCCATGGCTCGATGCGCGAGTACGTCGTCGGCTTCCTGCTGTCGGTCGTGCTCACCGCGATCCCGTTCTGGCTGGTGATGACGGGCGCGATCCCCGACAAGCAGACCACCGCGCTGGTCATCATGGCCTTCGCCGTGGTGCAGATCGTGGTCCACATGATCTACTTCCTGCACATGAACACCAAGTCGGAGAACGGCTGGACGGTCATGGCGCTGATCTTCACGATCGTTCTGGTCATCATCACGCTGTCCGGTTCGCTGTGGGTCATGTTCCACCTCAACACCAACATGATGCCGATGAGCGTTCACGACATGGGCCAGCTGCCCTGACCGAGGACCGCACAACGGCGGCAAAAGGAGCGCGGCGGCCCATCGGGCTTGCCGCGCTTCTGCTAGTGGCCTTCGCGATGTTTGTCGCGCTGGGCGTCTGGCAGGTCCAGCGGATGCACTGGAAGCATGCGCTGATCGCCCGCGTCGATGCGCGCGTCCATGCCGCTCCGCAGGCGCTGCCGCAGAACGGCAGGCTCGGCCTCGATCTCGAATATCTTCGCGTCCGCGTCTCGGGCGTCTATGACGGTCCTGCGACCGCGCTGGTGCGGGCCGCCACGGAACGCGGAACGGGCTACTGGACGATGACGCCGCTGCGCCTCGAAGACGGCAGGCTCCTGTGGATCAACCGCGGCTTCGTGCCCGCCGGGACCACCCGCGCCGCCGCCGAAGCCTCGGCGCCTGCGGGCAAGGTGTCGATCGTCGGCCTGCTGCGCCTGCCCGAGCCCAAGGGCAGCATCCTGCAGTCCAACGCCCCGCAGGACGATCGCTGGTATTCGCGCGACACCGCCGCACTGGCGCAGGCCCGCAAGCTGGGTGCTGTGTCCCCTGCCTTCGTCGACGTGCAGACGGAGCAGGCGAGCACCGCGCCCGCCCTCAAGCCCGTCCCCGGCCTCACCCAGATCAGGTTCCCCGACAGCCACCTCAGCTACGCTTTGACCTGGTTCGCGATGGCGGCGCTGTCGCTCGTCGCGCTCGCCTATACATGGCGCCGGGCGTGATCGACCGTCTGGCGGCGCTGTTCGCGCCGCCGGAGGTGCCCGGCAGCACCCCCAGCCGTTCCAGCGTCGTCCTGCTGACCCAGCTGCGCTGGATCGCGGTGTTCGGCCAGCTGGCCACCATCGTTGTGGTCTCCGCGGTGCTCAAGGTCCGCCTGCCGCTGGCGCCGCTGCTGCTCGCGCCGCTGCTGCTGATCGTCATCAACCTGACCGTCGCGCGCGTCG
Source organism: Novosphingobium sp. FG90 (assembly GCF_057808725.1). Taxonomy (NCBI): domain Bacteria; kingdom Pseudomonadati; phylum Pseudomonadota; class Alphaproteobacteria; order Sphingomonadales; family Sphingomonadaceae; genus Novosphingobium; species Novosphingobium sp. FG90. Next base: position 8,241 of record NZ_JBMDIO010000018.1, read on the forward strand.
TGCTGCAACGCGAATCGTTCTCCCAGCGCGAGATGTTCTCGGCGCTGATGATCGACGTCGTCGCGCTGTGCTGGCAGCTTTATTACTCGGGCGGGGCGACAAACCCGTTCACCTTTCTGTTCCTCCTCCAGATCGTCATCGGCGCGATCATCCTGGAGGCGCGCTGGAGCTGGCTGGTCGCGCTCAACGCCTGCCTGTGCATGGCGCTCCTGACCTTCTACTACGAGCCGCTGCAGCTGCCGGACCGGCTCGCGGGCGACCACTTCCACCTCTACATCTACGGCAGCCTGTTCTGCTTCGTCCTCGCCGCCGTGCTGCTGATCGTCTTCGTCGTGCGGCTCGACCGCAACCGCCGCGAGAGCGACGCGCGCCTCGCCGACTATTACCAGCAGGCGGCGGAGGAGGATCACATCATCCGCATGGGCCTGCTCGCCTCGGGCGCGGCGCATGAACTGGGCACCCCGCTCTCGTCGATCTCGGTGATCCTTGGCGACTGGAGCCACGAGCCGACGATCATGGACGACCCGGACATGGCCGCCGACCTCGCCGACGTGCGCCGCGAGCTGGAGCGCTGCAAGACCATCGTGTCGGGCATCCTCATGTCGGCGGGAGAAGTGCGCGGCGTCGATCCGGCGGTGACCACCGTGCGCGGCTTCATCGACGATCTCGCCGAGGAATGGCGCGCCCGCATCCCCGGTGAACTGCGGGTGATCGACCGCATGGCAGGCGACGTCGAGATCATCGCCGATCCCGGCCTGCGCCAGATCGTCGGCAACGTCATCGACAATGCCATCGAAGTCTCGCCCGACCTCGTGCTGATCGAGGTATGGCTGGAAGGCGACGGCGCCGCACGCCAGGTCATGCTCACCGTCAGCGATCGCGGCCCCGGCTTCGCGCCCGAAGTGCTGCGCCGCATCGGCCAGCCCTACATCTCGACCAAGGGGCGCGACGGGGGCGGGCTCGGCCTGTTCCTCGTCGTCAACGTGATCCGCAAGCTGGGCGGCGCGGTCTCGGTGGAGAACCGTGAAACCGGCGGTGCGAGCGTGCAACTGGCGATCCCCCTCGCTACACTGGCGCTCGAAGAACAAGAACAACGGCAGGAGAAGCAATGACCGACACTCCCTCCGCCATCGGCGCGACGGGCGCCAGCCTGCTCATCGTCGAGGACGATCCCACTTTCGCGCGAACCCTGCGCCGCTCGTTCGAACGGCGCGGCTACCGTGTCGCCTCCGCGGCCAGCCCCGAAGAGGCCGAGGCGCTGTTCCTGGCGGACAGCTTCGAGTTCGCGGTGGTCGACCTGAAACTCGGCGCCGGTTCCGGCCTCACCGTGGTCGAGGCGCTGCATGCCCATGCGCCGCAGACGCGCATCGTCGTGCTGACCGGCTACGCCAGCATCGCCACCGCCGTCGAGGCGATCAAGCTGGGCGCCTCGCACTACCTCGCCAAGCCTTCCAACACCGACGATATCGAGGCCGCCTTCGCCAGCCTTCGCGGTGATGCCAGCGTGCCGGTGGAGGGCCGCAAGACCTCCATCAAGACGCTGGAGTGGGAGTACATCCACCAGACGCTGGTGGAGTGCGAGTTCAACATCTCCGAAACCGCGCGCCGCCTCGGCCTCCACCGCCGCACGCTGGCGCGCAAGCTCGAGAAGCGGCAGGTTTGACCCCTTCGACAAGCTCAGGGTGAGCGGAGGTAGCGTAAACCTCCAACCCCGCTCAGGCTGAGCCTGTCGAAGCCCCTGCAGTTTCCCGCCAGCCGCCAATACGCTATGCAACCCACGAAAAGCCCCCGGTGATCGGAAACCATGTCCAGCTGTGATCTTTGCGTCGTCCGCAACCGGGCGATCTGTGCCGCGCTCGACTCGAGCGAACTCAGCGCGCTCAACGCCATCGGGCGCACGCGCAAGCTGACCGCCGGGGAATCGATCATCTGGGAGGGCGAGGATTCGGTCCTCGTCGCCAACGTCATCGACGGCGTGCTCAAGCTCTCCACCAACACCGAGGACGGGCGCGAGCAGATCGTCGGCGTGGTCTATCCTTCCGACTTCATCGGCCGGCCCTTCGGCGGCACCACCGGGCACGGCGTCACGGCGCTGACCGATGCCAGCGTCTGCGTCTTTTCCCGCCGCGACTTCGACGCCTTCGCGCGCGAGCATCCGGCGCTGGAGCACAAGCTGCTGGAGCGCACGCTGGGCGAACTGGACCGCACGCGCCGCTGGATGCTGCTGCTCGGCCGCAAGTCGGCGGCGGAGAAGATGGCGAGCTTCCTCGTCGAGATGACCGAGCGGCTCGGCGGTTCGGGCTGCCGTATCGATTTCGAGCATCCGGGGCGGCGCATCCTGACCCTGCCGTTCTCGCGCCAGCAGATCGCCGACGTGCTGGGCCTGACCATCGAGACCGTCAGCCGCCAGTTCACCCGCCTCAAGAACGAGGGCGTGATCGACCTGCCCTCGCGCCGCGAAGTGACGATCCTCGATTTCGACACGCTGGTCGCCGAGGCAGGGTAACGGTTCGTCCCTGTTACCGGCTCGCGGGAAACCATGGCGAGGCGGCGGCGTTGCCACTGGCATGTTTCATTCGCCCATCGTGCCGGGCTCCCTTGGCGCTCACCCGCACTACGGCCTGTTCAGTCGGCACACCGCCGTGCTGTTCGTGCGCAACGCTGTGGCCTCGTGCCTGTGCTTCGCGATCGACATGGCGCTGATCTGGTTGATGGTCTCGCAGCTGGGTATCGACAAGTTCGTGGCGGTGACGGCGGGGTTCCTCTTCGCCAACTCGCTGAACTACGTGCTCGCGCGGGTCTGGGTGTTCCGGGAGAGTGATCGCGGGATCTTCACCGGCTATGTCTATTACCTCACCAACGCGCTGGTTGGGCTGGCGGTGATCCTCGGCGGCTTCGCGCTGCTGACGACGGTGTTCGACGCGCATTATCTGCTCGCGCGGGTGATCGTCTCGCTGTGCTCGGGCACGCTGGTGTTCATCCTGAACGCGACCCTGAACTTCCACGAAGTGTAATTCCTCCCCGGTACGGGGAAGAATTTGCAAAAAAAGCTCGTCATCCCAGCGAAGGCTGGGACCGCTGGCCGCATGAAGCCCAACCCTCGGCAGTGCGCCTTGACGATAGTTGGCCGTAACAGGCCAGCGGTCCCAGCCTTCGCTGGGATGACGGTGTGTGTGCAGTTAGCGCACACAAAAATACCCGCTGGCGAGTGCGGGCCTAACGCCGGGGAAATCAACGCATCCGAGAGTGAACATCGGGTCGGCGTCGGGAGCGTCCAAGCAGGGACGCGGGGGTTTGTTTTCCACCTGCTCTGACGAGCGGCCGGGTAGCGGTGGTCAGCCCGGCTCGACCTTGGCATTCCATCGGAGCCGTCCCGTATGACCGACGTTAGGGTTCGCGTCGTTGGCGGTCATGGGTCATCCGGGATAGCCTTCGCGTTGTCTGTCCATGAGGACAAAGCGGTTCGAAGGACGTTTCCAGAGCCGAGAGGACGGTCCGGGTCTTCGTTGGGCGCGTGGTTTGCGCGATCGCGGCTGAAACCGCATCCCGGCCCACGACGCCGACCCGATACACCGGAGCGACGTGTACGGCGCCGCTCCGGATGTTGGGGCATATAACCCATGTGGTTATATTTGTCAAGAATGAACGCATTCAGAACCGGTAGGAAAGCCCTACGCTCAGCACCCACGGGCCGAGATCGTGCTTCGTTTCCAGCACCTTCGCCCCATCGGCATAGAAGCTGGCGGTCGGCTTGATGAAGTACTTCTTGGCGTCCAGCGTCACGCCGTAGCCGCTCTGGCCGAGCGCGATGTCCACGCCTGCCTGCAGCACCGCGCCGAAGGAGTTCGACATCTTCACCTTGTCCACGCCGAGCGCCTGCGCGGTGGCGCCGGGCTTTTCATCGAACACGAAGAACAGCGCCGGACCGGCACCGACATAGGGCTTGATCGGGGTGCCGGTGTCGAGGTGGTACTTGGCGGTCACCGTCGCGGGCAGGATCAGCACGTGATCGACCAGCCGCGTGCCAGCGAGGTCCGCCGCGCCGTTCACATGGTGCTGGGTGAAGCAGCAGATCGTTTCGACCGACACGGCCTTGGTGAAGAAGTATTCGACCGCGAGGGTGGGCACGACGTTGTCGTTGGCCCTGGCATCCACATCGGTGACGCCCATGCCGGTGAGTGTCGTGGCAAGGCCCGAATCGATCGACTTGACCTTGTCGATCCCGCCGTCAGGCAGCACTGCCGTGCCCAGCACCTTGACCTGGATCTTGCCGTCCGGGCTGCCGGCCATCGCGGGCGTGGTGAAGGCGGTGGCGGCCAGCACAGCGGCGAGCAGGGTGATCTTGCGCATATCGCGTGTCTTTCGAATGACCGCCGGGGCTGCACCATGCATGTCCCCCCTCTTGAGCGGCCCTCGCTGTTTGCGCTTCATGCAACCGGGATGAATTGATCGGGCGCAAGTTGGGGCGAATTTTGCGCTCGTCCAGACGTCGTCCCGGACTCGATCCGGGACCGGTGGCTGTCTTTAGGCGCGTGCTGCCCGGCGGGGGCTTCGACAAGCTCAGCCTGAGCGGGACTGATAAACTTCCTCTCAACACCGCTCAGGCTGAGCTTGTCGAAGCCCCTGCTGCGCGCACCGCGAGGTCGGTCGTTCACGGCCAGCGGTCCCGGATCAGGTCCGGGGCGACGAGGCTTTTTGATCCCCGTCAATGCGACTCCCGCGCCCCGCGTCCAAGGCGGACCCTGATCAGCAACTCATCTCGAAAAGAGACAGCTTATGGTTTCGGTGCTGGCGCGGGCAGGCGTGTGGCTTGCCGTGCTCTTTCTGGCCGTGATGGCCTCCGCGCTGGCGGTGGATCAGGGCTTCGCCATCCACATGGGGATCGTCGCCATCGCGGCGATGACCGCCTTGTGGTTTACCCTGCGCGGCGCCGACTATGACGGCATCGCCCGCGGCGTGCTGCGCTTCCCCGATCAGGGCCGCTATGACGACGACCCGATCCGCTGGGGCATGATCGCCACGGTGTTCTGGGGCATGGCGGGCTTCCTCGCGGGCGTGTTCATCGCCGCGCAGCTGACCTGGCCCTGGCTCAATCTGGAGCCCTACCTCAACTTCGGCCGGGTCCGCCCGCTGCACACCTCGGCGGTGATCTTCGCGTTCGGCGGCAATGCCCTGATCGCGACGAGCTTCTACGTCGTCCAGCGCACCTGCCGCGCGCGGCTGGCCTTCCCCGGCCTCGCCCGTTTCGTGTTCTGGGGCTACCAGCTGTTCATCGTGCTGGCCGCCACCGGCTACCTTCTCGGCATCAGCGAGGGCAAGGAATACGCCGAGCCCGAATGGTACGTCGACTGGTGGCTGACCATCGTGTGGGTCTGCTACCTCGCGGTCTTCGTCGGCACGATCGTCAGGCGCTCCGAGCCGCACATCTACGTCGCCAACTGGTTCTACCTCGCCTTCATCGTCACCGTGGCGATGCTGCACGTGGTCAACAACCTCGACCTGCCGGTCAGCCTGCTCGGTTCCAAGAGCTACCCGCTGTTCGCGGGCGTGCAGGGGGCGCTGGTGCAGTGGTGGTACGGCCACAACGCGGTGGGCTTCTTCCTGACCGCCGGCTTCCTGGCGATGATGTACTACTTCGTGCCCAAGCAGGCCGAGCGGCCGGTCTATTCCTACCGCCTGTCGATTATCCACTTCTGGTCGCTGATCTTCCTCTACATCTGGGCGGGGCCGCACCACCTGCACTACACCGCGCTGCCCGACTGGGCGCAGACGCTGGGCATGGTGTTCTCGATCATGCTGTGGATGCCGAGCTGGGGCGGCATGATCAACGGGCTGATGACGCTCAACGGCGCCTGGGACAAGGTCCGCACCGATCCGATCATCCGCATGATGGTGATGGCGCTGGCCTTCTACGGCATGAGCACCTTCGAAGGCCCGGTGATGTCGATCAAGAGCGTCAACTCGCTCTCGCACTATACCGACTGGACCATCGGCCACGTCCACTCCGGCGCGCTGGGCTGGAACGGGATGATCACCTTCGGCGCGATCTACTACCTCGTGCCGCGCCTGTGGGGCCGGGAGCGCCTGTACTCGCTGCGCATGGTGAACTGGCACTTCTGGCTCGCGACCTTGGGAATCGTCTTCTACGCCGCCAGCATGTGGGTGGCGGGCATCACCCAGGGCCTGATGTGGCGGGAATACGGGGCCGACGGCTACCTCGTGAACTCTTTCGCGGACTCCGTGGCGGCGCTCCACCCGATGTACGCGCTGCGCGCCTTCGGCGGCACGCTCTACCTCGCGGGCGCGGTGATCATGACGGTCAACGTCTGGGCGACGATCCTTGGCAAGCTGCGCGAGGAGAAACCCCTGCGCGACGCCGCCTACGATCCGGCCGCCGATCGCCCGATCCTCGCGAACTGACGACGAACAGGGACAAGAACCATGACCACCATCGTCGAACGCCACAAGACGCTTGAAAAGAACATCACCCTGCTGGGCATCTGCGCGCTGGTCGTTGTCGCCATCGGCGGCATCGTCGAGATCGCGCCGCTGTTCTGGATCGACAACACCATCGAGAAAGTTCAGGGCGTGCGCCCCTACACCCCGCTGGAGCAGGCGGGCCGCGACATCTACGTGCGCGAGGGGTGCTACACCTGCCACAGCCAGATGATCCGCCCCTTCCGCGACGAGGTGGAGCGCTACGGCCACTATAGCCTCGCCGCGGAATCGATGTACGACCATCCGTTCCAGTGGGGCTCCAAGCGCACCGGGCCGGACCTTGCGCGCGTGGGCGGCAAGTATTCGGACAGCTGGCACGTTCAGCACCTGACCAACCCGGAAGGGGTCGTGCCCGAATCGGTGATGCCGAAATACGGCTTCCTTGCAGAGCGTGACCTTCAGGTGGCCGACCCGGCCGCGAACCTGACGGCGCTGCGCCGCGTGGGCGTGCCCTATACCGACCGCGACATCACCAGCGCACTGGCCGACCTCAACGCGCAGGCCGACCCGGAGGCCGATCCCGGCGATCTCCTCAAGCGCTACCCCAAGGCGCAGATCCGCGACTTCGACGGCGATCCCAAGCGGGTGACCGAGATGGATGCGCTCGTCGCCTACCTGCAGGTGCTGGGTACCATGGTCGATGTCAACGCCGCCGCCGCGCAGGAGAAGCTGGCCAAGGAGAAGGGGCGATGACCTTCTCCCTCAGCACTCACTCCACCTACGACATGCTGCGGCATCTGGCCGACAGCTGGGGCCTGCTGGCGATGCTGGTGGTGTTCGTCGTGCTGATCGCCTGGCCCTTCCGGCCCGGCCACCGCGCGAAGAACGACGCCGCCGCGACGATGATCTTCAAGGACGAGAACGATGGCTGATATAAAGGGCCGCCTCGACGAAGCCACGAACACCGAAACCGTCGGCCACGAGTGGGACGGGATCGAGGAACTCAACACCCCGCTGCCGCGCTGGTGGCTCTGGACCTTCTACGCCTGCATCGTCTTCGCGCTGGGCTACAGCGTGGTCTACCCGGCATGGCCGATGCTTTCGAGCGCGACGCAAGGCACGCTCGGCTGGACCAGCCGGGGGGAACTGGACAAGGACATGAAGGCCGCCGCCGCCGCCCGCGCGAAGACCGTGGCGGCGCTGGCGGACATGAGAATCGAGGAGCTTCCGAAGCACCCCGAACTGATGCGCGCGGCGGTGGCGGGCGGCGCGGCGGCGTTCCGGATCAACTGCGTCCAGTGCCACGGCGCGGGCGCGGCGGGATCGAAGGGCTTCCCCAACCTCAACGACGACGACTGGCTCTGGGGCGGCGACCTCAAGACCATCGAGACGACGCTGCTCCACGGCATCCGCCAGCCCGGCGATGACGTCACGCGGCAGTCGATCATGCCCAACTTCGGCAGCGACGGCCTGCTGACGGCGGCGCAGATCGACGCGGTGGCCGGGCACGTCCTCTCGCTTTCGGGCAAGGCGCGCGGCAACGCCGAGGGCGCGAAGCTCTTCGCCGACAACTGCGCCGTCTGTCACGGCCCGGCGGGCAAGGGCAGCCGCCAGTTCGGCGCGCCGAACCTGACCGATGCGATCTGGCTCGACGGCGGCACGAAGGACGATGTCGTCGCGCAGATCGGCAAGCCGCACATGGGGGTGATGCCCGCGTGGAACGGCCGCCTCGATCCGGTGACGATCAAGATGCTGGCGGCTTACGTCCACTCGCTCGGCGGGGGGGAAAAGACGCCTGCGCCCGAGCCCGAAGCTGCCGCCACCCCCTGACCCGTCATTCCCGCGAAGGCGGGAACCCATCTGATGACCGTGCAACATGCCAGTTCAGGAGATGGGTCCCCGCCTTCGCGGGGATGACGGAGAAAAAGGAAGCACTCCCAGGCGGGACAAGTACCATGAACAAGCCCCCCAACATGACCCAGCTCTCGCTCTACGCAAAACGAGAGCCCGTCTTCAATCGCCGCATCGACGGCAAGTTCCGCCGCATCAAGTGGGCGATCATGGCGCTGTGCCTCGCGGTCTACTGGGTAACCCCCTGGCTGCGCTGGGATCGCGGCCCTTACGCCCCCGACCAAGCGGTGCTGATCGACCTCGCCCACCGCCGCTTCTACATGTTCGGCATCGAGATCTGGCCGCACGAGTTCTACTTCGTGGCGGGCCTGCTCATCATGGCGGGGATCGGCCTGTTCCTCGTCACCAGCGCGGTGGGGCGGGCGTGGTGCGGCTATGCCTGCCCGCAGACCGTCTGGACCGACCTGTTCCAGCACGTCGACCGCCTGATTGACGGCGACCGCAATGCGCGGCTCAGGCTCTACAAGGCCCCGTGGGGACCGGCCAAGATCGCCCGGCGGCTGGTGAAGTGGGCGATCTACCTCGCCATCAGCCTCGCCACCGGCGGCGCGTGGATCTATTACTTCGCTGACGCGCCGAAGCTGTGGAGCGCATTCTGGAGCGGCACCGCCGATCCCGTCGCCTACGCCACCGTGGCGATGCTGACCGCGACCACTTTCGTGCTCGGCGGCTTCATGCGCGAACAGGTGTGCATCTACATGTGCCCCTGGCCGCGCATCCAGACCGCGATGACCGACGAGAAATCGCTGACGGTCACCTACAAGGACTTCCGCGGCGAACCGCGCGCCAGCCTCAAGAAATCGCAGAAAGCGCCCGACGTGTTCGGCGACTGCATCGACTGCAACCAGTGCGTCGCCGTCTGCCCCACCGGCATCGACATCCGGCAAGGCCCGCAAGTCGGCTGCATCACCTGCGCCTTGTGCATCGACGCCTGCGACCGGGTGATGCAGGACGTCGGCCGCCCGCGCGGGCTGATCGACTACGCCACGCTGGAGGACAGCGAGCGCGAGAAGGCCGGACAGCCGCCGACGCGCCACCTGAAACTCATCTGGCGCCCGCGCACGCTGGCGTATCTCGCGATATGGGCGGGTATCGGCCTTGCCCTGCTGTTCGCGCTGGGCACCCGCGTTCATACGGGGCTGACCGTCGCCAAAGACCGCAACCCGCCGTATATCCTCATGAGCGACGGCTCGGTGCGCAATGCCTATACCCTGCGCCTGCGCAACATGGAGGGCCGCCCGCGCAAGATGGAGATCGCCATCGTCGGCCTCCCCGGCGCGGCGATGTGGACCGACGACAGCGCCCGCGCCGACGCCGCCCGCATCCTGACCCGCACGATCCCCGCCGACGCCACGCAGGCCTTGCGCGTCTACGTCGTCGTCCCGCCGACGACCGCCGCACAGGACTTCACCTTCCGCGTCACCGCCGAGGGCGAGGCGCGCGAGACCGCCCTATCCGAAGTGACCTTCGACACGCCGCAGGAGGCGACCCCATGACCGTGCAGACCCGCAAATCCTTCAACGGCAGGCATATGACCGCGATCCTCGTCGCCGGGTTCGGCGTGGTGGTGGCGGTCAACGTGACGATGGCGACGCTCGCCAGCACCACCTTCGGCGGGATCGTGGTGGAGAATTCCTACGTCGCTAGCCAGGACTTCAACCGCTGGCTCGATGAGGCGGCGAAGGAGAAGGCGCTCGGCTGGCGGCTGGCAGCGCGGCGCGGGGCCGAGGGCAGGGTGGTGGTGGATCTGGAAGTCGCGCCATCCATCCTTCGATCCTTCGACAAGCTCAGGACTCAGGATGAGCGGGGTGGGAGTAATCGCCCCGCTATAAATCCCGCTCAGGCTGAGCTTGTCGAAGCCCCCGCCGCCCGCACCACGCTCACCGCCATCGCCCGCCACCCCCTCGGCCGTCTCCCCGACATCGCGCTCACCTTCCACCGCGAGGGCGCGCAGTGGATCAGCACGCAGCCGCTGCCCGCAGGCCGCTGGACCCTGCGCTTCGACGTCGAAACCGAAGGCCGCCAATGGCGCACCGAACAGGAGATCGGCGCATGAACGCGATCACGCCCCCGCCTCTGGTTCCCGCCGAAGCCGCTCCGCACATCGACAGCCGCTTCACCGTCCCCGGCATCCGCTGCGCCGGCTGCATCGGCAAGATCGAGCGCGGCCTTGCCCTCGTCCCCGGCGTCGCCTCAGCGCGCGTAAACCTCTCCGCCAAGCGCGTCGCCGTCAGCCATGCCGAGACGCTCGATGCCGAAACGCTGATCGAGGAACTGCGCAAGCTCGGCTTCGAGGCCGAACGCGCCGCCGACAACCCGCTCGCCCGCGGCGATGTGGAGACGAAGCGCCTGATCCGCGCGCTGGCGGTGGCGGGCTTCGGCATGATGAACATCATGCTGTTCTCGGTCTCGGTGTGGTCGGGCACCGACGCGGTGACGCGCGGCATGTTCCACTGGATCAGCGCGCTGATCGGCATCCCGGTGGTGGTCTATTCGGGCCGCCCGTTCTTCGCCTCGGCGTGGATGGCGCTGAAGTACCGGCGCACCAACATGGACGTGCCGATCTCCATCGGCGTGATCCTGGCGACGGGCATGAGCCTCTACGAGACGCTGACCGGGGGCGAGCACGCCTACTTCGACGGCGCGGTGATGCTGCTGTTCTTCCTGCTCGCAGGCCGCACGCTCGACGCGATGATGCGCGGCCGGGCCCGCTCCGGCATCGCCGCCTTGCTCGGCCGCATGGGGCGGGGGGCGCACGTTCTCGGCGAGGACGGCACCGCCCGCTATCTCGAGGCCGACAAGCTGCGCCCCGGCATGACGATGCTGGTGGCGGCAGGCGAAGCGCTCGCCGCCGACGGCGAGGTCGTCGAAGGCCGCACCACCATCGACACCGCGATGCTGACCGGCGAGAGCGCGCCGCGCCCCGCTGCGCCCGGCGACCTCGTCCACGCGGGCACGATCAACCTCGGCAACCCGGTGCGGGTGCGCGTCACCGCGGCCGCGCAGGACACCGCCATCGCCGACATCGCGCGGCTGATGGACGAGGCGGGCCAGTCCCGCTCGCGCTACGTGCGCGTGGCCGACCGCGCGGCGCGGCTCTATGCGCCCGCCGTCCACACCCTCGCGTTCCTCAGCTTCTGCAGTTGGCTGATCGCAGGGGCGAGCGTCTACAAGGCGCTGACGATCGCCACCGCCGTCCTCATCATCACCTGCCCTTGCGCGCTCGGCCTTGCGGTTCCGGCGGCGCAAGTCGTCGCGGCGGGGGCGCTGATGCGGCGGGGCCTGCTCATCAAGGACGGCTCGGCGCTGGAGCGGCTGGCCGAGGCGGATGAAGTGTTGCTCGACAAGACCGGCACCCTGACGCTGGGCGAACCGCGCCCGATCACGCTGGCCATGCTCGGCCCACGCAGCCGCGCCATCGCGCTGGGTCTGGCGCAGGCGAGCCGCCATCCGCTGAGCCGTGGCCTCGCCCATGCGCTGCGCGGCGAGGGTGTCGAGCCCGCACCGGTCGAACTGGTGCGCGAGGCGGCGGGCTCCGGCATGGTCGGGCGCTGCGACGGCGCCGAAGTCGCGCTGCTGCGGCCCGAGGTGGAGACGGACAGCCTTGCGGTGGACCTGCTCGTCGACGGCACCCGGACCCGCATCGCCTTTGCCGACAGCATGCGCCCCGACGTGACCGAGACGCTGGCGGCGATGAAGGCGCAGGGCCTCACCGCCGCGATCGCCTCGGGCGACCGGGTGGAGGCGGTCGGCGGCGTCGCACGCAAACTGGGCCTGTTCGCCACGGCGGCGATGCGCCCGGCGGACAAGCTGGCGCTGCTCGAACGCCGCGCGGCCCTCGGTCATAAGGTGCTGATGGTGGGCGACGGACTCAACGACGGCCCGGCGCTGGCGGGCGCCCACGTCAGCCTCGCGCCCGGCGGGGCGAGCGACGTGTCGCAGCAGGCGGCCGACGGCGTGTTCGTCGGCGAGCGGCTGATGCCGGTGGCGACGGCGGTGAAGGTGGCGCGCGCCACGATGCGGGTGGTGCGCCAGAACTTCGCGATGGCGGTGGGCTACAACGTGCTGGCGGTGCCGCTGGCGATCCTCGGCCACGTCACCCCGCTGGTGGCGGCGCTGGCGATGTCGGGCTCTTCGCTGCTGGTGGTCGGCAATTCGCTGCGGCTGGCCCGCGCGGCAGGAAAGGACGTGCAATGACGATCCTCGGCTTCATGATCCCGTTGTCGCTGGCGATGGGGCTCTGCGCGCTGGGCACGTTCTTCTGGACGATGCGCTCGGGCCAGTACGAGGACATGGACGGCGCCGCCAACCGCATCCTGATCGACGAGGACGCGCCATGACACGGCGCCCGCTCGCGCTGTTCGGCGCGCTGGCGCTGGTCCCGGCGATGGTCGGCCCGCTGCAGGCCGAGGCGCGTGACTTCGTCGCCATGACCTGCGGCGGCGGCGTGGTGAGTGTGCCGGTCCCCGCACCGCCGGGGCCGCCGCAGGGGCCATGTTGCGCCAAGGGCTGCCATTCCGATTCCAAACGCAAGCGGCTTGATCGATCGCAATGACGGCGCGGAGGGATAAGGCAAAGTTGCGGGCATGTGGACCTATCACCCCGAACTGCTGGCGATTCCCGTGCCGCGCTACACCAGCTTCCCCACCGCCGCCGAGTTCGGCGACGGGATAGGCGCGCGCCAGTACGAGGAGGCGCTGGAGCGCACGCAGGGGGATGTATCGCTCTACGTCCACATCCCGTTCTGCGAGAAGATCTGCTGGTACTGCGGTTGCAACACCAGCGTCGCCAACCGCCGCGACCGCGTCGCGAGCTATCTCGATGCGCTCCATCGCGAAATCGACCTCGTCGCCGAACGCCTCCCCACGGGCGCACGGGTGAGCCGGATCGCTTTTGGGGGCGGCAGTCCCAACGGCATCTCCCCGATCGACTTCGTGCGGCTGGTCGATGCGCTGACGCTGCAGTTCGACACGTCGCACCCGGTCACTTCGATCGAACTGGACCCGCGCACCCTCGGCCCCGGGTGGGCGGGGGTGATCGCCTCGGTCGGGATCGAGCGGGCCAGCCTTGGCGTGCAGACCTTTGCACCGCAGTTGCAGCAGGCGATCGGGCGGGTTCAGCCCACGGCGATGATCGAGCAGGCCGTCGCCATGCTGCGCGGCGCAGGCGTGGGGTCGCTGAACTTCGATCTCATGTACGGCCTGCCGGGCCAGACCATAGCGCACCTGACGGACTCGTTGGAGCGCACCGTCGCGCTCGGCGCCGACCGCATCGCGCTGTTCGGCTATGCCCACGTTCCGCACCTGATCCCCCGCCAGCGCAAGATCGATGCGAGCGAACTTCCCGATGCACAGGCGCGCTTCGCGATGGCGGCTTACGGCCATGCCTTCCTGCTCGACCGGGGCTACGTCGCGGTGGGCTTCGACCACTTCGCGCTGCCCGGCGATCCGCTGGCGCAGGCCACGCTGACCGGGCACCTCAAGCGCAATTTCCAGGGCTTCACGGACGATCAGGCGCCGGTCCTGCTGGGGCTGGGCGCTTCGGCGATCGGCGGCCTCCCGGACCTGCTCGTCCAGAACGAGAAGAACACCGGGCGCTATCGCATGATGCTCTCGCAGGACCGGCTGACCGCGACGCGGGGCATCGTGCGCAGCGCCGAGGACCAGCGGCGCGGCGCAGTGATCGAGGCGCTGCTGTGCCAGGGCCGCGCGACTGTGGCGGCGGACTTGTGGCAGGAGGCCGTGCCGCTGCTGCGCCCCTACCTCGAAGCCGGGCTGTGCGAGACGGATGGCGATGACCTCGTGGTGCTGCCGGGGGGGCTGCCTTACGCACGCTCGATCGCGGCGCGGTTCGACCCCTATCGCAAGGATTCGCTGCGGCGCTTCAGTTCGGCGGTGTGAGGTTCACCCCCGCGTATCGAACTCCACCCCGAACAGGTTGCCCTCGCGCCAGCGCACGAGGCCCCAGACCTCGCGGCCGTCTTCCAGCGTGGCGCGGACCACTTCGTTGAGGCGCGGCGGTTCGCCGGAAGCGGCGGCGCTGAGCCCGCGCGAGGAGATGTCGCGCACGATCACTGCGATCCGATGCCCACGCGAATCGGTCAGAGCAAAGCGGGTGCAGCGCCTGCGGCGCCGTTCGCGCAGGATCGGGGTGGGCCGGAAGCGGGACGTGTCCATTTCAGGCCAAGAACGGCCGCGCGGGCAAGAAATTCCGCTGGTTCAGGTGGATTTGACCGCGATCAATGTGAGACACCGCCGCAAGTGCGAAGACCGTCTTGCCGGTCCACCGCACCACCCCATCCGCTCCGGCGGAGCCCCGGTGCGGTAACCGCTTCTCCCCAACTTCAAGGGGCGGCCCACCCTCGTGACGGGCCGCCCTATTTTTTGGCCCATTTTTTTGCCAGCTATCGAACGCAGGCAAAAGAAAAGGCGACCTCGCGGCCGCCTCTTCCTCCTCTCAACAGGAAAACTCTGATCAGTTGGCCGAAGCGAGGCTCGGCTGCTGCATGTAGGGAACCGGGTTCACGGCCTCGCCATTGACGCGCACTTCGTAGTGGAGGTGCGGGCCGGTCGAGTTGCCGGTGGAACCGACGTATCCGATGATATCGCCCTTGTGGACACGCTGGCCGTCGGCGACGTTGAGGCGCGACATGTGGCCGTAGCGGGTCTGCATGTCGCCGCCGTGCTCGAGGCTGACGAACAGGCCGTAGCCGCTGAACCACGAGGCGCGGCTGACGGTGCCGTCTGCGGTGGCGTAGACCGGGGTGCCGGTGGGAGCGGCGAGATCGACGCCCTTGTGGGCGCGGCGGCCGCCGAGAATGGGATGTTCGCGCATGCCGAAGGTGCTGGTCATGCGCTCTTGAGCGAGGGGGTTGCGCGAGGGGATGGCGACGGTGGCGATACCGCCGACCGCTGCCTTGGGCTTGGCGGCGGCAAGGCCGGTTTCCTCATAGTTCTGCCAGGAGCTGAACAGCTGGCTGAACTGCTCGTCCTCACCGCCGGTGACCGACTGGTTCGCGGCCTGGCTGGTGCGCAGGGTGGAGGAAATGTCGGCAGCGGCGGCGCTGCTGTTGGCCATTGCAGGATGCGCTGCAATGGAAAGTCCCGCTGCGACGAAAACGCCGGTCACTG
The DNA here is from genome assembly GCF_057808725.1 of Novosphingobium sp. FG90. NCBI lineage: Bacteria > Pseudomonadati > Pseudomonadota > Alphaproteobacteria > Sphingomonadales > Sphingomonadaceae > Novosphingobium > Novosphingobium sp. FG90. The sequence continues at coordinate 23,720 of NZ_JBMDIO010000018.1, forward strand.
CGCGGAACTTGGCGAAAAATTTCGTTACGACCACTCGCAATACCTTGCTTATCCGCCGTCATTCCGAGGAAAGCGACGCTATTTTGAGCACGCCGAAACCGGTCGCGCCAAGGAGTATGGAGATGGTCGGAACCCCCCGCCGTCTCGCGAATGTGACTTATGCCGTTAGTTTTGACTCAGGCAAGCGCTGTATACAGATCGCGCGACAAACCGGCAGCGAGGCGCGCCGAGTCGTTGAACGGCGGTTTAACCGACCCGTGAAAGTAACGAAAAACCAAGGATTTCCACAGTTCTCCGGGCTCCTCGCCCAACCGTTCGGCGTGCTCGGCGAAATGATTTGCGCCGAATCGAACGTGGGCGATTTCGTCGTCAAGGATGCGTTCGAGGATGCGTGCGCCGCGCTCGTCGCCCATTGTGCGGACCCGCTCGATCGCCGCCGGGGTGACGTCCAGCGCGCGCGCCTCCAGCACCATCGGCACGACGGCGAGGCGGCCGCCGACATCGCCCCGTGTCTCGTGCGCGGCGCTCCACAGCCCGTCATGGGCCGGCAGGGCTCCGTAGTGGCTGCCTTGTGTGCGCAAATGCCTGTCGATCAGGGAAAAGTGCATGGCCTCGTCCGCCGCGACCTTGAGAAAGTCGGACACGAACTGCCGCCCCATCGATTCCCCGAACCGCCCTGCCATGTCGAGCGCGAGATCGATCGCCACGAACTCGATATGCGCGAGCGCGTGCCACAGGGCGATGCGGCCCCGTTCGCCCCCTCCCTTGCGCCGGGGCATCTTGCCGGGCGGCAGCAGTTCGGGCGCGTCCGGACGGCGGGGCGTCTCGGGCATCGCGGCGTCGAACGTGAAGGCGAGCCTCCCGAGCCGCCAGTCGCGCGCGACCTTGCGCGTCGCCATCACCTTGGCGAGCGGATCGCACTCGAGCAGGGCGGCGCGGATGGCGGCGGCGATGGATGGAGCGCTCGGCATTCGGATACTCATGCATTTGCGAGGAGACACGCCGTCACCCTGAACTTGTTTCAGGGTCCATCGTGCGGTTGGTGCCGGAGATGTCATTTCACCAGCGGCCCTCGCGGTTTGCGGCCGCCACCACCGCGCTTGCGGCACGATGGACCCTGAAACAAGTTCAGGGTGACGGGGGTGGGAGGGGGAGGGGAAAGCTGTTCCTCCCCCCGCTTGCGTCACAACGCCTTTGCGGCTTCCAGCACTTTGGCGGCGTGGTCCTTGACCTTCACCTTGTCCCAGACTTGCGCGATGTTGCCGTCCGCTCCGATCAGGTACGTGGTGCGGACCATGCCCATGTAGGTGCGGCCGTAGTTCTGCTTCTCGGTCCAGATGCCGAGCGCGTCGGAGAGGCCGTTTTCCTCGGCGTCGGTCGCCAGTGGGGCCTTGAGGTCGTGCTTGGCGATGAAGTTCTGGTGCTTCTTCGCCGAGTCCTTGCTGACGCCGAGCAGGGCGGTGTTTGCCGCTTCGAACTCGCCCTGCAGCGCGGAAAACTCGATGTTTTCGGTGGTGCAGCCGGGGGTCGCGTCCTTGGGGTAGAAGAACACCACCAGCTTGCGACCGGCGAAGTCGGAGGCCTTCACGCTGCCGCCTTCCGGCGTTTCAAGGGCAATGTCGGGGAACGGGTCGCCGATGTGCGGGCGGGTCATACGTCTATCTCCAGGGTTTCGTCGAAGGCCGCGCGCCAGGCATCCGCGATGTGGCGGCGCGCCGTTGCGAGGCCCGTTTCGAGCGCTTCCCAGTCCCCATAGCCGCATGCGCGCACGAGTGCCAAGCGCGCTGCAGGGCCGGGCACTTGCGCATCGGGCGCCAGCAGCCGTCCGGCGACGAGCAGGCGGGTAAGCGCGTCGTGCGCCTCGACCAGCGCGGCATCGACGAGTCCCGCTACGGCCAGTCCGCGCACCGCCTCGCCGAGATCGGGATCGAGGCCGGGTCCGCGTTCACGCAGCTGGATGAAGTGGACGATGAACTCCAGATCGACCAGCCCGCCGCGCATCAGTTTGACGTCGAGCGGGCCGCCCGGCGGCTTGTGGCGGGCCATCTTCTCGCGCATGTCCAGCACGTCGGCGCGCAGCTTGTTCGCATCGCGCGGGGCGGTGAGGACGGCGTGCACGACTTCGGCCAGCGCCGCGCGGCCTTCGGGCGAGCCGTAGAGCGGGCGGGCGCGGCACAGGGCCATGTGCTCCCACGTCCACGCCTGCTCGCGCTGGTAGGTTTCGAAGCTTTCGAGGCTGGCTGCGGGTGGCCCCTGCTCGCCGGAGGGGCGCAGACGGGTATCGACCTCGAACAATGCGCCTTGTGCGGTCGCGACCGACAGCGCCGAGATCGCCCGCTGCGACAGGCGGTTGTAATAATGCGTGGCGCCCAGCGGGCGGCGGCCGTCCGACTCGCGGCGGAAGTCACCGCTGAACAAGTATACAAGGTCGAGGTCCGAGGCGTGCGTCAGCACTCCGCCGCCCATGCGGCCGAGGCCGAGGATCAGCATCTCGCTCTGCGCGATATGCCCGTGGGTGCCCTCGAATTCCTCGGCGGTGGCGTCGGTAAGGACGACCAGTGCGGCTTCGGCGATGCGGGCGAGGGCGTGGCCGATCGCGACGGGATCGTTGGCGCCCTCGATCAGCTGGACGCCCAGCTTGAAGCGCAGCTCGCCGACCTTACGCCGCACCGCGTCGAGCTTGCGTTCGTAGTCGTCGCCCGCCTCGAACCGCGTCAGTTCGGCGACCAGTTCCGCAACGCTGCCGGGCAGGTCGAAGGCGCTGGCGTCGATCAGCGGGTCGAGCAGGTCGGCGCGGCGGGCGAGGGCATCGGCCAGCGGCGGGGCAAGGCCGAGAATGCGCGCCAGCATCTCGATCAGCGCCGGGCGGGCCTGCAGCAGGTTGAACAGGTTGATGGCGCTCGGCAGGTTGCCGAGCAACTGCTCCCACCGGGCGAGCGCGCGATCGGGTTCGGGCGCGGCGGCAAGCGCGGCGAGGAGGTCCGGGGCGATCGCGACGAACGCCGCCCGCGCGGCATCGGAACGCAGGGCGCGGACCTTGCCGCCGAGCCAGCCCTCGATGCGCTGGGCGACGGCGGCGGGATCGGCGAAGCCCAGTGCTTCGAGGTCCTCGGGCATGGTCGACTGGTCGGGCACCGCGACCGCGCCGGTGGGCGTATTCGCCATGATCAGCGTGTCGTAGCGCTCGCCCACCGCCTCGGTGATGGCGGTGAGTTCGTCGAGCAGGGCCTGACCGCTCGCCATGCCGTCGAGCCGGGCGACCGCCTCGATGCCCTCGGCGGTTTTCGGCAGGCTGTGGGTCTGCTGGTCGTGCTGCATCTGCAGGCGATGCTCGATCGTGCGCAGGCGGTCGTAGTGCTCGCCGAGCAGGCGCGCTTCCTCGGCCGGGACCAGCCCCGCCTCGGCCAGCGCGTCGAGCGTCGCGCGGGTGCCGCGCAGGCGCAGGGCCGGGTGACGGCCGCCGTGGATCAGCTGATGGGTCTGGGCGTAGAACTCGATCTCGCGGATGCCGCCGCGGCCCTTCTTGAGGTCGAAGCCGGGGCCGACTTGCGGGGAGCCGCGCGTGCTGGCGCGAATCTGCGCGGTCAGGCGGCCGATCTCGGCGATGGCGCCGAAGTCGAGGCTGCGGCGCCAGACGAAGGGGCGGATCGCGGCGAGGAACGCCTCGCCCGCCGCGACGTCCCCGGCGCAGGACCGGGCACGGATGAAGGCGGCGCGTTCCCAGGTCAGGGCGGAGGATTCGTAATGGCTCAGCGCGCCTTCGACCGGGATCGCCAGCGGGCTGACTTCGGAGGCCGGGCGCAGGCGCAAGTCGACGCGGAAGACGTAGCCTTCGTGTCCGACGTGCGAGAGGATCTCGACGACCGCGCGGGCGACGCGCTGGGCGGCCTCGCCGGGCTCGTCGCGCTCGCGGCGGGGCAGGAGTTTCGGGTCGAACAGCAGGATCGGATCGATGTCGGAGCTGTAGTTCAGCTCCCCGGCGCCGTGCTTGCCCAGTGCGAGGGCGAAGAAGCCTTTAGGCTCGGCGGGGTCGTAGTCGGGCACGCGGCGGCGGATTCCGGCCACGATCGCGGCGTCGAGCGCCCGGTCGGCGAAGGCGGAGAGGGCACCGGTCACCTCCAGCAGCGGAAACGCGCCCGCAAGGTCGCCGATCGCGAGCGCGAGGCCGAGCGCCTGCTTCTCCCGGCGCAGGGCGGATGCGGTGTCGGCGATGCCTTCTCCGGCCTTGCGGGCCAGCGCGAGGGCGGCCTGACCATCGCCGGCCTGCAGCAGTTCCGTCACGGCGGGCAGGCGATTGAGCGCGTTCGCAAGGAACGGCGCATGGGCGCGGGCGCGGTCGATCGCGCTGGTCCAGTCGGCACTCATGGCGGGCGTTCTGCCCGCGTGTGAGGGGCGGAGCAAGATTTCGTGATCGACAGCATGGGTGATTTGTGCGGATGGGGCTTCGACAAGCTCAGTCTGAGCGGGATTAGAGGGTCTTGCACTACCTCCGCTCACCCTGAGCTTGTCGAAGGGTCAGGCACAGCTTGTCGAAGCCCCATCGTACAGGCCCACCCTTGCCCCCATCCGCGCCGTCTGGCACCTGTGCGCCCGTTCGTCTGGAGGTCCCCCATGAAGCCTTACCTGCCGCTCGTCGCGTTGGCCGCGCTTGGCGTTTCGCTCGCCGCTTCGGCGCAAGTTTCGGCCCGGCCCTTGCCCAAGGGCACCGCGCTGAAGCCGCCCGCCGATGCAGGCGCGCAGCCGGACGTGCCGGTGGACCTGATGAAGGCCGTCACCAAGCGCCTCTCCGCCGACGATTTCGAGGGCCGCGCGCCGAGCACCGCGATCGAGCCCAAGGTGCTCGACTACATCGTCGCCCAGTTCAAGGCGGCGGGCCTGCAGCCGGGCAACAAGGGCCAGTGGCTCCAGCCGGTGCCGACCGTGGAGATCACCGCGAGCGGCTACACGCCGCTCAGGGTTTCCGGCGCGGCGGCGTCGCTCTCGTTCAAGCCGGGCGACGACTATGTCGCATCGAGCTACCGGGTGACGCCGAAGTCGCAGGTGCAGGACAGCGAACTGGTCTTCGTCGGCTACGGCATCAATGCGCCCGAACTCGGCTGGAACGACTATGCCGGCATCGACATGAAGGGCAAGACGGCGGTGATCCTCGTCAACGATCCGGACTATGCGATGGAGGGCGAGCAGGGCCTCTTCAAGGGCCGCCGCATGACCTACTACGGCCGCTGGACCTACAAGTTCGAGGAAGCCGCGCGGCAGGGCGCGACCGCCGCGCTGATCGTGCATGATACGTTCCCGGCGGCTTACGGCTGGAACGTCGTCAACTCCAGCTGGACCGGCGCGCAGTATTCGGTGCAGACCCCGAACGATGCGATGGACCAGACGGTCGCCAACGGCTGGATCCAGAAGCCGGTGGCCGAGGCGATCCTCAAAGCCTCGGGCAAGGACCTCGCAGCGCTGACGAAAGCGGGGCAGACAAAGGGCTTCAAGCCGGTGCCGCTCGGCCTCAAGGTCAGCTTCGGGTTCGATAACGCGATCCGCCGCTCGACGTCCAACAACGTCGTCGGCGTGCTGCCGGGCAAGTCGCGGCCGGACGAGGTCGTGCTCTATTCGGCGCACTGGGACCACCTCGGTCACTGCACGCCGCAGGCAGGCAAGCCGAACGACGACATCTGCAACGGCGCGGTCGACAATGCCGACGGCGTCGCGGCGCTCACCGCCATCGCCAAGATGAACGCGGAGGCCGGGCCTGCCGAGCGCAGCCAGGTCTTCGTGGCGCTGACGCTGGAGGAATCGGGCCTGCTCGGCTCGGAGTTCTACGGCGCCAATCCGATCTATCCGCTCGATCACACCGTCGGCGGGGTGAACATGGACGCGCTGCTGCCTGCGGGCCGCGCGAAGTCCTACACCCAGACCGGCGGCGACAAGTCCGAGCTGGGCGATCTCTATCTCGCTGCGCTGAAGGCGCGCGGGCTGACCGACGTGCCTGAGGATCACCCCGAGCGCGGCGGCTACTACCGCTCCGACCACTTCAGCCTCGCCAAGCGCGGCGTGCCGATGTTCAACGTCGAACGCAGCGGCGATCTGGTCGAGGGCGGCACGGCGGCGGGCGAGAAGGCCGCGCAGGACTATACCGACAACCGCTACCACGCCCCGGCCGACGAATACTCGGAAAACTGGGACTGGAGCGGTATCACCCAGGACGTCGAACTGTTCTACGACCTCGGCCGCACGCTGGCGGACGGCACGATGTGGCCGAACTGGCGGGCAGGCGACGAATTCCGCGCGATCCGCGATAAGGCCATCCACAACAGGGACTGCGCCGCTGCAACCAAGGGATGCAACACCAAGTGACTTTCACTCTCCCCCCCGAATGGGCCGCGCAGGACTGGCTGTGGATCGGATTCCCGCATGATCCGGTCGAGTGGCCCGGCTTCCTCGAACGCGCGCAGGAACAGATGGCGGACTTTGCCAGCGCCGTCGCCGAGAGCGGGCAGGAAGTGCGCCTGATTGTGCGCGACGAGGCGAATCGCGCCCGTGCGTCGGAACTGGCGTCGGACAAGGTGAAGCTGGAAACCCGCCGCTACGGTGACGTCTGGTTGCGGGATACCGGGCCGCTGGTGGTCGCTGACGCTCACGGTAACCGCAAGGGCATGCGCTTCGGCTTCAACGGTTGGGGCGGCAAGTACCTGATGGACGGCGATCAGGAGATCGGCGAGGAACTGGCGCGCGATGCCGGGCTCGAGGTCGAAATGGCGGACTGGATTCTCGAAGGCGGCGCGATCGACGGCGACGGCACCGGTCTGGTGGCGGTGACCGAGCAGGTCTTCCTCAACCCCAACCGCAATCCGCACCTCACCCGCGCCGACCTCGACATGCGGCTGCAGCGTGATCTCGGCTATGATCGGGTGCTGTGGCTGGGCGATGGCCTCATCAACGACCATACCGACGGTCACGTCGACAACCTCGCCCGCTTTGTGGCGCCGAACCTGCTGGCTGTCCCCCGCGCCACCGGCAAGGACGATCCCAACGCCGCGATCTACGCTGATGCCAAGGCGCGGGCCGAGGCGATGGGCGTCAAGGTCGCCGAAGTGCCCTCGCCGGGCCGGGTCGAGACCGATGGCCGGGTCGAGCCTGCCAGCTACATGAACTTCGCGATTACCTCGAAGCTGGTGGTCGTGCCGATCTACGGCACCGAACACGACGAAGAAGGCGTCGCCGCGATCGCCGCGCTGTTCCCGGACCGCGACACCGTCGGCATCATGGCCGACGCGGTGCTGGCGGGTGGCGGTTCGTTCCACTGTTCCAGCCAGCAGATGCCTTCGGTTTAAGGCCGGGTCTTTCCCAGTCTTTCGTCATTGCGAGCGTAGCGAAGCAATCTGAGGCGGTTCGCGCTGCCCTGGATTGCTTCGCTACGCTCGCAATGACGAGCTTGGTTGGGACAGGCTTTGGCTTAACGCTTTGGAAACCACTGCGCGCGCATGGTCGCGCGCATGGCTCGCATTGTCGCTCTCGCACAGGCTCATCGTCCCGTTTCCGGGATGGAGTGGCTGCGTCCGCTGATCGTCGGCGGCTGCGCGCTGGCGCTTATCCTGGCACGCGACGCGCTGCCCTTCTGAGCGCGCTGCCGTTCATCCGGCAGCAATCTTTCCGAACAAATTCAACGTTTCGTAACGTAGGATGGCTACATCTTGTCTCGCTTGTTGCACTGCACACCTTCATTGTGCGTCGCAGCAAAGTTTTGTCGCATTAGGATGATGCAATCGAAATCACGGATGCCCACTCTTGGGGCTCACCCGTTTGATGGAGATGACAATGCGCACCATGACTGACGCCGACCGCGCCCGCCTGCGCGAATCGTTCATCGGCAACGGCCTGCTTTTCCTGTTCGGCTGCGGCGTTCTGGCCTTCCTGGTCGCCGTGGACCGTGTAGACTGGTTCTCGATCCGGCCTGCTACCGGAACCTCGATCGCCATGGCCCGTTCGACCGAAGGCGCACCGAAGGTTGGCCCGGCAGCGGGTACGCCGGTGACAGTGGAGCCTGCCAAGACCCAATGATCGTCGCAAAAATTCCAAGTTCCCGGCGCGTCTTCCAGGAGATCTGGAGACCGCTGACTCTGCTGTTCGTGTGGGACGTGCTCGTGACGATCACGTACTACATCCTGCCGTTCAAAGCGCCGGAACTGCCGATCACGCTGTTCGGCTCGGCGCTTGCGCTGTTCCTCGGCTTCCGTAGCAATTCGGCCTACCAGCGCTGGTGGGAAGGGCGCGGGCTGTGGGGGCTGATGATCAACGCGAGCCGCAACATCGCGCGTGCGACCCGCAACTTCCTGCCCGATCCGGAAGCGGCGGACCTCAAGAAGCAGATCATCTACCGGCAGATCGCTTACGTTAACGCGCTGCGCTGCCAGCTGCGCCGTCTGCCGCAGGACGAGGAAGTGCTGCGTCTCCTGCCCAAGCACGAAAAGGACCTCGCCCTCCAGCGAGTCAACGTGGCGAACGGCATTCTCGACGGCACCGGCCGCCGCATCGACGAAGCACGCCGCAAAGGCTGGATCGACACCATCCAGCAGGCGCAGATGGAAGCCGTCCTTGTCGATATCGCCAACTCGCAGGGCGGCATGGAGCGCCTCAAGAACACTCCGCTACCGTTCCAGTACCGCTTCATCCCGGAAGTCTTCACGCACCTGTTCTGCGTCCTTCTGCCGATCGGGCTGGTGGAGACGCTGCAGTTCGCGACGCCGCTGGGCTCGACGATCGCGGGGCTCATGTTCCTCGCGGTGCTGGCGATCGGCGATGATCTCGTCGACCCCTTCGCCAACGACGTCCACGACCTGCCGCTCAATGCCATGTGCCGCACGATCGAGATCGACCTGCTGCAGTGCATCGGCGAAGAAGCGCCCGGCCCGGTCACGCCTGACAAGCACGGGGTGCTGTGGTAGCCTTCAGGGCATGAAGCTCTACAAGAATCGCCAGGTCACCAGCGCCACGCTGCGCTTCGGCAAGGTCTTCAGCGCGGAAGCCCGAACGGATTTCAGTCCGGTCGGGCTTCTGGCTGTCGGGGCCATGGTTACCGGGATACTGCTCGGCAGTGCGGTGATCGTGGCGGTTTCCAAGGGCAGGAAGAAGGCAGGGGAGCATAGCCCCCCTGCACCCCCGTTACCGTCGAGCTAGGTTCGCGCAGCGGCGCTGTGTTCGCATTGCTCAGTCGTGAGCTTGATAGCCTGCGGCGCAATGTGGGGCTGAGGCTGCTGCGCGCGCCACGACGACAGTAAAGGGGTCTGGGGCGATGGCCCCAGGATTTCCCTTATTTATTCGCTCTTGGACGCAAACCAGATCACGTGCTTCGGCCCTTTGCCGTTGCTGCGCGCGTGGACCTTCACTTCGTCCACCGCGAACCTCGCGCGTTCGATGCGGCGGGTAAAGGCGGGGTCGGCGCCGGCCGACCAGATCGCCAGCACACCGTCCGGGGTCAGCGCCCCGTAAGCCTCGCGCAGGCCCACCTTGGAATAGATGACGTTGTTGTCCTCGCGCACCAGCCCGTCGGGGCCGTTGTCGACATCGAGCAGGATCGCATCGTAGTCGCCATGACCATCGATGATGGCCTGCGCGACGTCGCCCATCACCAGGTTGACGCGCGGATCTTCGAGGCAGTCCCCGGTCAGGTGTGCCATCGGGCCGCGTGCCCACTGGATGATCTCGGGCACCAGTTCGACGACGGTGATCTTCGCGTCGGCGGGCAGCACCCGCAGCGCGGCGCGCAGGGTGAAGCCCATGCCGTAGCCGCCGATCAGGAAGTGGGGGCGCTTGGAAGAGCCCTTGATCCGGTCGTAGGCCATCGTCGCAAGGGCCTCTTCCGAGCCCCACTTGCGCGTGCTCATCAGCTCGTTGTGGCCGATGACGATCATGAAGTCCTTGTCGTGGCGGAACAGCTCAAGCTTCTCGCCGTCCGGAATCCACGCAGAGTCGAGGAGTTCGCGCTGGATCATGCCTTCAGATCCGGCGCGGTGGCCTCGTCCTTCAGAAGCGCGATGACTTCGTCCAGCGACATGATCTTCTGGTGCTCGGCACCCAGCGTGCGCAGGGCGACGGTGCCTTCCTCCGCCTCGCGCTTGCCGACGACGACGAGATGGGGAACCTTCTTCAAGGAATGCTCGCGCACCTTGTAGTTGATCTTCTCGTTGCGCACGTCGGTTTCGACGCGCACGCCTGCGGCCTTGAGCTTCGCGGCGACTTCGGCGGCATAACCATCGGCGTCGGACACGATCGTGGCGACCACGGCCTGAACCGGGGCCAGCCATACCGGCAGCTTGCCCGCGAAGTGCTCGATCAGGATGCCGATGAAGCGTTCATACGAACCGAAGATCGCGCGGTGCAGCATGACCGGGCGGTGCTTCTCGCCGTCCTCGCCGATGTAGTGCGCGTCCAGGCGCTCGGGCAGCATGCGGTCGGACTGGATCGTGCCGACCTGCCAGGTGCGGCCGATCGCGTCGGTCAGGTGCCATTCCAGCTTGGGCGCATAGAACGCGCCTTCGCCGGGAAGCTCCTCCCAGCCGTATTCCTCGGTGGCAAGGCCGGCGCGGATAACCGCGTCGCGCAGTTCGGCTTCGGCCTTGTCCCACTGTTCGTCAGTACCGATGCGGTTGTCCGGACGCAGCGCCAGCTTGATCGCGTAGGTAAAGCCGAAGTCCTTGTAGACCTTGTCCGCCATCTCGCAGAACGCCTGAACTTCGCCGACGATCTGGTCTTCGCGGCAGAAGATGTGGCCGTCGTCCTGCGTGAACTGACGCACGCGCATCAGGCCGTGGAGCGCGCCGTGCGGTTCGTTGCGGTGGCAGCAGCCGTTCTCGACGATGCGCAGCGGCAGGTCGCGGTAGGACTTGATGCCCTGCTTGAAGATCAGCACGTGCGCCGGGCAGTTCATCGGCTTGAGCGCCATCCACTGCGCCTCGTCCGAGATGATCGGGCCGTCGTCCTCGGTGTTGGGAACTTCGTCGGGGATGACGAACATGTTCTCGCGATACTTGCCCCAGTGGCCGGACTGCTCCCATTGGCGCGCGTCCATGACCTGCGGCGTCTTCACTTCCTTGCAGTCGGCCTGGCTAATGGCGCGGCGCATGTAGTCTTCGAGCGCGCGATAGATCACATAGCCCTTGGGGTGCCAGAAAACCGAACCGTGCGCTTCGTGCTGGAGGTGGAACAGGTCCATCTCGCCCCCCAGCTTGCGGTGATCGCGCTTGGCGGCTTCTTCAAGGCGCGTCAGGTGCTCGGCCAGCTGCTTCTTGTTGAGCCAGCCGGTGCCGTAGATGCGCGAAAGCATCGCGTTGTTCTGGTCGCCGCGCCAGTATGCGCCCGATACGCGCGTCAGCTTGAAGGCGGCGGGGTCCAGCTTGCCGGTCGAGGGCAGGTGCGGGCCACGGCACATGTCGAGCCAGTCGTCGCCCGACCAGTAGACCGTCAGCGGCTCGTCGCCGGGGAGTTCGGCGGCCCATTCGGCCTTGAAGCTCTCACCCTGCTGCTTCCAGCGGCTGATGAGCTGTTCGCGGTCCCATACCTCGCGGCGCAGCGGCTTGTTGGCGGCGATGATCTTGCGCATCTCCGCCTCGATCGCGGGCAGGTCCTCGTCGGTGAAGGGGCGCTCTGCCGGGGCGAAGTCGTAGTAGAAGCCGTCGTTCGTCGAAGGGCCGAAGGTGATCTGCGTGCCGGGGAACAGCGCCTGCACCGCTTCGGCAAGGACGTGCGCGAAGTCGTGGCGGGCCAGGTCCAGCGCCTCGGCCTCGTCGCGGCTGGTGACGAGGGCAAGGCTGGCGTCGCCGGTGAAGGGACGGCTGAGGTCGACCAGCTCACCATCGATCTTCGCGGCGAGGGCGGCCTTGGCGAGGCCCGGGCCGATGGCGGCGGCGACGTCGGCCGGGGTGGAGCCTTGCGGCATCTCGCGCACGGAACCGTCGGGCAGGCTGATCTTGAACATTTCGGACATGGACGAAGTCTTCTCTCGTTTGCCCCATGCCATACCAGAGCATGTGGGCGGGACGTTTGGGGCGCCATGGCACAGGCGCGCCTCCGGGTGAAGGTGCGGCGTCGGCTGAATTGGCTCTATTTCGGGAGAAAGACGCCGATCTCGCCCGAAATCCGGGCGACGGCGGTGCGCTGCGTTCAGCCCGCGACCGACCGTGCCCGGTCGAGCCGGGTAGTCTGCGTAGTGGTAGGAATGGTGCGCAAAAGCATGGGCTGGATGTAGCGATTCGGGCGCGGAAAGCCAAGCGTGGTCCCGGGATCACCCGATGACGACGAGGTCACTTTCCATAATGTCAATGTTGCTTGACTTATGGTGGTTCGAATGACAAACACCCTTTACACATGAGCAAGGAGGCTTGTCATGACGGACCAAACCCTGTCGCGCAGACCCGCATGGTTCTGGGGCGGCGCGTTCTTTGTGGGCATGTTCGGCACCGGGTTCGCCGCGCGTGCGCTGGATCTGGGGTCGATTCCCTCGGCGCTGGTGATGATTCCACCGATGCTGCTGCTGATCCCGCTGGTCCGCGCCTCCGAGAAGGCACAGGCAGAATGCGGAGCGCTTTCTCCCGCAACGCGGCGCTACAATCGCCGGGGCCTGATCTGGGCGTTCGGCTATGTGATCTTCCTGTTCGTGGCCGTCTTCGGGGCCAAGTCGGGCGCGTCCGGGCCTCTGCTCTGGCTGCTGGCGCTGCTGCCGGCGCTGCCGATCTTCTTCATGCTGTGGACGATGGCGCGCTATCTGGTGGATGAGACCGACGAGTATCTTCGCCTGCGTGTCATCAACGCGGCTCTCTGGGCCACCGGGCTGCTGCTGGCAGTGGCGACCGTCTGGGGCTTCCTCGAGACGTTCGAACTGGTCCCGCACGTTCCCGGCTGGGCTGCCGTGCCGGTATGGGCGGTGGGGCTGGGCGCCAGCTCTATCGTCAACCGCTGGAGGGAGGGGTGAAGAACCGCCTCAAGGTCCTGCGCGCCGAGCGCGGCTGGAGCCAGCAGGACCTGGCCGAGCGCCTCGAAGTCTCGCGCCAGAGCGTCAATGCGATCGAGACGGGGCGCTACGATCCCTCGTTGCCGCTGGCCTTTCGCATTGCCGACGTCTTTGGTATGGCGATCGAGGACATATTCCAGAGGGGTGAGTGATGGCTGGCGGGCCACTCAGGCGCAGGCGGGGAGCGAGGATCGGTGTCGCGGCAGCGATCGCCGTGGCTATGGCGGTGTCGCTGGGCCTTTTCCACTCTTCCGACGAACCGGTGCAGGCGCGGGAGGAAACCGGCCTCGGCACCATCCGCGCCGACGGCAAGCTGGTCTTGCGGGTCTTCGCACCGGCGCTTTACTGATAGCTTAGTGCAGGGTGTGGGCGGTGCTGCCGCGATCGCCCAGCTTTCCCAGCAGGGCCATTGCCAGCCAGCCGGCCGTCATGCAGACCCACGGCATCACCGGATAGTGAAAGCGCGACTGCCCGGAGAACACGAGGCAGATCAGCGTCGGATAAAGGGCGATCCCGTAAGGCAGCAGCCACCAGCCGATCCACCTTTGCCCGTCACGCCGCCGCCTCGCGATCATCAGGAAGAAGGCGACGGCAAAGGCCGCCATCAGCATGATGTAGTATCCCTGGTTGAGCACGCGCACGGCGCGATAGACCAGTTCCGCGTTCGCATAGCCCGGAGCGCCGCCCTGATAAGCCCACTCCGCCTCGCCGTCGGGCAGCCAGAGGCGCAGGAACTTCTTCGGCGCCAGCTTCAGGAAACGGTCGGGATGCGTGGTGATCCATTCCATGCCCAGCTGCCGCGCTTCGGTGTCGCGCTGCACTTCGTCGAGGCCGGGACGGGCCATCAGGTCCTTCACGACGGGGGCATCCGGCGTGTAGTCCCCGGTCGCGGTGTCGTGATTGCCGGTCAGGAGGGTGTAGCCGCCATTGGTCGAGACCGCGACCCAGTGGCCTAGCTGGACCTCGTTGCGGATCGTCCAGGGCAGCACCGTCAGGGCGGCGAGCGCGAGCACCAGCAGGCCCTCGCCGATCAGGCGCGGCAACCGCTGCCATACCTGACCCATCCGCAGCCACTCGATCGCGAAGAGCAGCGGAACGACCACCAGAGTCTGCGCCTTCACCAGCGTCGCCAGGCCGAACAGGAACCCGGCGCTGACGAGATGCCATCGGTTGGTGCGCGTCACGACGACCCAGCACCCGGCCATCAGCAGCGCGGTGTAGAATACTTCGGTCAGCGCCAGCGGGACATAGCCGATGGCGTTGGGATAGACCGCCAGCAGCAGCAGCCCGGCCCGCGCCGCGCCTTCCGAGCCGAAAAGCCGCCGGCCGAGCGCCAGTGTCAGCGCCCCGATCAGCATCGAGCTTGCGAGGTTGAACAGTCCCAGCGGCACTTGCGAGACGCCGAACTGCGAGAACACGAGGCTGAGCGCGATCGGCCAGCCCGGGGGCCAGAACGCCGTCGGCGCTCCGGCATTGTCGAGATAGCCCTTCCCCGTCGCCAGGCTTGCCGCGCGGATGTAGTACCACTCCGCATCCGAAGTCGGCGCGACGTCGATCAGCAGCACCGCAGCGCGAAGGGCGAAGTACAGCGCCCAGATGCCAAGCAGGACCGAGCGATCGGTGGCGAACCATTCGAGCCGCAGCGCAAGCCGGGAAGGGCGGGTGGGAAAGTGGATGACCTTGGCGCTCATATCGGCCTGATCGGTTAGCGAAGGGGACTTAAGATCGCATTACACCTGCAGAAGCAAGTCTTTGGCTTGTCCTCGTGCTCTCGGGTTCCCACTAAGGGCTCCATGACTTCGACCAGCTATCTCGATCTCTCCGACGGGCGTTCCATTGCCTACCGCTTCACCCCGGGTGCCAGGGATAATGGCGGCCCGATCATCGTTTTCCTCCCCGGCTACATGTCCGACATGGCCGGTTCCAAGGCCGCCGCGCTGTTCGAGATGGCGCGCGCGAGCGGGCTGCCGTGCCTGCTGTTCGATTATTCCGGCTGTGGCGAATCCCCAGGTGCGTTCGCCGACGGCACTCTCACCCGCTGGAAGCAGGAAGTGCTGGCGCTCATCGCCGCGCTGGAGACGGACGAAAAGATCGTCCTGGTCGGCTCGTCGATGGGCGGCTGGCTGATGTTGATGGCGGGGCTGGCGCTGGGTGACCGGCTGGCGGGTCTCGTCGGCATCGCGCCGGCCCCGGACTTTACCGAATGGGGCATCCCCCAGATGGACAAGGCGCTGCTGGCCGATGGCGAGACGATCTTCGAGGACAATCCCTACGGCCCCGAACCGACGCCCACGCATCCCGGCTTCTGGGCCGACGGGCAGGCCAACCTGATGCTCGATGCGCCGATCGCCATCGACGCCCCGGTGCGCCTGCTCCATGGCCAGCGCGACCCGGACGTGCCCTGGGACATTTCCATGAAGCTGGCCGAGCGCCTGCGTTCAGCCGACGTGCAGGTCACGCTGATCAAGGACGGCGATCATCGCCTCTCGCGCGAATCCGACATCCGCCTGCTGCTGCGCACCGTCGCGGAGCTGGTCCTGTCATTCGCCTCGCCGCGCGCGGAGGGCACCCCGGAGTCCTGATCCCATGTCCTCGCTGCTTCTCCTTCTTCCGCTGATGGCCCAGGTCGGCCCGGCATCCACCCTGCCGAGCGCGGGACGGCCCTATGCCTCGCAGCTGCCGCTCGAGATCATCGAGAAGAAGGACAAGGAAGACCGCGACCGCCGCGCGCGTGAGGCGCAGAGCGTGGCGATGCCTGCTGCCCGCAGCAGCGCCGGCTGCATGAGCGCGGTCGAGGCGAACCCGGAGAAATCCGCCGAACTCGCCCGCAGCGCTCTGGCCAACGCAATCGGGCGCGAGCGGGTGCGGGCGGGCCTGTGTCTCGGCGTGGCGCTCAGCGACCTCGACCGCTGGGACGAGGCGCGCACCGCCTTCACCAATGCCCGCGATGCCGCCGATCCTGCCGATCACGCCAGCCGCGCGCGGCTTGGCGCGATGGCGGGCAACGCTGCGCTGGCTTCCGGGCAGCCGGGGCAGGCCCTTTCGCTGCTCGCCCCTGCGGCGACCGACGCCAAGATCGTCGGCGATGCGGAGCTGACGGCCTCGATCGCGCTCGACCGCGCCCGCGCGCTGGTCGAAGTGAAGCAGCCGGACGAGGCCGCCAACGCCCTTGCCGAAGCGCGGGCCGCCCAGCCTGACAATGCGCAGGCCTGGCTCCTCTCGGCCACGCTCTCGCGTCGCCAGGACAAGCTGGCGCAGGCGCAGACCCAGATCGAGAAGGCTGCCAGCCTTGCCCCGCAGGATCCCGAGATCGGGCTGGAGGCGGGCGTCATCGCCATGCTCTCGAATAACGAGGATGCGGCGCGGCGCAGTTGGGATTCCGTGGTCGCGGCAGCGCCTTCCAGCGACGCGGCGGTAACCGCGAAGCAGTACCTCTCCCAGCTCGGTTCCCCCGATTCTCCAAGATAAGGTTTCCCCCATGGTTCCGCTTTCCGTCCTCGATCTCGTCACCGTCCGCGAAGACGGCACGGTCGCAGAGGCCCTCGATATCTCGGTCCGCACTGCCCAGGCGGCCGAGCGCGCGGGCTACAAGCGATACTGGGTGGCGGAGCATCACGGCATGGACGGCATCGCGGGCGGTGCGACTTCGGTGGTGCTGGCGCATCTCGGCAATGCGACGAGCACGATCCGCATCGGCGCGGGCGGGATCATGCTGCCCAACCATACGCCTTACGTGATCTCGGAGCAGTTCGGCACGCTGGCGGCGCTGTTCCCGGGCCGTGTCGACCTTGGCCTGGGCCGCGCGCCCGGTGCCGACGGGCGGCTGGCGCACGCGCTGCGCAAGGACATTCACGCGGCGTCCGAGCGTTTCCCCAACGACGTCGTGGAACTGCAGGCACGTTTCGGCGGCCAGGCGGCGGGCGGCGTGCCCTCGCCGCAGGCCGCGGGAGCGGACGTCCAGATGTGGATACTCGGCTCCAGCCTGTTCGGCGCGCAATTGGCGGCGATGCTGGGTCTGCCCTATGCCTTCGCCTCGCACTTCGCCCCCGCCGCGCTGGACGATGCGGCGCGCGTCTATCGCGAGCGGTTCGAGCCGTCCGAGACGCTCTCGAAGCCGCACTTCATGGCGGCGATCAACGTGGTCGCTGCCGATACCGACGAGGAAGCGGTCTATCTTTCCTCTTCCACCGACCAGAGCTTCGTGGCGCTGCGCTCGGGCAATCCGGGGCGCCTGAAGCCGCCGGTGCGCGATTATCGCGCCGGCCTGCCGGGGGCAGCGCGCGCCATGCTGGAACAGGTCCGGTCGGTCAGCGCCGTCGGCAGCCCGCAGACGGTGCGCAAGGGGATCGAAGACTTCGTCGCGCGCACACAGGCGGACGAACTGATCGTCAGCATCGCGACTTACGAGCCCGAGGCGCAGATCCGTTCGCTGGAGCTGACGATGGATGCCCTGCGGGCGCCGGTGGAGTGAAGGTTTGACCAGCACTGCGATGTCACCCTGTCAAGGTAACTAGATTTCGCGGCGAGGCATTGACCGCGCGCTTAAATTGCGGAACTCACCGCCTCATGGAAAAATCAGACGTCGTCATTGTGGGAGCGGGACATGGGGGGGCGCAGTGTGCGCTTGCCCTGCGCCAGAACGGGTTCGCGGGAACCATCACCGTCATCGACCGCGAGCCGGAGTATCCGTATGAGCGCCCGCCGCTCTCGAAGGAATACTTCGCGCGGGAGAAGACCTTCGACCGGCTCTACATCCGTCCTCCGACGTTCTGGGCCGAGAAGGAAGTGACCTTCAGGCTCTCCACCGAGGTGACGAAGGTGGATGCCGGCGCGAAGGAACTGACGCTCTCGAACGGCACCACGTTCGGCTACGGCAAGCTGGTCTGGGCGACCGGCGGCGATCCGCGCCGGCTGTCGTGCGGCGGCGCCGAGCTGGCGGGTGTCCATGCGGTGCGCACGCGCGAGGATTGCGACACGCTGATGGCCGAGGTCGATGCCGGGACGCGCAACATCGTCGTCATCGGCGGCGGCTACATCGGTTTGGAAGCGGCGGCGGTGCTGTCGAAGATGGGGCTCAGCGTGGTCCTGCTCGAAGCCCTGCCGCGCGTGCTGGCGCGCGTCGCGGGCGAGGAACTGTCCGAGTTCTACCAGAAGGAACACCGCGAGCACGGCGTCGATCTGCGCACCGGCGTCGCGGTCGAATGCCTCGAGGGCGACGGGCACCGTGTCACCGGCGTGAAGCTGGTCGATGGCGAGGTCATCCCGGCCGAGGCGGTGATCGTGGGGATCGGCATCGTGCCCGCCGTCGGCCCGCTGATCCTGGCGGGTGCCTCGGGGGCGAACGGCGTGGACGTGGACGAGTTCTGCCGCACCTCGCTGCCGGACGTCTACGCGATCGGCGACTGCGCGGCCTTCGCCTGCGACTATGCGGGCGGCACGGTGATGCGGGTGGAATCGGTGCAGAATGCCAACGACATGGCGACGTGTGTGGCCAAGGCGATCTGCGGCGACGAGAAGCCGTACAAGGCGTTCCCGTGGTTCTGGTCGAACCAGTACGATCTCAAGCTGCAGACGGCCGGGATCAACATGGGCTTCGACAAGACCGTGATCCGGGGCGATGTGGCAGGGCGCAGTTTCTCGGTGGTCTACCTCAAGGATGGCCGGGTGGTGGCGCTGGACTGCGTGAACATGGTCAAGGACTACGTGCAGGGCCGCAAGCTGGTGGAAGCCGGCGCCACGCCCGACGTGGAACGGCTCGCCGATGCGGGAACGCCGCTCAAGGAAATGGTGTGAACTGAATCCTCCCCGTTCCGCAGGAATGGGGAGGGGGACCGCCCGCGAAGCGGGTGATGGAGGGGGCGCCCCCTCCGTCAGCGACTACGTCGCTGCCACCTCCCCATCGCTGCGCGACCGGGCGGATCGGAGTTTCGCCCTGGCCCATCGCGCCGCATCGGCGATGGTATCGTCCGCATCCGCCAACAGCGGCTCCACCTGCGCCAGCAGCGCCACACGGCCGCTGTTTCCTGCCGCGTAGAGGCAGTTGCGCACGAACCGGTCGCGTCCGATCCGCTTGATCGGGCTTCCCGAGAACAGCTTGCGAAAACCAGCATCGTCCAGCGTGAGCAGGTCCGCAAGTTCCGGCGCGGTCAGTTCGGCACGCGGCAGAAACGCTTTCATCGTGTGCGCCGTCTCGGCGAACTTGTTCCAGGGGCAGACCGCCAGGCAGTCGTCGCAGCCGTAGATGCGGTTGCCCAGGCCCTTGCGCATGTCTTCGGGCACCGGCCCCTTGTGCTCGATGGTGAGGTAGCTGACGCAGCGCCGCGCATCGAGGCGGTAAGGGGCCGGAAAGGCGTCGGTCGGGCAGGCGTCCTGACAGGCCCGGCATGACCCGCAGCGGTCGCGTGCGGGGGCGGAGAGCGGCAGGTCCAGCGTCGTGTATATCTCGCCGAGGAACAGCCATGAGCCATGCTCGCGGCTGACCACATTGGTATGCTTGCCCTGCCAGCCGAGTCCGGCAGCGGCGGCGAGCGGCTTTTCCATCACCGGTGCAGTGTCGGTGAAGACCTTCACGCCGACCGGTCCCAGCCCGCGCTTGTCCCCCTCGCTCACCATCCAGCGAGCGAGGTTCTTGAGCGCCTTCTTCACCGTGTCGTGGTAATCTGCACCTTGCGCATATGTCGAAATCCGGCCGATCCGCTCCTCGTCCGCCAGCCGCAACGGGTCTTGGGCAGGGGCATAGCTCATGCCCAGCGCGATCACGCTGCGCGCCTCGGGCCAGAGGCCCTGTGGACTGCGGCGATGGTGGGCGCGCTCCTCCATCCAGGCCATCGTCCCGTGCAGGCCTGCGGCCAGCCATGCGTCGAGGCGCGCCGCGCGATCCGCGTCCGGCGCGGCGGAGGCGATCCCGAAGGCGCAGAAACCGAGTGCGCGCGCTTCATGCTCCACCGCCTCGGCAAAAACGCTTAGGGCGGTCTTAACCGGGACTGCGTCATCAGGGGCGCACGTGCTAGAGCCAGGGGGCTTCATGGATGTGCAAGTAGGAGATCCTCGGTTGACCGGCAATGTGTCAGGTTTCGATCGGCCGTTGGCGATCGAGGCGCGGGGGCTCGTCAAGCATTTCGAAGGGACGACGGCGGTGGGCGGCGTCGATCTTTCAGTGCCGCAAGGCTCGGTCTACGGAATCCTCGGCCCCAACGGTGCGGGCAAGACGACGACGCTGCGCATGCTGCTCGGCATCATCGAGCCCGATTCGGGCTATCGCCGCATTCTCGGGGCGGAACGCCCGCACGACGTCGCCCATGCCATCGGTTACCTGCCGGAGGAGCGCGGTCTCTACCCCGCCATGAAGGCGACGGAGGCGATCGCGTTTCTGGGCGCCCTGCGCGGCCTGCCGCTGAAGGAAGGGCGACGCCGTGCCCGCGACCTGCTTGAGCGTCATGGGCTCGGCTATGCGGCGGATCGGCAGATTCGCCAGCTTTCCAAGGGTATGGCCCAGCAGGTGCAGATCCTGGGCACTCTGGTGCATCGCCCGCGCCTCGTTATCTTCGATGAGCCGTTCTCCGGCCTCGATGCGCTCAACCAGGGCAAGCTGGAGGCGATGATGCGCGGGCTGGCGGAAGACGGCACCACCGTCATCTTCTCCACGCATGTCATCGCCCATGCCGAACGCCTGTGTGACGAAGTCGCGATCATTGCCGGCGGGCGCGTGCCCTTCGCCGGGCCGGTCGATGTCGCGCGTGATCGCATTCCCGCGCAGGTCCGGCTCGAAACACAGGCGGATGAAGGCCTGTGGCGCGCCGCATTGCCCGCCGATTCGCGGAGGGAGGGGCGCTACTGGAACTTCGCGCTGCCCGATGGCGGGATCGAGCCGCTGCTGCGCGCACTGATCGCAGGGGAAGCGGGCATCCTGTCGCTGTCCATTGAGAGGGCGGGCCTGCACGACGCCTTCGTCGCCATCGCCGGGGAGGCTGCGGCCCGCGCCCTCGAAGCGGAAAAGCCCGAGGAGCCGCGCTGATGAGCTTGGAAGCGCCGATGACTCGCGAAACGCTGGAGCCTGGCCATCGCGGCCGTTTGTCGATGCTGGCCGCCGCCTGGGTTGTGGCGCGCCGGGATTTCACCGCGATCCTGTTCTCGCGCACGTTCTTCTTTTTCCTTCTCGGCCCGCTGTTTCCGGTGATCGTAGGATTGCTGGCGGGAAGCGTCGGGCAGCGCGTCGACCAGAGCGGCGAGGCGCCGGCGATCGGCGTGGTCATGGCGCGTGCCGATGCCGAGGCGATGGTCCGCGCGCACGATGCGTTGACCGACCGGCTGGGCGACGGCTTGCCCGAGATGCATGTGGTCAAGGATCTGTCGCCGGCGGAAAAGGCCGATCCGGGCAGGCTCATGGCTTCGCGCAAGGGGGCCTTCGCGGGCGTGGTCTCCGGCTCTCCCGCAGCGCCGGTGTTGATCGGGCCGGCGGCGCGAATCGAGGGCTGGCAGGGCGATGTCGAACTGATAGCCGCCGAGGCGCGTGACGGGACGCTGGCGTCCTGGCCTCGTGCGCGCCTGGCGAAGACCACCGCGCCGGCGCCCGGGGATTCGCGTTCGCGCCTGCGCACGGCGCAAGGCGCGCAGACGTTGCTGTTCCTGCTCACGATGATGCTCGCAGGCATGGTGTTGTCCAACCTCGTCGAGGAAAAGGGCAACAAGATCATAGAGGTTCTCGCCGCCGCGATTCCGATGGAGTCGGTGTTCTTCGGCAAGCTCTTCGCGATGCTGGGGGTGTCTCTGGTCGGTATTGCCGTGTGGGGCGGCGTGGGCGCAGCCGTCTACCTGTCCGCAGGGTCAATCGCCGAGCTGCCCGAACCGGCGGTCGGCTGGCCGGTGCTGATGGGGCTCGGCGTGATCTACTTCGCGATGGCTTACCTGCTGCTGGGCTCGGTGTTCCTGGCGATCGGCTCGCTCGCGAACACGGTGCGCGAGGTGCAGACGCTGTCGATGCCGGTGACGATGATGCAGCTCATGCTGTTCTTCTTCGCCACTTACGCGATGACGCAGCCGGGCAGCGCGGTGGAGATGCTGGCGGTGATCCTGCCGTTCAGCTCGCCTTTCGCGATGCTGGCCCGCGCCGCGCAGGAACCGGCGCTCTGGCCGCACGTTGCCGCGCTCGGCTGGCAGGTCATGTGGGTGGTGCTGCTGGTGCGTGGCGGCTCGATGCTGTTCCGCAGGCGGGCGATGAAGTCGGGGCCGCCGGCAGGGCGTCGCAGATGGTGGCGGCGCGTCGTTTCCGAAAGCTAGGGTCTACAGGCGGTCGCGGGTTTTCTGCATGCGGAAAGCCCGGACCGCAAGTTCTTCAAGGCTCATCAGTTGCCGGAAGACGATGCCGTAGGACGGATGCTGGCGCCAGCATACGGTGGCCTCGAATTCGGGCATGAGCCCCGAGGCGATGCGCAGGTGCTGCCCGATGGCGAGATAGTGGTCGGTTTCGATGCCGGCGCCCTGGCGGGAAAGGTCGCGTACTTTCGCGGGGGAGGTTTCCCCGGCGATCGTCAATTGCGCCTGATGGCCGACGCAGACGCGGATAGGGCGCTTGGGATAGGGGCCGGCCTCGGCGATGAAGCGCTGGACATCGATCGGCTCGTCGAAGCGGAAGCCTGCTTCGCCGCCGTTCTCCCAGACCTTCTCCACCCCGAGCCGATCCCCGGCGGCGCTTTCGAGCGCAAGGCGGCGTTCGTCGGCGAGCGAGTGAAATAAGCGCAGCTTCACCCCGGTCTCGGACACGTCGCGCACGATGCAGAGGTATTCGCCGTGCGCACCGATCAGCTTCGCAGCACGCAACAGCAGCGCGAAGCGCGGGCTGGCGCGCTGCTCCTCGTAACTCGGTTTCCTGCCGGCGGACAGGCTTTCCGGGAAAGACATCCAGTAATAACCCCTAGGCACACCTGCCAAGAACATCCGAGTGACGTACCTGGCATGGGTACTTAGTAATTGATACCAGTTCGCAAGTTACGCATTTGTAAACACAATCGATTGAAGAAATTCCACGTCGCGAATAACGGCGTAATATTTGCTCGTTTCGATGATTTGGTGCGGGCGGCGGGACTCGAACCCGCACTGGAAGCCCAAGCGGATTTTAAGTCCGCAGCGTCTACCATTCCGCCACGCCCGCACGGCCCGGCTGGGCGTGGCAGCGTCTAGCCGCCTGCGAGCGGCGGCGCAATCTTTCGCGCAGCGGCTTCTATTCGCCGACGTTGAGACGAACGCGCATTTCCTTGCCGGGTTTGAAGTAGGGCACGCGCTTTTCCGGCACTTCCACGCTTTCGCCGGTGCGCGGGTTGCGGCCCTTGCGGCCATCGCGGTGGCGGGTGGAAAAGGCGCCGAAACCGCGCAGTTCCACGCGGCCGCCATCGGCGAGGCGCTGGCTGATCTCCTCGAAGAAGGTATCGACAGCGCGTTCGACGTCCTCCGCACGCAGTTCCGGGTTGTCCTTGCCCAGTACCTGAAGCAGTTCGGACCTGATCATCGCGACTTTCCCCCAAAAAGCGTGCCCATGGCGGCCGGGTGTTAAAAATTGTTCACCCGCGCACCGAAACAGAAAATTACGTTTGGCCTCCCCATGGCCTGTCGTGAAAATGCCACCAGCGTGGGCTTCGCGCAATGCCTCGCGTGAGATGCGCAAAAGTGATCATTTGAGCCTGGTCCAGGCACCATCCGTGGCGGCGCGTCCCCATTTACAGCGGAAAATAGGTCGCTAACCTTCTGTTCCTTCACGCGCGGCCGGTGGCCGTGGGACCAAGAAACAATATACAAACATTCAGGGCGCGAAGGCATCAGCACCATGAAAGACATGTCACTCTGGACGGAAGGGGACTGGATCGGCGCCGCGGGCGCGGTTTTCCTCTTCGCCGTGCTCGCAGTGGGCGGCATCATCGCCACCCGCAAGAGCGAGGAATTCGCCGGCCACCCTCGCGGCCTCTTCGTGCTGTTCTATGCCGAGATGTGGGAGCGCTTCTCCTACTACGGCATGCGGGCGCTGCTGATCCTCTATCTCGTCAAGTTCTGGCTGTTCTCCGACGGCCAGTCGAACCTGATCTACGGCGCCTATACCAGCCTCGTCTACATCACGCCGGTGCTGGGCGGCTATATCGCCGACCGCTGGCTGGGGCAGCGCAAGGCCGTGCTGTTCGGCGGCATCGTGCTGGCGGTGGGGCACCTGTTCATGGCCTACGAGGGCCTGCAGGGCGTCACCGACCCGGCGACGAAGCAGGGCGACCCGGCGATCAATGTCTTCTGGTTCGCACTGGCGCTGATCATCGTCGGCTCGGGCTTCCTCAAGGCGAACATCGCGGTCATCGTCGGACAACTCTACAAGATGACCGACACCCGGCGCGATGCGGCGTACACGATCTTTTACATGGGCGTGAACACCGGCGCCACGCTGGGTACGATCCTAGTCGGCTATCTGGGCGAGACGATCGGCTGGTCCTGGGGCTTCGGGCTCGCCGGTATCGGCATGGCGCTGGGGCTCGTCATCTTCGTGATCGGCAAGCCGGCGCTCAAGGGGCGGGGTGAGCCTCCCAAGCCGCTGGCGTGGAAGCGGGAAATGGGGCTTTACGGCATAGCGCTGGCTGCGGTCGGGGTCATCTGGATGCTCATCCAGTATGTCGACGTGATCCAGAATCTGCTGATCGTCTCGGGTACGGCCATGTTGCTCTTCACCCTGTGGGAAGCCTCGAAGCTGCCCAAGGAGGCGCGCGAACGGATTTATGCGATCATCTTCCTAGTGGCCCTTAACCCGATCTTCTGGGGCCTTTTCGAGCAAGCAGGCGGATCGCTGAGTCTCTATACCGACAAGTTCGTCGATCGCGGCGGTGTGCCGACCAGCCTGTTCCAGTCGATCAACCCGATATACATCGTGCTGTTCGGCCCCATCTTCGCGGGGCTATGGGCCTGGCTCGGCAAGAAGGGGCTGGAGCCGAGCGCACCCGCCAAGTTCGCGCTGGCGCTGGCGCAGGTCGGCCTCGGCTTCCTCGTCTTCGTCTGGGGCGCGGGCACCGGCGATCCTGCGGTGATGACCTCGGTGATCTTCGTCTTCCTGATCTACCTGCTGCACACGACTGGCGAGCTATGCCTGTCACCCGTGGGCCTTTCCGCGATGACCCGCCTTTCGCCGCTGCACCTCGGCAGCTTCATCATGGGGGCATGGTATTACATGACCGCCGTGGGCAACTTCGTCGCAGGCAAGATCGGTGAGGCCACCGGCGGTGAAACCGGCACGATGGACAAGGCGCTGACCCTCTCGATCTATGCCAAGATCGGCTGGATCACGCTGGGCATCGCGGTCGTGGTGCTGGCGCTTTCGCCGATCGTGAAGCGCTGGATGCATATCGATACGCTGGAGGACCGCGGCATGGACGCCGATCTTGCCGGACGCGCCGAGATTGGACTGGAAGCTCACGAGGCAGGTTTCCATCCGGCGATGAAGAACTGAAGGATGACTGACCGGCCCGGGGTGCTCCCCGGGCCGGTTTCGTATTGCAACAGGGGAAATTGCCAATGAGGGAAACGCCTTGGAAGCGTCTTCTGCTGTGTGGCCTGGCCATGATCGCCACTCTCGCAATGACGGGGCACGCCGCCGACGCGAAGAAGAAGGACAAGGGCGCCAAGTCCGCACCGGCGCCCTACGCCTCGACCTACAAGCCCTATCCGGGTCGGCCGACGGCGCTGGTCGGCGCAACCGTCTACGACGGGCGGGGTGGGCGGATCGACAACGGCACTGTCCTGTTCGAGAACGGCAAGGTCGTCGCCGTGGGCGCAGCGGACCTTGCGATTCCAGCGGGTTACGATCGCGTGGAGGGTTCCGGCAAGTTCGTGACGCCGGGGGTGATCGACATCCACTCGCACCTCGGAGTCTATCCCAGCCCTTCGGTCGATGCGCTGTCGGATGGCAATGAGATGACCAGCCCGACCACGCCGGACGTCTGGGCCGAGCATTCGGTCTGGCCGCAGGACCCCGGCTTCACGCGGGCGCTGATCAACGGCGGCGTCACCACGCTGCAGATTCTCCCCGGTTCGGGCAACCTCATCGGCGGGCGGGCGGTGACGCTCAAGAACGTGCCGAGCCGCACCGTGCAAGGCATGAAGTACCCCGGCGCGCCCTATTCGCTGAAGATGGCCTGCGGCGAGAATCCCAAGCGGGTCTATGGCGCCAGGAACCAGAAGCCGATGACTCGCATGGGAAATTTCTCGGTCGATCGGCAGGCGTGGATCGATGCGAAGCAGTACATGGACGGTGACCATGCCGAGCGCGATCTTGGCAAGGACACGCTCAAAGGCGTGCTGAAGGGCGAGATTCTCGTTCAGAATCATTGCTATCGCGCGGACGAGATGGCGCAGGTCCTCGATATGGCCAAGGAGATGGGCTACAAGGTCACCGCCTTTCACCATGCGGTCGAGGCCTACAAGATCGGCGATCTGCTCAAGGCCAACGACGTCTGCGCCGCGATCTGGGCGGACTGGTATGGTTTCAAGATGGAAGCCTACGACGGCATCCCTGAAAACGCGGCACTTTTGGCCAGGCAGGGGGCCTGTGTGGTGATCCATTCCGATGACGAGAACGGTATCCAGCGGCTCAATCAGGCAGCGGCGCGGGCACAGGCGGCGGGGCGGCGGATCGGGGTGGACGTGCCTGATGCGCAGGTCGTCGGCTGGTTCACCTACAATGCTGCCAAGGCCATGGGAATCGGGGATAAAACCGGCAGTCTGGAGGCCGGGAAGATGGCCGACGTGGTGCTCTGGAACGGCAATCCGCTGTCGGTCTATTCTCGCCCGGAGAAGGTCTGGTCGGACGGCGCGCTGCTCTACGACGCCGATGATCCCAAGCGAAAGCCGGTCAGCGATTTCGAGCTTGGCCAGCCCGGCGAAGGAGACGTGAAATGAAGCGCCTGATCCTCGCCATGTTGCTCGGCGCCGCGCCGATTTCCGTTTCTGCTCAGGACTTTGCCATCACCAATGCGACCGTCGGCACCGGTGACGGCAGCGCCCCGATCGAGCATGCTACTGTCGTCGTAAGGGCCGGAAAGATCGTTTCGGTAGGAAGCGGCACAACGGCACCCAACGGCACTCAAGTGGTGGATGGAACGGGCAAATGGGTCACACCGGGCCTGTTCTCGGCCGTCACCGACCTGGGTCTGTGGGACGTCGAAGCAGTCGACGACAGCAACGACACCTCGGCTGAAAAATCGCCCTTCAACGCCGCGCTCGACGTCGCCACCGCGCTCAACCCATCCAGCGAGCATATCGCCGTCAGCCGCGAGGGGGGCGTCACTCGCGCCAGCGTCGCGCCGATCAACGGTGCCTCGATCTTCGCCGGACAAGGCGCCGTGATCGACCTTGGCCAGGACGCCGCGATCGTCATGAAGCCGCGCGCGTTCCAGTACGTCGAACTGGGCGAATCGGGCGCGCGCCTCTCCGGCGGCAGCCGCGTCGCGGCGCACACCGCGCTGCGCAACGCCCTGCGCGAAGCCCGCGAAGTCGCTGCGCTCCCGGCCGGTGCGCAGCGGCAGGGCGACGTCCTCCTCACCCGCGCCGACGCTGCCGCGCTGGCGAAAGTCGTCGACGGCACGCAGATCCTCTACGTCGGCGTCGAACGCGCTTCCGATATTCGGGGCGTCCTCGCGCTCAAGGCCGAGTTCCCCAAGCTCGACCTCGTCCTCGTCGGCGCCACCGAGGGCTGGCTTGTCGCCCCGCAGATCGCGGCAGCGGGGGTGCCCGTCGTGACTATGCCGATGCGCGACCTACCCGCCACCTTCGAGACGCTGGCCGCCACCATGTCCAACGTCGGCCGGATGAAGAAGGCCGGCGTCAAGGTCGCCATCGGTATGTTCATGGGCATGGACCAGCCCCGTAACGCCCCGCAGCAAGCGGGTAATCTCGTCGCCCTGACGAAGATCCCCGGCGCCTCGGGCCTCACCTGGGGCGAGGCACTGGCGGCGATCACCTCGATCCCGGCCGAGATCAGCGGCTTCGGCGGAAAAGCCGGGGTGCTGGCCCCCGGCGCAGTGGGTGACGTGGTGCTGTGGGACGGCGACCCGCTCGAACTGTCCTCCGCGCCGGTCTCGGTGTGGATCGACGGGGTGAAGCAACCGGTGGATAGCCACCAGGCGCGGCTGCGCGAACGGTACAAGGATCTGGACGAGACCTATCTGCCCAAGGCCTACGACTGGTAGGAGAGAAGGTGAGGCAGGGGGCCATCGCCCCCTGCACCCCCGTTACTGGCGTCGTCGCGCGTGAGGCGGGCCTGTGTGCGTTATCGATGGGCTGCGGCGGTTGTCCGCATGGCAGAGGCGCCACGGCAGGTTTCGCCCCCTTGCAGACGTTCGTGAACTAGATAACCTCGCCTGATGACGTTGAACCCTACAACAAAATTGAGGCTAGCGGTTCTCGCTCGACCCGTAGCTTTTATTCTAGCACCCGTCGCGATCTTGCTGGTGGCTTGCGGTGTAAGCTTCTGGATACTGGCAGCTTGGCTCGTGGGGAACGGCCTCTTGGCAATAGCTACCGCCTGTCCGCGCTGCGGTCAGAGCATCTATTGGGACGAGCAGCGTCCTTGGAGAACTATCCTCGCAAAGCCTCATCCGGTTTGCACCCGATGCTGTTTTACTTTCGACAGGTAACCACCCAAACCTACCGTCACCCTGAACTTGTTTCAGGGTCCATCAGGCCGATAGCGCAGTTTCGTGATCAGCGAGCCGAGATGGCGGTTTGCGAAACAACATACCGGCCCCAACTGCCCGATGGATCCTGAAACAAGTTCAGGATGACGAAGCGCCCTTGGGACAGATCCGCTCCCCACCCTTCTTCGTCATTCCCGCGAAGGCGGGAACCCATCTCCTGCCGTTTCGTGTTGCACGGGCATCAGTTGGGTCCCCGTTTTCGCGGGGATGACGGGGCGTGATTAATCAGGTTTGTGAGTTACTCGTCTACGTTGAAAGCTGCGCGAATAATCAGGCAAGGCTGAAAATCCTGTTCAACGCGCCTGCACGCGCGGCGCCGACGGTATCGGGATCTGGGGCGAAGGCCCCAGGACTTCACTTAAAACCTCAAGCCCGTGCCTCGTTCACGCCCGCGCTGTTATGCCGCAGCGCCTTCAGCACTGTATCGACGATCTGCGGCGCGTTCAGGCCCGCTTCGTCGTATTGGGCTTCGGGCTTGTCGTGGTCCTGGAAGATGTCCGGCAGGCGCATGGTGCGGATCTTCAGCCCGGCGTCGGTCAGGCCCTCGTCGCTGGCCATCGTCAGGACGTGGGCGCCGAGGCCGCCGATCGAGCCTTCCTCCACGGTCACCACGACTTCGTGGGACAGCATCAGGCGGCGGATGAGGTCGGTGTCCAGCGGCTTGGCGAAGCGCAGGTCGGCCACCGTGGTGGACAGGCCCCTGGCCTCCAGCTGGTCGGCGGCCTTGAGGGCTTCGCCGAGGCGGGTGCCGAGCGACAGGAGGGCGACCTTGGTGCCTTCACGCACGATCCGGCCCTTGCCGATTTCCAGCAGCTGCGGCGTTTCGGGCAGGGCGACGCCGGTGCCGTTGCCGCGCGGATAGCGGAAAGCGATGGGGCCTGCGTCGTACTGCGCGGCGGTGTGGACCATGTGGACCAGCTCGGCTTCGTCGGCCGCGGCCATGACCACCATGTTGGGCAGGGTGGCGAGGTAGGTGACGTCGAACGAACCCGCATGGGTGGCGCCGTCTGCGCCGACGAGCCCCGCGCGGTCGATGGCGAAGCGCACGGGCAGGTTCTGGATCGCCACGTCATGCACGACCTGGTCGAAGGCGCGCTGCAGGAAAGTGGAGTAGATCGCGCAGAACGGGCGCATCCCCTGCGCGGCGAGGCCAGCCGCGAACGTGACGGCGTGCTGTTCGGCGATACCGACGTCGAAGCTGCGCTCGGGGAACAGCTGCGCGAACTTGTCGAGCCCGGTGCCCGAGGGCATCGCGGCAGTGATCGCGCAGATCGTGGCGTCCTTTTCCGCTTCGGCGACGAGGGCCTTGGCGAACGTGCCGGTGTAGCTGGGCGGACCGGCGGGGGCCTTGGCCTGCTCGCCGGTGATGACGTCGAACTTCTGGACGCCGTGGTACTTGTCCGCCGCGTTCTCTGCGGGCGCGTAGCCCTTGCCCTTCTGCGTCACGACATGGACGAGGATCGGGCCTTCGCCCGCATCGCGCACGTTTTCCAGCACGGGGACGAGGGCGTCGAGGTCGTGGCCGTCGATCGGGCCGACGTAGTAGAAGCCCAGTTCCTCGAACAGGGTACCGCCCATGGCCATGCCGCGCGCGAATTCGTCCGTCTTCTTGGCGGCGAGGTGCAGCGGGCGCGGCAGCTTGCGGGCGAACTTGCGGGCAAGCTCGCGCAGGCCGAGGAACTGGCCCGAGGAGACCAGCCGCGCGAGGTAGGCCGAGAGGCCGCCGACCGGCGGGGCGATCGACATGTCGTTGTCGTTGAGGATGACGACGAGGCGGTTGCCGGCCTCGCGCGCGTTGTTCATCGCCTCGTAGGCCATGCCTGCGCTCATCGCGCCGTCGCCGATCACGGCGATGCCGCGGCCGGGCTGGCCCTTGATCTTGCTGCCCATGGCGAAGCCGAGCGCGGCGGAGATCGAGGTGGAACTGTGCGCGGTGCCGAAGGGGTCGTATTCGCTTTCGGAGCGCTTGGTGAAGCCCGACAGGCCGCCGCCCTGGCGCAGGGTGCGGATGCGGTCGCGGCGGCCGGTCAGGATCTTGTGCGGGTAGGCCTGGTGGCCGACGTCCCAGATCAGGCGGTCGACGGGCGTGTCGAAGACGTAGTGGATCGCCACGGTCAGTTCGACCACGCCGAGGCCGGAGCCGAGGTGGCCGCCGGTCTGGCCCACGGCCGAGATCATCTCGGTGCGCAGTTCGTCGGCAAGCTGGCGCAGCTGCGCGGGCTTCAGCCTGCGCAGTTCATCGGGAGTCGAAACCGTGTCGAGCAAAGGAGTGGCCGGATTGGCGTTCATTTGTCGGCCCCTTACACCTTTGAGACTTGCGTGTCGATTGACCGTGACTGTTAATCTGCGTCAAGAGCAGGCGATTGGAATGAAAGGGGATACAATGGCGATCGTTCCTGAGGCACGCGCAATTACGTTCATCTCTACGACCGACCGCGCGCGGGCCGAGGCATTCTATGGCGATGTGCTGGAACTGCCGGAACTGTCGCTGGACGAGTACGCGACGATCTACGACATGGGCGGCGGGGCGATCCTGCGGCTGACCTCGAACCGGGAATGGGAATCGCACGAGTATACCGTGCTCGGCTGGTCGATTCCCGACATCGACACGACGATGGCGCAACTGCGCGCGAAGGGCGTGGAGTTCCTGGTCTTCGACGAGGAGAATCAGGACGTGGCAGGGCTCTGGAAGTCGGCCGACGGCGCGATGAAGGCGGCCTGGTTCCGCGATCCCGACGGCAACCTGCTCAGCCTGACGCAGACGGACTGAGCGATTATCACCGTTCGTCATTGCGAGCGTAGCGAAGCAATCCAGAGCCCCGTAAACTGCCCTGGATTGCTTCGCTACGCTCGCAATGACGAAAAGAGCAGGTCAGCTACACTGGGCGCAGATGCCGCGCAGTTCCACGACCGGGCGCACGTCGGCGAAGCCCGCCCCCCTGGCCGCGGCGATGAGCGCGCCGGTCAGCTTGTCGTCGTCGATGTGGACGGCCTGTCCGCAGCTGTCGCAGATCAGGAAGATGCAGTCGTGCTGGCAGCCGGGGTGGCTGTTGGCGACGTAGGCGTTGACGCTCTCGACCCGGCGGGCGAGATTGGTGCGCACGAACAGGTCGAGAATGCGGTAGACGCTGTTGGGAGCCACGCGCTTGCCGCGCAGGGCGGAGACGCTCTCGGCAAGGTCATAGGCGGAAGCGGGGCGTTCGCGCTCGGCGAGGGCGCCGAAGACGTCGGCGCGCATCTCGGTCCACTGCTCGCCCGCTTCGACAAGGGCGTTGCGGGCGGCCGATACCAGGCTGTCGCCGGAATGTTCGTGGTGATGATGGTTGCCGGACATGGTGCCCATATGGGACCTGTCGCGGACTTGTGCAATCAGTGTGGGCTTACGGTGTAAGCTTACTGGGCCTGCGCGGCCTGCGCAGGCGGCACGAGATCGTTCGAGAGCGGCGAGACGTGGCCGATACCCATCGCACCGAGCACCAGCAACGCGCCACCGGCGAAGCCGAAGGCGAAGTAGCGGTAGAAGTCGGCCTTGAAGATACCCATGACGTCTGCTTTCGAAATGTCTCTTTGGGGAACGGCGTGATGCCGGTCCGGAAAATGTGTGGTGCCCCTTTGGCGTCAAATGGGTTGCCGTCCAGTGAACAGAACCGTTAACAAGTGCATTTGTCGACGAACGGTTGATCGCACGCGATGAACGCCGGGAACGTTTGGCCTCAGCGCGAGTAAGCTGCGGCCACGGAGATCGCCACCAGAACCATCACCGGCAGGGCGGCGCAACCGAAGGGCAAGGCGGCGGCTCCCAGAGCACTCAGCGGAGAGTTCAGGCGGCCAAGCCTGAGAAGCACCGCCGCAAGGGTTAGCCCGGCGAGGAAGCCGACGACGACGAGGGGGCCGAGTCCGGTGACCATCATCGTCGCTGCTTCTCCTGCCGGGTTACTTAGTGCTTGAAATGGCGCATGTTCGTAAAGACCATTGCGAGACCGGCCTCGTCGGCGGCGGCAATGACCTCGTCGTCGCGGATCGAGCCGCCCGGCTGGATCACCGCCGTCGCGCCTGCCTCGGCCGCAGCCAGCAGGCCGTCAGCGAAGGGGAAGAAGGCGTCGGAGGCAACCGCCGAACCGACGGTCCGTGCCTGTGCCCAGCCGAACTTCTCGGCGGCCTCGGCGGCCTTCATCGCGGCGATGCGCGAGGAGTCGCGGCGGTTCATCTGGCCCGCGCCGATGCCGGCTGTGACGCCGTCCTTCGCATAGACGATGGCGTTCGACTTGACGTGGCGGGCCACGGTCCAGGCGAACAGGCAGTCGGTGAGTTCCTGATCGGTCGGCGCGCGCTTGGTGACGACCTTGAGGTCGTCGAAGCCGATCGCGCCGTTGTCGCGGCCCTGCACCAGCAGGCCGCCGGTGATCGGGCGCACGGTCAGGCCGCCGCGACGCGGATCGGGTAGCTCGCCGGTCAGCAACAGGCGCAGGTTCTTCTTCTTGGCGAAGAATTCGCGGGCTTCCTCGTCGGCGTCGGGGGCGACGACGACTTCGGTGAATATCTTGCAGATCGCCTCGGCCGTCGCGCCGTCGAGCGTCTGGTTGACCGCGACGATGCCGCCGAAGGCCGAGACGTCGTCACAGGCCAGCGCACCGTTCCACGCGTCGAGCAGCGAGTCGCCCTGGGCCACGCCGCAGGGGTTGGCGTGCTTGACGATGACGACGGCCGGTTTCTGGCCCTTGAACTCTGCGGCGAGTTCGAAGGCGGCGTCGGCGTCGTTGTAGTTGTTGTAGGACAGTTCCTTGCCCTGCACCTGCTCGGCCTGCGCCAGACCCTTTGTGAAGGGGCCGACCGGCGTATAGAGGGCGGCCTTCTGGTGCGGGTTCTCGCCATAGCGCAGCGTGGTCGAGAGGCGGCCGTTGACGCTCAGCATCTCGGGGAACTCAAGGCCCTGGTCGGCGAAAGCGAACCACTGGCTGATCATCGAATCGTAGGCGGCGGTCTGCGCATAGGCGCGCGCGGCCATCAGCTTGCGGAAGCCCAGCGTGGTGCAGCCGTCGGTCGCTTCCAGTTCGACCATCAGGTCTTCGTAGTCCTTGGGATCGGTGACGATGGTGACGAAGGCGTGGTTCTTCGCCGCCGAGCGGACCATCGAGGGACCGCCGATGTCGATGTTCTCGATGATCTCGTCGCGGCTCGCACCCTTCGCAACGGTCGCCTCGAAGGGGTAGAGGTTGACGACGACCAGGTCGATCGCGCCGATGGCGTGCTCGGCCATGGCAGCGGCGTGCTCGGGGTTGTCGCGCACGGCGAGGAGCCCGCCGTGGACCATCGGGTGCAGCGTCTTGACGCGGCCGTCCATCATCTCGGGGAAGCCGGTGATCTCGGAGATGTCCTTCACCGCAAGGCCCGCATCGCGCAGTGCCTTGGCGGTGCCGCCGGTCGAGACCAGTTCCACCCCGCGATCGCTGAGCACCTTGCCGAGTTCGGCGAGGCCAGTCTTGTCGGACACGGACAACAAGGCGCGGCGGATCTGGACGGAATCGGTCATGAGTGCGGGCTTCCCTGGCGAATGTCTCTTCGCGCGCGCCCTTAGGACGGGAGCGGCGCGCGGGCAAGGGCGGGGCGGTTTTCCGGGGCGTGGAGGGGGCGGGACGGTGAAGGAGCGTTAACCTCTGGCACGCGCCGTTTTCGGGTAAACCGTTGGTGCAGCGCGGGGAAACCCGAATTCCCGCTGCAGAGGGGGGTGATTGAAATCAAAGTAGAAACAACAATCCTGATCATCATGGCGTGCTTGGCCTTCACGACGCTTGTTCTCAAGATCGTGGAGATGAGCCGCAACAAGTGATGACGGGCGGGGGATGGGCTGGCACCTGTCCCCCCAAACGGCGAAAGGCGCGCCACTGGCATGGCGCGCCTTTCTTTGTTCGAAGGTGATTTTCATCAAACCAGAAACAACAACGTCAATATACACGGCCCCTTGAGGTCTTCAAGGCGCCGTTACTATCAATTCATCTTCTTGATGATCCACCCGAAAGTCCCGCCCCCGCGCGAAACCATGCCCTGTACGACGATCTGCTGCGTCGCCTGCGGGCGGCCCTGGCCGTCGACCCAGAGCGAATCCTCGACCGTCATCTCGCCCTCGTCGGTGGCGGAGCGGAACTGCCAGTAGCTGCCGTCGGGCAGCGAGAGCCCGGCGCCCTTGCCGTCGGCGGTGAGGTTGACGTCCACCTCCGGGCCAAGGTGGAAGCGCACCGCGAAGCCGACCTTGCCGCGCTTGCCTTTCTTGCCCGCCGGAAGCAGCAGGTCTTCGCCGCGCAACTCGCTGCCGTCGTCGCGCAGCAGCAGGATGCGCTGGTGAGTCAGGCCATAGCGGGTGGCATAGCCGTTGTGGCTGGCATCCAGTCGCGTGGCGTTGGAGCCGCTTTCCTGCGGCAGCGTCTTGCGATCGACCGCCACTTCGGTGACGCCCG
Source organism: Novosphingobium sp. FG90 (assembly GCF_057808725.1). Lineage (NCBI taxonomy): Bacteria > Pseudomonadati > Pseudomonadota > Alphaproteobacteria > Sphingomonadales > Sphingomonadaceae > Novosphingobium > Novosphingobium sp. FG90. The sequence goes on from NZ_JBMDIO010000018.1 coordinate 58,885, forward strand.
AGCCGATCATGCCGCCCAGCAGGACGGCGGTGGAATTGGCATCGTCCAGCGTCAGCGTCGAATGCGCCGCCGTCGCGCGCAGGCCCTGCTCGAGCCGCACCGGGACGAGGCCGCCGCCGCTCGCCGCGCCGCCGCAGTTGACGACGATGCGGTGCGGCCCGTGCGAAAACTCGAAGGCCAGCGTCGAGGCGCAGCCGAAGCGGGCCTGTGCTGGCATCGGCGGCGGTGCGGTGTCGAACTGCAGCACCGACTTGTGGGCGGAGACACGCTGGTAGCCCCACTGGCGCACGTCGCGAAGCGGGCGGGTGCGCACGCCGCTCGCGTGGATCAACGCTTCGACATCGGCGCCATCGACGGCCCAGCCGCCCTGCCATGAACCGAGGCCGCCATCGCCGTGAGTCAGTGCCAGCAGCGGCGGCACCAGCAGTTCGACCACGCGCTCGACGGCAGGCGGGGCATCGCGGCGGGTGGCGTGGTAGCAGTTGCGCAGCCGCACCAGCAGTGCGATCGCCTCCATCTGCGCGAGCGGGCTGCGCGACAGGACGCCGCCGTCATCGCCCATGAGTTCGCCGAGCGCCTTGATCAGCCCGGCCTCGCCATAGAGCCGACGGGGGCGGCCGTCGGGCAGCAGCAGTCCGGCGGCGACGATGCCGACCCAGCCCGCCACTTCGGCAAGGCCGTCCTCGGCATTGGTGACATGGCGATCCAGCCAGCGCGCGGTCGCGGCGATGTGTGCCAGCGTGCGGATGCGCAGCGCCTTCTCGCCCGAGAGGATCAGCGGGGCATGGGCGAGCCAGTTGGCAAGGCGCGCACCGGTGTTGCCGACGCTCCATGCAGGCCCCTTACCCGGCTTGGCGGGCGGCTTGGGATTGGCCTGGAGCCAGGCCATGAGAATGCGTTCCGCCACTGGCGCGGCCTGTTCGCGCGCGGCGCAGGCTTCGAGGTCTGTGAGCCACGAGAAGGAGTGAACGACCTTCTCCAGCGGCGGAGTGACCCGCGCGGCACCGGCGAAGTCGACTTGCGCGATCGGCGTCTTGGCGCCGTGCACGAGGAAGTGTCCGGCCCGGATCGCGGTGCCCGCCGCGCGGCTGCCGGGCAGGGTGTTGTTGACGGTCGCCAGCAGGCGGGTGCGCGCCTTCTTGCCCATCGGCCCGGAAAGCATCGCGCCGGGCACGCCCATGCGATAGGCCATGCGGATCAGCCGCTCGCCCACGCCCACCGAAGGCGGCGAGAAATCGACCAGCGCCAGTGCGCGGCCGGGTTCGATGTGGGGCGGTTCGACCCGAGCAGGCGCGCGGTTGTCAGCAATCCCGGTCACCACACCCTCCTCGGCCTCATGCGACAAGGGAAGCGCCCGGGCATTGTCCGGGTTCCATGCCGCCGGGCTGAAGCGGGTGTCGGCGACCATGCCTTATTCGAGGCCCTTGAGGGTCTTGATGTTCGCCGCGTACTGCGACGGTCCGCCCTTGAAAGTGGCCGAGCCCGCCACCAGCACGTCGGCACCGGCCGAGACGCACAGCGGCGCGGTCTTGGCATCGACGCCGCCGTCGACTTCGAGGCGGATGTCGCGGCCGGACTTGTCGATCATCTTGCGCACCGCCTCGATCTTGCGAAGCTGGCTGGAGATGAAGCTCTGGCCGCCGAAGCCGGGGTTGACGCTCATGATGAGGACGAGGTCGATCTCGTCGATCAGGTAGTCGAGCATCTTGGCGGGCGTCGCCGGGTTCAGCGAGATACCCGCCTTCTTGCCGAGGTTGTGGATCGTCTGCACCGTGCGGTGGACGTGCGGCCCGGCCTCGGGGTGGACGGTGATGTAGTCCGCGCCCGCGTCCGCGAAGGCTTCGAGATAGGCGTCGACCGGAGAGATCATCAGGTGGACGTCGAAGGGCTTGGCGCTGTGCGGGCGCAGGGCCTTCACCACGGCCGGGCCGATGGTGATGTTGGGGACGAAGTGGCCGTCCATGACGTCGACGTGGATCCAGTCGCAACCGGCCTCGTCGATGGCGCGCACTTCCTCTCCGAGCCGGGCAAAGTCGGCGGACAGGATCGAAGGGGAAATCAGCGGAATTGTCATGGCGGGAAACGAACGCTCCTTTTCCCAGCGATACGCCACTACATCTTGGGGCGACAAGCGTATGGGGGTGCGTTTTCCACACGCGATCTTGTGGCAAGGCGGGCTCCAGGCAGTTTCCGACAGGCAGTGGCTTTCAGGCGGTGGAACAAAAAGTTCACTGCTGGTTCACCGCATTTCGGGCACTTGGTGGCCCTGTGCGGGTTTCAGGCTGCCAATCTGCTGCGAACCCATTAGACGGAAAAGATATGATCAGGACCAACGCCTTGCTTCGTCGTACCAGCACTGTCGCCGCCCTCGTCGCGGTGGCGGGTCTAGCCGCGCCGGTTCCGGCGCTGGCCCAATATCGCAACGAGATTCCCAACGAGATGCGGCGCTGCCAGTCTGACAAGGGACCGGCGATGATGGTCACGGTGGACGGCATCAAGTCCTCCTCTGGCAAGCTGCGCGTCCAGTCCTATCGCGCGGTTTCGGGCGAGTGGCTGGTAAAGGGCAAATGGCTCTCGCGCATCGAGGTCCCCGCGCGTGCCGGATCGATGAGCTTCTGCGTGCCGCTGCCTGCATCGGGTGTGTACGGGGTTGCCGTTCGCCATGACGTCAACGGCAATGGTGAAACCGATATCCGCACCGATGGCGGTGCCATGTCCAACAACCCCTCGATCAATATCTTCAACCTCGGCAAGCCCAGCTACACCAAGGTTGGCGTGCCGGTGGGCGAGGGCGTGAAGTCGATCCGGATCCAGATGAAGTATATGTGAGGGTGACGTTGTCGAAGGGTCAGGCTCAGTTTGTCGAAGCCCCGGCGCGCCCACCCATCATCACCCGCGCATCGACGAGGTCCGAGGGCTTGTCCACGTCAACCGCTGCAAGCCCGTCCCTCGCGGCGACGAGGCTGGCGGTGACGCCGATCCTGCGGCCGAGTCGTCCGATCGCGTCGGCCAGCGTCAGGCGGCCGAGCGCGTAGCCCAGCAGCATCCCGATGCCCAGCCGCGCCGCGATGCGCCAGGGGCGCTTGCGGTCGGCCTCGACCATCTTCCAGGTGTCGATCGCAAGGCCCGCGTGAGGGCTTGCCAGAAGGAACAGGTTGCAGCCCGACCAGTGGCCGTCGGCGAATCGCAGATATGTCCGGCGGCTGCCGGGCATCGCCGCCTCGATCGTCTCGCGCCGGGCCAGGAGGATGGCGACGTCGCTGCCCGCCGGTGTGTCGGCGAGGAAATCGCGGACCCATTCGCCCTTCAGCAGAGCATGGTCGCTGGTGGTGACGAGAAGCGGCGCGCCCAGCGTTTCCAGCCCGATCGCGACGCTGGCGCTGGGGCCGGTGCCGGTGGCGAGAACCTCGCAGCCGAGCTGCAGCGCGAGATCGCGGACTTGCGGATCGCTGGCGGAGACGGCGATGCGTGCGATCCCTGCCTCGCGCAGCGCGGCGACGACGTGGGCGAGCATCGGCTTGCCCGCGATTTCCACCAGCGACTTGTGCGCGACGCCTTCGGCTTCGGCGACGGGGTCGGGCGCTCCGGGGCGCGATCCGGCGAGGATCAGTGCATTCATGCGGTCTTCTCCCGCTTGCCGCGCCAGACTTGCCAGAGCACGCCGGGAGCGGCGAGGATCGGGTGGCGTTCGCGCCAGGGAGTGATCTTCACGGGCACGCCGGTGTGGCGCTCGATCTTCCAGGCGGCATAGCGGGCCGCGCCCTCGAACGTGGTTGAGGCCTTGAGCAGCCGCAGGACGTTGTAGGGCTTGCCCAGCCGCCGCCGCCGTGACCACCATGACAGGATGCGCGACCGCTCGTTGGCGGGGAGCGCGGGGTGCAGGCGCGCGTCGTCCTGCGTGAAGGCGATCCCGGCGCCGTCCAGCGCCAGCGGCAGCAATCCGTCGAAATGGGCGCGGTTGGCGGCGAGGATCGAGTCTTCGCGGCCCGCCTTCTCGACGCGGAATTCGGCGGCGTAAGTCGCGCGGAACAAGGCGCGCCAGTAGTCCTCGGGCGTGCCTGCATCCGGCCCCAGCGCCACGGCGAGGCGGGCTGCCGTGCGGGCGGCGCCTGCGACGGCCTCGGCGATGGTGGATCCGGCGGCTTCGTCGCGCTGCCATGCCAGGGCGCTGGGCTGCACGAAGCGCGCCCAGATGGTTGTGTCGATGCGCTCTCCGGCGGCGGCGGCGCGGAAGGTCTCGAGCGCCATCGTCGCGACCTTGGCACGCAGGGGCACACCGTCATGCACCCATTCGTGGTAGCTCACGCGCGGCCAGATCCGCTCGACCTGCGCGCCCGGCAACAGGACGTAGAAATCGAGCACGCCTTCCAGCGATCCGGTGCGCAGGTTCGATCCGTAGAACAGCACGCCCAGCGCATCCGCCGCCCGCGCCAGCTTTTCGGCGAAGGCGCGCACTTCGGGCACGACCTCCCGCGTCAGGGCCGAGGCGATGCGGTCATTGAGGCCGTCATGCAGGGGTGTGTGAGCGATCATCGCCGCGTCAATCGGACAGGCTCGCCGCAATTACAAGTTGGCAGTTGGGCTTCAGTTCGAAACCCCGCTGCCCTCAGGGGACGACGAAGTTGATCTGCGGCCCTTCCTCGAGCACGTAGCGCCCGGCGGGGAAGGCTTCGCCGTCGAGGATAAAGGTGCCGCCGATGTCCATGTCGACTTCGCTGGCGCTAACGCGGTGAGCGCCCTTGCGGGCAAACAGCCTGAGGTTCAGGCCGAACATCATCGCGGGGAGCAGCGCCACCAGCCACCGGACGGGCCAGTCAATCACGGCCAGCTTGAGGCCCGGCGCCGGATTGCGCCCGAAGGGCCGTGCGCCGAGCGGGAACCGCTCGAAAGTGGTGGCGATGGTCAGGTAGCGTTCGTCGGCGTTGCCCTTGCCCATGTAAGGCAGGTGCTGGCCGGTGTGGCGATCGACGATGCGGGTCGGCGTGCAGGCGCGCCAGGCATTGCGGGCGCCGCCGAACAGGGTCTGCAGCACGCCCCACAGGATCGTGAGGCCGACCGCGAAGCTGTTGAACAGGCCGCGGCGGTGCGCTTCCTGTCCGGCTTCGGTGGCGATCGAGAAGGCGCCAGTGCCGAGAATGAAACCCTGTACGCAGCGCGCGGAGCCGTCCGCAGGTGAAATCCGCAGCGGGCTGCGCGCAATGGTGCGGCCGCGATGGGCGGAGGCCAGCGCTTCGGCCAGCGACCACTTGCCCGGCAGGCCGAGATCTACCGCCAGCGCGTTCGTCTTGCCTTTGGGCAGCACGATGAACGTCGGCCAGTCGTCTCCGAAGATGTCGGCGCCGGCCGAAAGGACGTCACGCACGGTGCCGTCGCCGCCGTCGACCACGAGGTAGTCGATCCCGCGCCGCGCGAATTCCGCCAGCGTGTAGTGCAGTTCCTCCCGCGTGGAGGGGGTCTGCGTCAGGATGTTGGAGCAGTCGGCCATCTCGGGTTTGATGCCCTTGTTGCGATGGCTACGCGGATTGCGGACTATGCCGACCAGCGGAACCGCGCGGCCACGGCGAACCGGGCGTACCGTGCGCGCGCCGTCGCGGCGACCAAGCTCGCCGAAGATCGGCAGCGTCTCGAAGGTATGAATGCTTCCGTGCACGGCGTACCATGTAGTATCGCTAGCTTGGAAAATCACCCAGAAATATGCTCTGACACATTTGAGTTACAGTTTCATGGCGCTTGTTACCGTATCGACACGCTTGCGGACGAACCGGGGCAGCCGCGATTGTCACCCGGTGTGCAAGGCACTACGTGGCGGTCCATGGTCCAGAATACGCAAGTGCTGCCGGTGGTCACGATCGGCGAAAATCCCGTCAGGCTCTGGGGTCTGAGCCCTTCGCAGCGGGTTGGCCGCATCGCCCGCGCCGCCGGGCTCGAACCGGTCGATGCGGTGCCCGAAGGCGCGGCGATCCTCTCCAACGCGGCCTTCGCGTGGGATCCGGCGTGGTTCGGAAACATCACCGGGCGACCCGGCATGGTGCTGACTCTGGGCGGTGTTCCGGCGCTCGCCCATGCTGCGGATGCACATCAGGCGGCGCGAGTCGCCGCTGCCATGGCGGCGGGCGCGCCGCTCGCCGATGCCTCCGGTTTCGAGGTCGTCGCCTATGAAGACGGCCCGACCATCGAGAACAAGCAGCTTCGCAAGCGCGAGACGCCGTTCCTGATGGCGCTGACGCCGTCCAGCCTCCGCCCGATCGAGCGGGCCAGCTACTTCGGCGCCTACAAGGGCGTGACCGACGTGCTGACCAAGTACCTCTGGCCGGAATGGGCTCTGGTGCTCACCCGCATCTGCGCGAAGCTGGGTGTGACGCCGAACATGGTCACGACCGTCGGCGCGGTGTTCTGCGTGGTCGCCACCGTACTCTTCGCTTACGGGCATTACTGGCTGGGCATGGCGCTCGGCCTCGTGTTCATGGTGCTCGACACCGTGGACGGCAAGCTGGCGCGCTGCACGATCACCTCCTCGGCCTGGGGCAATGTGTTCGATCATGGCATGGACCTCGTCCATCCGCCGTTCTGGTGGTGGTTCTGGGCGACCGGCCTCGGCGCCTGGGGGCTGGCCTATGATTCCACGACGTTCTGGTGGGTGCAGGGCGCGATCCAGGGCGGCTATATCGTCCAGCGGCTGATCGAGGGCGCCTTCATGCGCCAGAACGGGCTGATGCACATCCACGTGTGGCGGCCGTTCGACAGCAAGTTCCGCCTCATCACCGCGCGGCGCAACCCGAACATGGTGATCCTGTTCGTGGCGATGGTGTTCTCGCGGCCCGACCTCGGGCTGATCGCGGTGGCCTGGTGGACGGCCCTGTCGTGCCTGATCCACGCCGTGCGGCTGGTTCAGGCATGGATCGTGCGGGCGCGCGGTGGCATTATCATCTCCTGGCTGGCGGAAGGCTGAAACCCATGAACACCACGATCGAGAAGTTCGGCTGGCCCGCGACGCTGGTGGCGGAGTTCGATCACTGGGTCGTGCTCGCGCGGCCCGCGCAGCCGACGCTCGGCTCGCTGGTGCTGGCGGCGAAGAGCGACGCGACGGCCTTCGGAGACCTCCCGGCCGAGGCGCATGCGGAACTCAAGCTCGCGACCGGCGCCATAGAGGCGGCGCTGGGCAAGGCGGTGGGCTATGCCAAGCTCAACTACCTGATGCTGATGATGGTGGACCCGCACGTCCACTTCCACGTCATCCCCCGCTACGAAGGCGCGCGCGAGTGGCAGGGGCGCGAGTTCGTCGATTGCGGCTGGCCCAAGGTGCCCGACCTTGGCCATGCGGTAGCGCTGGAGGGGGCGGACCTTAATGCGCTGGTAGTGTGGTTGAAGGGGTGGTTCGGGTAGAAGCAGACGATAACGGAGGCGAGGCGATCCTCGCCTCCGTCATACTTACTTCTCGTCCTTCAGGCCGATACATTGTTTCCAGATGCCGCCGATGGTGCCGAACTCCTTGCGGTATTCTACGCGGCTGCCTTCACCTTCCTTGAACACCGAGAAGGCAAGCGAGACGCCGCCATAGCCGTTCTTGATCAGGACGACTTTGGAGCCGTCGTCGCGATCCATCGGGCTCGTGTTGTTCTTGTTAGCAAGGCAGAAGGCGACTTCGTTCTGACTCTTTTCCGAATGGAAAACTTCGGTTGGTTCTTTGCTAAGAACCTTCTGGGTCGAAGCGCATCCGGTGAGGGCAAGACCCGCCAGTGCGGCTGTCAGTACAGTAAACTTCATTAAATTCCCCCGTATTTGGCAACGCCGTCAAGCGTTTCCCCCGCAAAACGGCGCCGTGCTAATGCCATTAGGCAGAAACGCCAGCAATAGGGTGGAAATGAAAATTCTTTAATTGCGCGCGACGTTCATGGTCGAGCTGCCATTTTTGGCAATTACCACGTATCGGTGAGCTTCGTCGCGATCTCGATATCGTTGAGGAAGTCCACTTCGGCCCAATCCAGCCCCTCGATGGACACGGTGCCGACCTTGCCGGTGGGCGCGATCGAATCGATGACCTTGAGATACCAGTGCTGGACGCCCTCGGGGGTACGCATGGCCTGCCGCACGGTCTCGCGGAACAGGTCCGCCCCCTCGCCCCGGAAGGCGAGAAAGCCGATCGATTCGGAATTCGACTGCGCCGCCGTCAGCGTCTTGCCGATGTGGATCAGGCGGCCTTCGGGGCTGCGTTCCACCTTCATGTCGTCGCTGTCGTAGCCGTCCGCCTTGACGTCCACCGTCACGGTGATCGGCCAGGGCTTGCCGTCGGGACCGGCCGCGCCCTGCTGGACCGTGCGCACGATCTCCTCCGACACCAGCGTGTCGCCGTTGAGGATCATAAAGTCGCCGCGCATCGCCTCACGCGCGATCCAGCACGAGCCGAGGTTGTCCGCCACCTTGAAGAAGGGATTGAATCGCACGGTGATTTCCACGCGCGGGTCGCGGATGGAATTGAGGTGCTCCTCCAGCATGTCGGTCATGAAGCCGGTGACCACGTCTATCCGCTTCACCCCGCCGCGCGCCAGCATCTCGATCTGCCACTCGATCAGCGAGCGGCCGGAGAAGTCGATCAGGCACTTGGGACGCTCGGCCGTGAGGGGGAGCAGGCGCGAGCCCTGGCCGGCGCTGAGGAGGATGGCGTGTTCGATCATGTGTCATTCAGTCTGCTTGGGGGAAGGGGCCATCTAGCGACTGCACTGCGAAAGGGAAAGCTCTGGCGGGGCGATCCGAGCCGGCCATACGTACAAGAAGAGCGAGCCTACCCTTGCAACTGTCCGCCCCCTCGTCCAAATGCGAGCCAATGTCCGCCAAACGCTACCGCCAGGAGAGTGCATCTCCGCTAGGGCGGATACTCCAGAACACCGCCTGGCTGCTCGGCGGCAAGGGCTTCGGCGCGATTTGCGGCCTTGCCTACCTTGCCATCCAGACGCGCACTCTCGGTCTCAAGGATTTCGGGCACTTCTCGCTCATCTTCGGCACCGCGCAGGCGCTGACCTCGCTCGCGGGGTTCCAGACCTGGCGCGTCGTGGTGCGCTACGGGTCGGAGCACGTCCACGCGAAGGACTGGGAGAAGTTCGGCCGCCTCGGCATGCTGTGCGGGGTGATCGACGCGGTCGGCGCGATTCTCGGCTGCGGGCTGGCGGCGATCCTGATCTTCGGATTCGCGCATATGCTGGACCTCAACCCCAGCTTCATCCACGTCGCGTTCTGGTACTGCGTCGGCTCGCTCTGGGCGCTGGTTTCGGCCCCGACCGGGATCGTGCGCGCGCTCAACCGCTTCGACATGGCCGTCTATGTCGAGGCGATCGTGCCGAGCGGGCGTCTCGTTGCCGCGCTGATCATCTGGTTCACCGGGCCGACCGTCGGCCGGTTCCTTGCGGCCTGGGCCGCAATCGATATTCTCGAGGCGATCCTCTACTGGATCATGGCCCGGCGGCTCAGCCCGCAGGCGGTGCGGATTTCCTACCTCTTCCAGTTGCGCCGCGCGATCCGCGAGAATCCGGGCGTCACGCAGTTCTTCTTCGTCACCTACATGGGATCGGCGATCGACGCGGCGATGAAGAACGGGCCGCTGCTGGTCGTCGGCGGCTGGGTCGGCACCAGGGCGGCGGGCCTCTATCGCCTTGCCTCGCAGCTGTCGCAGGCGCTGAGCAAGCTCTCGACCCTGCTGACCCGCTCGGTCTATGCGGAAGTCGCGCGCGTGCGCGTCGCCTCCAAGGCCGAGGAATTCCGCAAGCTGGCGCTGCAGACCAGCCTGATCGCGGGCGGCGCCGGGCTTGCCGTGGTGGCGGTCGCCTATTTCTTCGGTGAGCAGCTGCTGGCGATGATCGGCGGCGATGCCTTCGAAAGCGGCGCCTCGATCCTCATCCCGCTGGCCGTGGCCGCCAGCTTCGACCTTGCCAGCGTGGCGTTCGAGCCGGTGCTCCACTCGACCGGCAAGGCGCGCCAGTCGCTCGTCGCGCGGCTTATCGCGCTGGCGGCGCTGGGCGTGGGCCTGTGGCAGTTCATCCCCATCGGCCCGAGCGGCGCGGCCTGGGCCGTGGCGCTGGCGGGGGCGACCTCCTATGTCGCGATGGGCGTGATGGCATGGCGCACGCTCAAGCAGGTGGATGCGGGCAAGATCGCGGTCGGGGTGCCTGACGACGTCGAGGTCGGGCCGGAAGAGTAACGCCCGGCTCGACAGCGAAACGTCCGCGCGTATCATGCGCGGCATGACCCTCGTTGCCGAAGCCGCCGCCCTTTCCGAAAGCATCGTCGCCCTGCGCCGTGCGATCCACGCCGAACCCGAGATCGGCCTCCATACCCCCAGGACGCGCGACAAGATCCGCGCCGCGCTGGCCGACCTGCCGCTCGAATGGGCGGAGGGGCCGTCCACCACCGGCCTCGTCGCGACGCTGAAGGGCGGCGCGGGAGAGGGCCGCTCGGTCCTGCTGCGCGGCGACATGGATGCGCTGCCGATGCCCGAGGAGACCGGGCTCGACTTCGCCTCCACCATTCCCGGCGTCATGCACGCCTGCGGCCACGACACCCACGTCGCCATGCTGGCGGGCGCGGCGCGGCTGCTTTGCGCGCAGGCCGATCGCCTCGCGGGCGAGGTCCGCTTCATGTTCCAGCCCGGCGAGGAAGGCTATCACGGCGCCCGCTTCATGCTGGAGGACGGACTGCTCGGCGGCAAAGGCTTCGACCACCCGCTCCCCGATGCCGCTTTCGCGCTCCACGTCATGCCCAATGCCCCGCATGGCCTGATCGGCGGACGCGCGGGCGCTTTGCTGGCAGCGGCGGACCAGCTCAGGATCACCGTGACCGGGCGCGGCGGCCATGCCTCGATGCCGCATGATACGCTCGACCCGGTGCCGATCGCCTGCGAGATCGTCGCCGCCATTCAGACCATGGTGGCGCGCCGGTTCAGCGTGTTCGATCCGGTCGTCGTCACCATCTCCAAGATTGAGGCGGGCACCGCGCACAATGTCATCGCCGATACCGCGACCCTGACCGGCACGATGCGCACGCTCTCGCCCGCCCACCGCGCGCGGCTCAAGGACGAACTGCCCCTGCTCGCCGCCGGGATCGCGGGCGCGCATGGCCTCAAGGCCGAGGTCGAGGTGATCGAGGGCTTCCCGGTCACCCTGTGCGACGCCGGCGCCGTCGATTTCGGCGAGGCCGTCGCCCATGACCTGCTTGGCGAGGCGGCATTCCTGCGCCTCGCCGACCCGATCATGGGCGCGGAGGACTTCGCCTATGTGCTGGAGAAAGTGCCCGGCGCCATGTTCTTCCTCGGCGTCAGCCACGAAGGCGCGGACTGGCGGCAGTGCTGCGGCATCCACTCGACCAGGATGATGGTCGATGAGAGCGTGATGCCGCGCGGCGCGGCCTTTCTAGCCGGGCTGGCGACGCGGTTCCTGAAGAGCGGCTGGAGCGCTACGTCTTCTAGGACGTGATGCGCCCCGCCTCGGGGGCTTCGACAAGCTCAGCCTGAGCGGGTTTATAGGTTTTGCACTACCTCCGCTCACCCTGAGCTTGTCGAAGGGTCAGGCACAGCTTGTCGAAGCCCCCGAGGCTGGGCGCCTTTACATCACGCCTTCACGTCAGCCCATTCCGGATGCCGCTTGAACGCCGCCGCGACGTAGCTGCAGTCCGGTGCGATCCGGAAGTGGTGCTCCCGCGCATCGGCGACCATCGCCTCGACCAGCCGACCCGCGACGCCGCGCCCGCCGATCGCCTCGGGGACCAGCGTATGTTCCGCATGGCGGACCAGACCGCGTTCGGTCCACGTCAGGCGGCCGATGTGCTCGCTGTCCGCGACGTGGGCGTGGTACTCTCCGGCCGAGCCGAACTCGTGCTTGGTAATGGTGACGCCGACCATGGGGCGGTTCTCCTCGTTGCGCGCTTGACGCAGCGTTCGCGCGCTCACAGGGCATATGGCCATGCAGTTCACGTCCGACAATGCCGCCGCCGTCCATCCCGCCGTCTGGAAGGCGATGATGGACGCCGACGCCCCCGACGCGCCCTATGACAACGACGCGCTGAGCCAGCGGCTCGACGCTACGTTCTCGGCGCTGTTCGGGCGCGAATGCGCGGTGCTTTGGGTAGCGAGCGGGACGGCGGCCAACTGCCTTGCCCTCGCTGCCATGGTCCCACCGCACGGCGCTGTCGTCTGCCACCGCGAGGCGCATATCGAGATGGACGAGGCGGGCGCACCGGGCTTCTTCCTCCACGGCGCCAAACTGCTGCTGGCGGACGGCGAGAGCGCGAAGGTGACGCCCGAAACCCTGGCCGCCGTGATCGACCCGATCCGCGACGACGTCCATCAGGTTCAGCCCCACGCGATCTCGATCACGCAGGCGAGCGAATACGGCTGCGTCTATCGGCCCGAGGAAATCGCCGCGATCGCCGCCTTCGCGAAGGCGCGCGGCCTCGGCCTGCACATGGACGGAGCGCGCTTCGGTAATGCGGTGGCGCATCTCGGCTGCGCCCCGGCAGAGGTTGCAGGCGCGGTCGATGCGCTGAGCTTCGGGTTCGTCAAGAACGGCGGGATGAGCGCGGAGGCCATCGTCTTCTTCGACGTCGAGGCCGCCCGCACGATCCGCTACCGCCGCAAGCGCGCCGGGCACCTGCAGTCCAAGGGCCGCTTCATGGCCGCGCAGATCCTCGCGATGCTGGAAAACGGCCTCTGGCTCGACAACGCGCGCGCCGCCAATGCGGCCGCCGCCGCTATCGCCGCAGCTGCGCCGGACCGTCTGCTCCATCCGGTAGAGGCCAACGAGATCTTCCTCACCTGCACCGCCGCCGAACGCGAGGCGCTGCGCGCTCAGGGTTTCGCCTTCTACGACTGGGGCGCCGACGCGGCGCGGCTGGTGACCTCGTGGGATGCGAAGGACGCGCACGTCTCGGCCCTTGCCGCGGCGCTGACAGCGCTGTGACCGGCACCATCGCAGGAGAGGAGCCCGTCTCCCGGGCCAAGGTGATCCTCGCTTTCCTCGTCGTCACCGCGATTTGGGGGTCCACCTGGCTGGTGATCAAGGATCAGGTCGGGTCGGTGCCGCCGAGCTGGTCGATCACGTACCGTTTCCTTGTTGCCTGCGCGGGCATGTTCGTGCTGGCGCTGGTCCGGCGGGAATCGCTCAGGCTCTCACGAGAAGGCGTGATGCTGGCGCTATTGGTGGGTCTTGCGCAGTTCGTGTGCAATTTCCAGTTCGTCTACCGGGCGGAAATGCATCTGACCTCCGGCCTTGTCGCGGTGTTCTATGCGCTGCTCATGGTGCCAAACGCGGTGCTGGCACGCATCTTCCTGGAACAGAAGGTGGGCGGCGGCTTCATCGCCGGATCGCTGGTGGCGATGGGCGGCATCGCGTTGCTGATGCTCCACGAGTACCGCTCCGCCCCGCCCGAAGGACGGATCGCGCTGGGCGTGCTCATCACGTGCGCGGGTCTGCTGAGCGCTTCGGCGGCGAACGTCCTGCAGGCCAGCCGTATCGGGCGCAGCCAGCCGATGGTGCCGATGCTCGCATGGGCCATGCTGGCGGGAACGGCGATCGATGCGGCCTGGAGCCTCGCGACGGTCGGCGCGCCGGTGATCGAGACGCGCTGGGAGTACCTGGCGGGAATCCTTTACCTCGCGATCATGGGTTCGGTCGTGACGTTCCCGCTCTATTTCATGCTGATCCGCCAGCTCGGCGCGGGGCGGGCGGCGTATAACGGCGTCGCGGTGCCGGTGGTGGCGATGGCGCTTTCGACGCTGTTCGAGGGTTATCGCTGGACCGGCCTCGCGGTCGGCGGCGCGGTGCTGGCGCTGGTGGGGCTAGTGATCGCGCTGGCGGCGCGCAAGCGCGGCTAGAGGTCACGCACAAGCGCGGCTAGGCCCTCGACATAGGTTGGATAGCGCGGCCGCCAGCCGAGCACGCGCTTTGCCTTGCCGTTGGCGACACGCCTGTTCTCCGCGTAGAACGCCCGCGCCATCGGCGAGATTTCGACTTCTTCCAAAGCCTGCAAGGGCGGCGGCGGCGCACCGGTGAGGCGGCAGGCTTCCTCCACCAGCAGGTTCTGCGGGCAGGGCAGGTCGTCGGCGAGGTTGTATGGCCCGGCCGGAGCCGAGGCCCCCGCCAGCACGCCGCAGAGCACGGCGGCCGCGATGTCCTCGACATGGACGCGGCTGAAGACCTGCCCAGGCAGGTCGATGCGGTGCGCGCGTCCTTGTGCCAGCCGTTCCAGCACCGAGCGGCCCGGGCCGTAGATGCCCGGGAGACGATAGGCCCGCGCGCCCAGCGCCAGCCATGCCGCGTCGGCTTCGGCACGGGCGATGCGGCGGCCGGTGCCTACTGGAGCGCTCTCGTCGACCCAGGCGCCCCCCGTGTCGCCGTAGACGCCGGTTGAGGAAAGATAGGACAGCGCCTCGGCTCGCCCGAATCCCCTCAGCGCATCGCCATAGCGGTCGAGCACGAAGTCCAGCGGTTCGCCCCGTCCCTCGCGCCCCGGAGGGACGGAGGAGAGCACGTGGTCCGCATCCGCAAGGGCAAGCCGCACGCTGCCTTCGTCGTCGAAGGCGAGGGTGCCTTCGCTCCCGGTCGAGATCACCTCCCACCCGTTCGCCTCGAACAGCGTCGCGATGAAACCGGCGGTATAGCCGAGACCGAAGATGAACAGGCGGGGCATCGGTTCTCCATCCTCGTCATGCCGGACCTGATCCGGGACCGCCGGCCGTGAAGGGTTGACCTCGCCGCGAGCCGTCAGGTGACACCTAAAGACCGCCGGTGGCCCCGGATCAAGTCCGGGACGACGAAAGGGGCTCTGGCAATCGCTAGCCGAGCCTCTAAGTAACGCACATGGACATCGCCAGCAGACCCTCCGAGCCCGCCGAGAACACCCAGATCGCCGACGCTGCGCCGCCGCCTGCCGCGCCCCCGGTGATCCGACGCGAGGATTACCTGCCGCCTGCCTGGCTGGTGCCCGAGGTTTCGCTCGATTTCCGGCTCGGCGTCGATGCCACGCATGTCACCGCGACGCTGTCGGTCGCGCGCAATCCTGACGGCAACGGCGCGACGGCGCTGCGCCTCAACGGCGACCAGATCGCGCCGGTCGGCGTGCGGGTGGACGGGCGCGACGTCAACGACTGGCGCCTGGATGGCCCCGACCTCCTCGTCGAGCTGACCGGCGAGGCTCATTCGGTCGAAGTCGAGACCGCGCTGAACCCCGCCGCGAACAGCCAGTTGATGGGGCTCTACGCCTCGAACGGGATGCTCTGCACCCAGTGCGAGGCCGAGGGTTTCCGCCGCATCACCTTCTTCCCCGACCGGCCCGATGTGCTCTCCACCTACTCGGTGCGGATGAGCGGCGAAAAGGCGCAGTTCCCCATCCTCCTTGCCAACGGCAACTGCACCGCCAGCGGTGACGCAGAGGACGGCACTCACTGGGCCGAATGGCACGACCCCTGGCCGAAGCCGAGCTATCTCTTCGCGCTGGTCGCGGGCGACCTGATCGCCAACCACGCCACCTTCGAGACGATGGGCGGACGCAAGGTCGATCTCAACATCTGGGTCCGCCCCGGTGACGAGGACCGTACCCAACACGCGATGGATTCCCTCATCAATTCAATGAAGTGGGACGAGGAAGCGTTCGGGCGCGAGTACGATCTCGACCTCTTCAACATCGTCGCCGTGTCCGATTTCAACATGGGCGCGATGGAGAACAAGGGTCTCAACGTCTTCAACACGCGCTATGTCCTCGCCGACCCGGAGACCGCGACCGATGGCGATTACGATGCCGTCGAGGGCGTGATCGGCCACGAATACTTCCACAACTGGTCGGGCAATCGCGTGACCTGCCGCGACTGGTTCCAGCTGAGCCTCAAGGAGGGTTTCACCGTGCTGCGCGACCAGCTGTTCAGCGCCGACATGGGCAGCGAGGCGGTCAAGCGGATTGAGGACGTGCGCGTCCTTCGCATCGCCCAGTTCCCTGAGGATTCCGGCCCGCTGGCTCACCCGATCCGTCCCGATTCCTATCAGGAAATCAGTAACTTCTACACCGCGACGATTTACAACAAGGGCGCCGAGGTGATCCGCATGATGCGCACCATGGCGGGCATCGAGCGGTTCCGGAAAGGCACCGACCTCTACTTCGACCGTCACGACGGCGAGGCCGCGACCTGCGAGGATTTCGTCAAGGCGATCGAGGACGGCGCCGGACTGGATCTCACGCAGTTCCGCCTCTGGTACTCGCAGGCCGGCACCCCGCAGGTTGCTGCCGAGATGGCACACAACGGCACCCAAACGGTCCTCAAGCTCACCCAGACGGTCCCCGCGACGCCCGGACAGCCGGAGAAGCAGGCCATGCCGATCCCCTTGCGCGTCGCCCTGTTCGACCGCGACACCGGCACCCATTCGGGCGAGCAGTTGATCGTTCTCGACAAGGACAGCGACACGTTCACCTTCGATGGTTTCGCGAAGCCGCCGGTGCTGTCGATCAATCGCGGCTTCTCCGCGCCGGTGGCGATCGAGTTCGAACGCGACAGCGCCGACCTCGTGTTCCTCGCCGCGCATGACGACGATCCCTTCGCCCGTTACGAGGCGATGCAGGGCCTCGTCGTCCAGCACCTTGTCGCCGCCGTCTCGGGCAAGCTCGACGATGCCGCGCGGGCCGAGGGGCGCGCCGCGATCGGCGAGGCTTACGGTTCGGTGATCGCCGACCCCGCGCTCGACGACCTGATGCGCGGCGAGCTGATGATCCTGCCCGCCGAAACCTACCTTGCCGAGCAGCTCCCCGTCTCCGACCCCGGCGCGATCCATGCCGAGCGCGAAGCGCTGAAGGCATGGCTGGGCCGCGAACTCGCCGGTCCGCTCAAGGCGCTCCACGACCGCGCCGTCGCCGTGCCCTATTCGCGTGAGGCGGCGGCGCGCGGTGCCCGCAAGATCAAGACGCAGGCGCTGGTGCTGATCGCGTGTGGCGACCCGGCCGAGGGCGCTAGCCGTGCCTTCGCGCAGTACCAGGCGGCCGACAACATGACCGACCGCCAGGGCGCGCTCATGGTCCTCGCCAGCCTCGACGCGCCCGAGCGCGAGACGGCGTTGGCCGATTTCCACGATCGCTACGAAGGCAATGCGCTCGTCATCGACAAGTGGTTCTCGCTGCAGGCGGGCGCGCTGAACCCGAAGGTGCTGGAGCACATCGCGGCGCTGGCGCAGCATGGCGACTTCACGATGACCAACCCCAACCGCGTGCGCGCGCTCTACATGGCGGCGGCGGTGAACCCCAGGGCGTTCCACGATGAAAGCGGCGAGGGCTACCGCATGATCGGCGACCTGATCCGCCGCCTCGACCCGATCAACGCGCAGACGGCGGCGCGCTTCGTGCCCTCGCTGGGCCGCTGGCGCCGGATCGAGCCGGTCCGCGCGGCGATGATGCGCGCCGAACTGGAGCGCATCGCGGCACTTCCCGACCTTTCGCGCGACGTGCGCGAGCAGGTGTCGAAGTCCCTTGGCTGAGCCGGTCGAAGTCAACCGCGCGACCCTTCTCAAAGGTATCCCCCACGGCTTCCTTGGCCGCCGGGGCGGTGTCAGCGAGGGCGAAGTCGCGGGCCTCAACGTCGGGCGCGGTTCGGGCGACGACCTTGACCTCGTCGAACGCAACCGCGCACTGGCGGCCGAAGCGGTGCTACCCGGCGCGCGGCTGGTCACGGTCTATCAGGTCCACTCCGCCGACTGCGCGGTGCTGGGCGACGAACCATGGTCCGAGGACGACCGCCCCAAGGCCGACGCCATCGTCACCGACCGGCCCGGCGCGGTGCTGGGCATCCTCACCGCCGACTGCGCGCCGGTGCTCTTAGCCGACCGCGAGGCGGGGGTGATCGGCGCGGCCCATGCCGGCTGGCGCGGCGCGCTCGGCGGCGTCACCGATGCCACCATCGCCGCGATGGAGGCGCTGGGCGCCCGGCGGGAAAGCATCGTCGCGGTGGTGGGGCCGTGCATCGCGCAGGATTCCTACGAGGTGGACGCAGGGTTCCGCGAGCGCTTCCTTGCCGACGACCTGCCCAATGCGCGGTTCTTCCGCGAAGGGCGGCCCGATCATTTCCAGTTCGACCTCGAAGGCTACGTGCTGTGCCGGTTGCGCCTCGCCGGGATCGCGCATCCCGAGGGGCTGCGGCTGGATACGTATGCCGAGCCCGAGCGGTTCTACTCCTTCCGCCGCGCCACCCATCGCGGGGAATTGAGCTACGGACGGCAAATCTCGCTGATCGGGTTGGGCTGAGGGCTCGGCGCTTCGTCATTGCTCATAATGACGAGGTTGGTGACCGGCAGCGTCCACCCCAAAGCTGCCGTGCAAACATCATCGTCATCCCAGCGGAGGCTGGGACCGCTCTCGTCATCTCGCAACTTCTCGGCGACGCCGCGATGAATTTCGCCCTGCCCTGCCGATAGGGCTCATGATGGTCACAACGGTCCCAGCCTTCGCTGGGATGACGGTCTTTTACTAGAACGGCGGTTCCCTACCCCAACCCCACCGTCACCCTGAACTTGTTTCAGGGTCCATCAGGCCGATTGCCTGGTCTGTGAGCGACTAAATCGACGGGGCGGTTTTCGCCTTCCGGCTCCGGTACAAACTGCCCGATGGATCCTGAAACAAGTTCAGGATGACGCGGGGGAAGGGGCGAAACATCGCCTTCTCACCCGACGGCCCCCAACCCGCTCAGGCTGAGCTTGTCGAAGCCCCCCGAGGCCGGGCGCCATCGCCCGCCATGCTTCGGCAGCCCGAGCGGGTCGCTACCACGTCCCGCTTCCGAAATCGCGGGTATCGCCAAGTCCACTCGCCTAACTTCCGGCTGTTACAGTAGCTTGCCTTGACCAAAATCAAGGTTGGCACAGGCGACGTTCATGTATAACAGAAGCCCCAAAGCCGGGAGATTCATGGGTTTTGCCTGTGGCTCGCAACCGGTACGGGGGATACCAGGATACCATTCGGTCTGATAGACCTCCTGCCGCACCTCCGGCAGAGAGGGTTGTCGAAAGCAAGGCAAGGGCAAACATGGCAGAAACAGAGGGCGTAAGGCGGCGCGATTTCATCAACATCGCCGCAGTCAGCGCTGCAGGCGTTGCAGGAATCGGGATCGTCGTCCCGCTCGTAAGCCAGATGTCGGCATCGGCCGACGTTCTCGCGGCTTCCTCCACCGAAATCGATATCTCGGCGATCCAGCCCGGTCAGGCCATCAAGGCGGTGTTCCGCAAGCAGCCGGTCTTCGTGCGCAACCTGACGCCGAAGGAAATCGCCGAGGCGAACGCGGTCGACGTGTCCTCGCTGCGCGATCCCCAGACGCTTGAGGAGCGCACCAAGGAGGGCAAGGAGAACTGGCTCATCACCATGGGCGTGTGCACCCACCTCGGCTGCGTGCCGCTGGGCGCCGGCGAGGGTGAAGTGAAGGGTGAGTTCGGCGGCTACTTCTGCCCTTGCCACGGTTCGTCCTACGACACGGCCGCCCGCATCCGCAAAGGCCCCGCGCCCAAGAACCTTGAGGTGCCGAAGTACGAGTTCTCGTCCGACACCGTCGTCAAAATCGGCTGAGCCCAAGAGAGAGGATCAAGAACATGAGCTTTCCCTGGGCAAAGCACTACACCCCCGCGCACCCGCTGATGAAGTGGATGGACGAACGGCTGCCGATCCCGCGCCTCGTCTACAATGCCGTGGGTGGCGGTTACGAGGTTCCGCGCAACCTCAACTATTTCTGGAACTTCGGTTTCCTGGCGGGGCTCTGCCTCGTGCTGCAGATCGTCACCGGCATCGTCATGGCCATGCACTACGCGGCCAATACCGCCGTGGCGTTCGACACCATCGAGATGACCGTGCGCGACGTGAACTGGGGCTGGCTGATGCGCTATGCGCATGCCAACGGCGCCTCGGCCTTTTTCGTCGTCATCTACATCCACATCTTCCGCGGCTTCTACTACGGCTCGTACAAGGCGCCGCGCGAAATGGTGTGGCTGCTGGGCGTGGTGATCTTCCTGCTGATGATGGCCACCGCCTTCATGGGCTACGTGCTTCCCTGGGGCCAGATGAGCTTCTGGGGCGCCAAGGTCATCACCGGCCTGTTCGGCGCGATCCCCTTCGTGGGCGAGCCGCTGCAGCAGTGGCTGCTGGGCGGTTTCGCGCCTGACAACGCCGCGCTCAACCGCTTCTTCTCGCTCCACTACCTGCTGCCCTTCGTGATCCTGGGCGTGGTGATCCTGCACATCTGGGCGCTGCACATTCCCGGCTCGTCGAACCCGACCGGCGTGGAAGTGAAGTCCAGCTCGGACACGGTGCCGTTCTACCCCTACTACGTCGCCAAGGACGGCTGGGCGATCGGCGTCTTCGCGATCCTCTTCGCGATCGCGGTGTTCTACTTCCCCAACGCGCTCGGCCACCCGGACAACTACATTCCGGCGAACCCGATGAGCACGCCCGCGCACATCGTGCCCGAATGGTACTTCTGGCCGTTCTACGCGATCCTTCGCGCCTTCACGCAGGACTTCTTCTTCATCCCGGCCAAGCTGATGGGCGTGCTCGCCATGTTCGGCGCGATCCTGGTGTGGTTCTTCCTGCCCTGGCTGGACAAGTCGCCGGTGCGTTCGGGCGGCTACCGTCCGCTGTACCGCAAGTTCTTCTTCTTCGGCCTGATCCCGGCGATGCTGGTACTGTTCTACTGCGGCGGCGCCGCGGCGGCAGAGCCCTACGTGATGATCTCGCAGCTGGCGGCGCTCTACTACTTCGCGCACTTCCTCATCATCATCCCGGTGGTCTCGGCGATCGAGAAGCCGCTGCCGCTGCCTTTCTCGATCACCGAATCGGTGCTCGGCAAGGATGACGAGGCCCTGTTGCCGCCCGGCTCCGACGTTTCCGCCGCCCCGGCTTCGGCCGTCTGATCCAGCCAGAACGAAAGACGAAAGACATGGCACGCATTCTCTCGATCCTCGTCGGGCTGTTCTTCACGGTCGCGCTGGCGTGGTCGTTCGGCAAGGGCGCCTACACGCAGATCACCGAACCGCCCGCAGCGACGGCGGAGCACGAGTTCCACCTGCACCCCAAGGAACTCCACCTCGCCAGCGACGGCCCCTTCGGCAAGTTCGACAAGCAGCAGCTGCAGCGCGGCTTCCAGGTCTACAAGGAAGTCTGCTCGGCCTGCCACTCGCTCAGCCACGTCGCCTTCCGCGACCTGGGGGCGCTGGGCTATTCCGAAGGCCAGGTGAAGGCGATCGCGGCGGGCTTCCAGGTCCCCGGCATCGACCCCACCACCGGCGAGGCAAACACCCGGCCGGGTATGCCGACGGACTACTTCCCCAAGCCTTTCGCGAATGATGTCGCAGCGCGCGCTGCCAACAACAACGCGATCCCGCCCGACCTCTCGCTGATGACCAAGGCGCGCCATGACGGTGGACCCTACGTCTATTCGCTGCTGACCGGTTTCCAGGCCCAGCCAGCCGAGCTGCTCAAGGAGTTCCCGGATTCGAAGACGCCTGACGGGCTGCACTACAACCCGTACTTCGCGAACCTCAACCTCGCGATGGCACCGCCGCTGACCGGCGACGGACAGGTCGAATACGGCCCGGGCAACCCGAAGCCGACCGTCGACCAGATGTCGAAGGACGTTGCCGCCTTCCTCGTCTGGACCGCCGAGCCGAAGCTGGAAAAGCGCAACCAGACCGGCCTTGCCGTGGTGCTGTTCCTGATCTTCGCGACGGTGCTGGGCTATATGTCCTACCGCAACATCTGGGCCGGAAAGAAGCACTGACCTGAGCGCTTCCACCTGCTAAGGGCTTCGGCGCCCCGCCATCCACGGTGATGGCGGGGCGCTTTGCGTATGAGCTGCCGGAGATGCAAAAGTGACCGTCGAAGACCTGCGCCAGCTGGTGCGCACGATCCCCGACTTCCCCAAGCCCGGAATCCTGTTCCGCGACGTCACCACGCTGATCGGCCATGGCCCCGGCTTCGCGGCGGCGGTGGGCCACATGGCGGATCGCGCCGATGCGGCGGGCGCGCAGGTCATCGCCGGGATCGAGGCGCGCGGCTTCGTGTTCGGCGCCGCCATGGCCGCGCGCATGGGGCTGCCCTTCGTGCCGGTGCGCAAGCCTGGGAAGCTGCCGGTCGCGGTCCTCGCGATCGACTATGCGCTGGAGTACGGCACCGACACGCTGGAGGTCGATCCCGGCGCAGTGCCCGACGAGGCGCGGGTGGTGCTGGTCGATGACCTCATCGCGACCGGCGGCACGGCCCTGGCGGCGGTGGAACTGCTGCGCCGCGCGGGGGGAGAGGTGGTGCACTCGCTCTTCGCGATAGACCTGCCAGACCTCGGCGGCGCGCAGCGGCTGCGCGATGCAGGCGTCCCGGCCGAGGCGCTGATGGCCTTCGAGGGGCATTGAGTTCCCCTCGTCCCGGTTCAGGTCCGGGACGATGCCTTCAGGCTGCGACGGCTTCCTTCGCCTTCTTGCCGCCCTTCTTCGGGCCGCCTTCCGGTTCCTCTACCAGAGCCTGCACCGCCTTCGAGGTGACGACGGTGCCCAGTTCGGTCAGCGCGAAGAAATTCGCCTCGATGTCGGCAAGGTCGTAGAGGTAGTTCACCATGACCCCGTGCGCCTGCTTCTGGCCGTTGGCGGAAAGGTCGGCGTTGGCGTGGACCGCCTCCAGCCGCGCGCCGTTGCCGAGGTGGAAGCGCGCCACCGGATCGAGCGGCTGCCCGCCCTTCTTCGCCTCGACGAGATAGCGCGCCGCCAGCCGGCGCAATTCCTGCGCGCCCGGGACCGCGGCGTCGGCGTCCTGCTCCTTCGCCAGCCACTTCGCGAAGCCCGGTACCGGAGACAGCGTCGCGAAGGTCTTGAGGTGCGGCAGTTCTTCCTTGAGCAGGCCGACGACGCGCTTGATCAGGTGATTGCCGAAGGGAATACCTTTCAGCCCGACCTGGCAATTGCTGATCGAATAGAAGATCGCGCAGTTCGCCTCGCGCGGGGGGATCGTCTCGCGCTCTTCCGAGATGATGTCATGGATCGAGCCGGGGATCTGCGGCGTCAGAGCGACTTCGACGAAGATCAGCGGGTCGTCCCGCATCTGCGGGTGGAAGAAGCCGTAGCAGCGCCGATCGACCGGCTCGACCCGGCGGCGCAGGTCTTCCCAGCCCTGGATCTGGTGCACCGCCTCATAGCGGATGATCCGCTCCAGCAACTGCGCCGAACTGTCCCACCCGATCCGCCGCAGTTCGAGGAATCCGGCGTTGAACCATGCCGTGAAGGCGTTCTCGAGGTCGCGGTCCAGCGCCGCAAGGCCGGAGGTCGAGGCCGAGCGCGGAACCGCCAGCAGATCCTCGCGCAAGTCGATCAGCCGCTGGGTACCCTGAGGCGCGAGGTTCAGCTGGTTGATCAGCCGCCGGCTGGGCGATTTGCTGGCGACGTTGAGGGCAAGGGCGGAAGCCTCGTCCCGCTTGTCGTTCCATCTGGCGATTGCCTGGTCGATCGCCTTGGCGTCGGCAGGGTGCAGGTCGTGCACCTTGCCGAGAAATTCCTGCCGGGCGGCAAGATCGCTCGCCTCGTAGAGATCGAAGAACGCCGAGGCGAGCGCCGGACCGGAAGCGCGCCCGCGCAGTGACAGCAGCGCATCGGCAAGGTCGAGCAGGCTTTCCCCGCTGGCCGGCCGCGGCGCGACTCCGATGCCGCGCAGCAGCTTGCCCAGCCCCGAATTCATCAGTAGGTCGAGCGGGTTGCGCCGCCGCGCGGAGGCGGTTTCGGCGGGGATGCGCGTCCGGGGCGTGTTCATGGTAACCTCGTTATCGTCAGCAGCCTGTGGGACGTCAGGCTATCATCGCTGCACATATGAGAGAATACGTCGAAGCCGGGATGCACGATGCCTGAGGCGGTTCGATTGGTCCGGATCGGCAGTTTTGCGTGCCTTTGGCGGCAGAAGCCGCCCCGGCGATCCTCCGGTGCGTGCATGACCGTGTCGCAAGAATGCAAGAGAGGCGTTGACGCCGGTGCCCCGACCGTGGCAAGCGCCTCGCACGACGCGGCCCGAACTACCACGAGGGCACGCGGTACGGCGCGATGAGCGGGTATAGCTTAGTGGTAAAGCTCCAGCCTTCCAAGCTGGCTATGCGGGTTCGATTCCCGCTACCCGCTCCATTCGCCCTTCAAAAATCACCCGTAAAATGATATAAAACCCGCAGAAAACCTAGGCTTTTGTGCCTTGGTTCGTCCGGGTTTGCGTACCCCCGTCCACCGGCATCCACGCCTTTGTGGGGGTCTTTTGGGGTCTCGCGTTCTCGGGTCGATTTGAGATGCCCCCATTCTTGGGGAGTCATCTCGCGAACGGCGCGGAATATGGCCCTTACAGACGTTGCTATTCGCAATGCCAAGCCCCGAGCAAAGCCGTACAAGCTTGGTGATTCGCTGGGACTATTTCTTTTGATCGCCACCGGAGGCGGCAAGCTCTGGCGGCTCAAGTATCGCATCCACGGCAAAGAGAAGACCCTCGCGATCGGTGTCTATCCCCAAGTCGGTCTGGCGGATGCCCGGCGTCGGCGCGACGAGGCCCGTCAGTTACTGCTGGACGGCAAAGACCCGGGCGTCGAAAAGAGGCGCGCCAAAGTCCGAGCCCAGATGCAGGCGTCCAACACGTTCTCGGCAATAGCTGCCGAATTTTGCGAAAAGCGCAAGCGTGACGGGCAAAAGGGTTGGGCGCCCGCCACGGCGACCCGAAGCGAGTATCTGCTTTCACTGTTAAGGGGCTCGATCGGCAACATGCCAATAGCGGAGATCGAGCCGATAGACGTGCTGGCGGCCGTTCGCCGTATCGAAAGTAAGGGCAAGCTGGAGAGCGCGCGCAGAACGCTTCAACTCGCCGGCGCGGTGTTTAGGTATGCTGTGGCGACAGCCCGCCTGAGATCAGATCCCACCCGAGACCTCAAAGGCGCGCTCACTTCGCCTAGTGTGACGCACTATGGCGCCATTCTCGAACCGTCGCGAGTTGGGGATTTGCTTCGGGCAATAGACGGGTACGATGGCCAGCCCATTTCGAAGCTGGCCATGCAAATCGCCCCTCACGTGTTTGTGCGCCCTGGCGAGCTAAGACATGCGACCTGGGAAGAAGTCGATTTCGAGAACGCGTTATGGACGATCCCGGCAGCCAAGACGAAGATGCGAAAAGACCATCTGGTTCCATTGTCGCGACAGGTTCTGACAATGCTGAAGCAGGTCCATGCGTTGACAGGACCAAAAGGCTATCTCTTTCCATCGATCCGCTCCCGCGCCCGGCCCATGAGCGACAACACGATCAATGCCGGTCTCAGGCGCCTAGGTTACTCGACCTATGAAATGACGGCCCACGGTTTTCGATCAACCGCATCGACGCTGCTGAACGAAAGCGGAAAATGGCATCCTGATGCGATCGAGCGCGCGCTCGCCCACGGCGATAGCGATAGAGGCCTCGGCGGAGCTGGGGCTGGATGCGGTGCAGACCGGGTTCATCCTGTCCGCCTTCGCATGGGCCTATTCGCTGGCGCAGATCCCCGGCGGTGCGCTGCTCGACCGGTTCGGGACGCGGCCGATCTACATCGCGGCGATCGGGACGTGGTCGTTCTTCACCGTGCTGCAGGGCTTCGCGGGCTTCATCCTCGGCGCGACGGTGGTGACGCAGCTGTTCCTGCTGCGCTTCCTCGTCGGGCTATGCGAGGCGCCCTCGTTCCCCGGCAATGCGCGGATCGTCGCCGCATGGTTCCCGGCGCGCGAGCGCGGGACGGCCTCGGCGATCTTCAATTCGGCGCAGTACTTCTCGCTCGTCGCCTTCGCGCCGCTGATGGGCTGGGTGGTCCATGAGTTCGGCTGGCGCGCGGTGTTCTTCGTGATGGGCGCGCTCGGCCTGATGGCGATGTGCGCCTTCGCCGCCTTCATCCGCGAGCCGACCCGCCACAAGTGGGCCAACGCCGCCGAGATCGAACTGATCCGCGAAGGCGGCGGCCTCGTCGAGCCCGAGGGGCGCAAGGAAAAGGCCGAGCCGACCTTCACCTGGAACAACGTGCGCCAGTTGCTGACCAGCCGGATGATGATCGGCGTCTACCTCGGCCAGTACTGCATCAACGTGCTGACCTACTTCTTCGTGACGTGGTTCCCGATCTATCTGGTCAAGGATCGTGGCTTCAACATCATGGAAGCCGGGTTCGTCGCTGCGCTGCCCGCGCTGTGCGGCTTCGTCGGCGGCGTCGCGGGCGGCGTGATGTCGGACGTGCTGCTGGCGCGCACCGGCTCGATCACGATGGCGCGCAAGGCGCCGCTGCTGGCGGGGATGCTGCTCGCCAGCCTGATCATGGTTGCGGCCAAAGTGGAGAGCCAGGTCGGCGTGGTGCTGCTGATGTCGGTCGCGTTCTTCGGCAAGGGCGTCGCCTCGCTCGGCTGGGCGGTGATGTCCGACGTGGCGCCGCGCAAGCTGGCAGGGCTGGCGGGCGGCGTGTTCAACACCTTCGGCAATGCCGCCGGGATCGTCACGCCCATCGTCGTGGGCATCCTCGTCGCGCAGGCGGGATCGTTCGACACTGCGCTCGTCTTCGTCGGCGCGCATTGCCTCTTGACCATCGTTGCCTATTTCGTCGTCGTGCAGAAGCTTGAGCGACTGGAGCTTGCCGCATGAATCTCGACCGTCGTACCGTACTGCTGGCCACCGGCGCGTTGATGCTGGTTCCGGCCATAGCCCGCGCCGGATCGGCCGAGATCGCCATCGACACGCCGATGGCCGCGCCGCGCTGGGCGGTACTGCAGCGGCACCTCATCGCCATGCAGGGCGACGCCGCCCGCGCCTTCCACGACCGCTACTTCAACGCGAAGCACGAGATCGAGGCGTTCCTGCGCTGGGGTGCCAACGACGGCCCCGACGACGCCATCGAGGCGATCAACGACTGGCCCTACCTCTACCTCATTGGCGGCGAGGCGGGCCTGCTCGACCTCGCACAGAAGGTGCAGGAAGCCCACTTCGCGCAATACTCCCGCGCCCGCACCAAAGACGTGCTGATGGGCCGGAACGGCATGTACGTGCGCGAATTCCCGCCGCAGATGGACTGGCAGCACATCAGCGAGGGCCTGACCACCTTCAACCAACTCGGCCTGTGCAACCCGGACGACCGCAAGCTGATCGAGCGCGCCCGCCGCTTCGCCGATTTCTACACCGGCCGCGATCCCATCGCGCGCAACTACGATCCGAAGCTGAGGCTCATCCGTTCGATGTTCAACGGCAGCATCGGCCCGCTGATGCGCCCGGCGACGATGCTCGACTGGGCGGGCGACCCCTTCGACACCGCGCCCTTCGAGATGGTCCACGGCGAATCGAGCTACAAGGACACGCTGGAGCACTACCGCGAATATACCGAGACGGTCGGCGACAACCCGCTGAACCTGCATTCGACCGCGCTGGGCTTCAACGCCTGGATGCTGACCGGCGAGGCGCGCTTCCGCGACTGGATGCTCGAATATGTCGAGGCATGGGCGGCGCGGGCAAAGGCCAACCACGGCATCCTCCCCAGCAACATCGGGCCGGACGGCAAGGTCGGCGGCGGCGCGGGCGGTCACTGGTGGGGCGGCACCTATGGCTGGGGGTTCAGCCCGATCAACCCCGTCACCGGCAAGCGCGAGGACCGCAACCGCATCCCGCGCGCGATCATGGGCTTCATGAACGCCTACATGGCGACCGGCGACGACCGCTACCTGCAGGTCTGGCGCGACCAGAACGCGGCGATCAACGCACAGTCGCGCAAGATCGACGGGGTGCTCTCCGCGCCCACGATGCACGGTGCACAGGGGTGGTACAGCTTCAAGCCCGGCTCCTACCGCTTCAATACCGGCGAGATCTGGTACTTGTCGCAAGCCGAGGCCGACCGCGCGGCGATGGAGCCGACGCCGTGGACGCAGTTCCTCGACGGTAAGCAGGACGGCTGGGCCGAACAGTCGCTGCTGGACGACATGGAGCGGGTACGCACGCAGATGGTCCGCGTCCACGAGGACAGGACGACTGCCGCCACCCGCCTCGCCGACAACCCGATCGAGCGCAACCCGGTCTCGGTGACGGCGCTGCTGCACCAGACCATGGGCGCGATCCACGTCGCGCGGCCGCCATGGTCGAAGACCTCTCCCAACCAGGGCGGCACGCTGCTCTTCGCGCGGCTGCGGCACTTCGACGCCGACCGCAAGCGTCCGGGCCTGCCCGAGGACGTGGCGGCGCTGGTCGAGAAGATGGACGCGGGCACGACGACGCTCTCGCTGGTGAACCTCAACCCCGCGCTGGCGCGGCGGCTGGTGATCCGCGGTGGTGGCTATGGCGAGCATCGCATCGAGGCGGTGCGGATCGGCGACAGGCGCATGCCTGTGGGCGACCGCGACGTGGCGCTCAGGCTGGAGCCGGGCGCGGGTGCGCGGATGGTGCTGGAGATGAGCCGGTTCAGCCAGCCGCCGACGCTGGCGTGGCCGCAGATGGGGTGAACCTAAATTCCTCCCTGAGCTTGTCTCGGGGAGGAATTCAGCCTTCCGCCATCGCCTTCAGGCACAGTTCCCGGAACGCCGGCAGCGCCGGGTTCTCGCTCTCCCGCCGCCACGCCAGATGCAGTTCGACCGGCGCGGCGGGCTCGCTCTCGAAGGGCCGGAACACCACCCCGCGCGGATGGAGTCCCGCCGCCGCCTCGGGCACGATCCCCGGCGCGAGCCCCGCGCCGACCAGCCCCAGCAGTGAGTGGATCTGCGTCACGTACTGCACGTAGCTGGGCGCTGCCCCGGCCCGCTCGAACAGGCTGGACAGCAACAGGTTGAAGTACCCGGCCCCGCGCTGGGCATACATGACGAGATCCTGCCCGTCGAAATCGCCCGGCGTGAAACGCTCCTGCCCCGCGCGCGGATCGTCCTCGTGCAGCGCCACCAGCAGGCTTTCCAGCAGCAGCGGCGCCGAATCGAACTGCACCTTGTCCACCGGCGGGCGCACCAGCGCGAGGTCGATCATGCCGGTATGCAGCGCCTCGAACTGATCGCCCGAGACCAGTTCGTGCAGCTGCAGTTCCAGCCCCGGCAGTTCCACCGCCGCGCGCTTGACGATGCGCGGCAGCAGGACATAGCCCGAGACCGCCGTGAAGCCGATCGAGATGCGCCCCGTCTCCCCCTTCCACACCCGCCGCGCCGCCAGCGCCGCGCTTTCGGACAGGCGCACGATGCGCCGCGCTTCGTGAAGGAAGGTCTCGCCCGCCAGCGTCAGCGTCACCCGGCGGCTGGTGCGGTTGAACAGCTCGACGCCGAGGATGCGCTCCAGCACCTGGATCTGGCGGCTGAGCGGCGACTGGGTCATGTGCAGCCGCTCGGCGGCGCGGCCGAAGTGCAGTTCCTCGGCGAGGACGACGAAGCAGCGCAAGTGCGTGAGTTCGAACATCGTTCATGCCTACCGCGCATGAGGCCGGAGGAAAAGCGCGCGATGCATCGATGGGCGCTGATCGATGCCGCTGCGACATAAATCGATCCAGTCCCAGCGATGGGCGCGGCCGCCCCGCGCAGGTAGCAAAGGCTCTACAGGATCAATTGGAGCATTAAGCGATGTCGCCTCAGGATTTGGCCGCCCGTATCGGCGGGGGTCTCCTCTCGTTTCCGGTCACGCACTTCGACGCCGACCTGAAGTTCGACGAGGCGGCCTATCGCGACCATCTCGGCTGGCTGTCGGACTACGACGTGGCCGGCCTGTTCGCGGCGGGCGGCACCGGCGAGTTCTTCTCGCTCACCCCGGCCGAAGTCCCGGTGATCGTGAAGGCGGCGGTCGAGGAAGCCGCGGGCAAGGTGCCGGTGCTCTCGGGCTGCGGCTACGGCACCGCGATCGCGGTGGAGATGGCGCAGAACGTCGAGAAGGCGGGCGCCAACGGGTTGCTGCTGCTGCCGCCCTACCTCGTCAACTCCACGCAGGAGGGGCTTGCCGCGCACATCGAGGCGGTGTGCAAGGCGACCTCGCTGGGCGTCATCGTCTACAACCGCGACAACGCGATCGTCACCGAGGACACGCTGGCCGGTCTTGCCGAGCGCAACCCCAACCTCATCGGCTACAAGGACGGCGTCGGTGACGTCGAGCTGATGATGCGCATCTACGCGAAGCTGGGTGACCGCCTGACCTATATCGGCGGCCTGCCCACGGCCGAGACCTTCGCCCCCGCCTATCTGGAAATGGGCGTGACGACGTACTCCTCGGCGATCTTCAACTTCATGCCGGAGTGGGCGCTGGCCTTCTACAAGTCGGTCCGCGCGCGCGACAAGGCGGCGATCCTTGCGGGTCTGACCGACTTCGTGCTGCCTTACATCGCGATCCGCAATCGCGGCACCGGTTATGCGGTGTCGATCGTCAAGGCGGGCATGAACGTGATCGGTCGCCCGGCGGGTCCGGTGCGCTCGCCGCTGACCGACCTCACTGCCGAAGAGCAGGCGATGCTCGCCGCGCTCGTCGAAAAGGCCAAGGCTTCGCTGCGCGAGACGGCCTGACGTTACTCACCCTAGGTGTGGGTGGCTCCAAACGCCCGCATCGTGACGCAGGGATGAACTTGCTCCCACCCCTCCGGGAGCCGGTTCATCCCTGTTTTTTTACTCGTCGTCCCGGACTTGATCCGGGACCCTTCGACAAGCTCAGGGTGAGCGGGGGTAAATGTAAACCTCTCAAATCCGCTCAGGCTGAGCTTGTCGAAGCCCCCATTGATCAAGTCCGGGACGACGTCAGCCAAGTCCGCAGCGGCTCGCCCAGTCGAGCCAGAGGCCGGGCCATGCGGCGACCGGCTTGCCCGCGATGTTCCACAAGTTGAACCCGTGGCCGCCCTCGGCGAAGAGGTGCAGGTCCACCGTCACCCCTGCCTTGCGCAGCGCCGCGCGCAAACGCAGCGCGTTCTCGACCGGCACGGTGGCGTCGTCCTCGGCATGGACGATGAAATGCGGCGGGCTCTCAGGGCTGACGTTGCGGTCCACCGAATGCGCCGCCTCCAGCGCGGGCGTCGGGTTCGGGCCGAGCAGCTTCTCGCGCGATCCGGCGTGGGTCACGCCTGCGTCCATGCTTACCACCGGATAGAGCGGCGCGGCGCAGAACGGCCGGGCGGAGAGGCTGTCCGCCGCATCTACCGGAGCATAAGCGGGAAACGCGAAGCGGCTGGCGAGGTCGGCGCACAAGTGCCCGCCCGCGGACGATCCCATCACTGCCACCCGCTCCGGCACGATCCCGAAGCCCGCAGCCTTCGCGCGGATCAGCCGCATGGCGCGCTGGGCGTCGGCGAGGGGGGTGTTGGAGCGGTCCTGCCAGCCCTCGCCGGGCAGGCGGTACGTCAGCACAAAGGCGGTGTAGCCGTGCTCGGTCAGCCACTGGGCGACCTGAATGCCGCCCTTGTCGAGCGATTCCTCGCGGTAGCCGCCGCCGGGGATCACCAGCAGCGCCGCACCGTTGGGATACTTCGGGCGGAAGGCGGTGATGCGCGGCCGGGCGATCCCCGCGATCACGCGGTCGGGCTGGGCGGGGTTGGCGGAGCGCTCGGTCGCGATCTCTACCGGCAGCGGGGAAGGGGCTCCCGGCGGCGTGCCGGGCCAGAGGTCGATGACCTCTCCGGTCTCGTGAAACGGACGCGGCGGGGGCGTTTGCGCCCCCGCCGGTATCGTGCGGATCACCGAAGCCGCGAGGGCTCCGGCGAACAGAGCCCTGCGGTCGATCTCCATGCTCAGGCCGCCTTGACCCGCGCCTGCGCCAGACGCGGGCTGAGGACGTGGACCACCGCCAGCGCGATCAGGTAGGCGCTCGCGCAAATCGCGAAGAGCACCTCGTAGCTGTGCGTGGCGTCGAGGATGTAGCCCGCGAACAGCGCCATGCCCATGCCGCCGAACGCGCCCACGGTGCCGCCGATGCCCACCACCGAGCCCACCGCGCCGCGCGGGAACACGTCGGACGGCAGGGTGTAGAGGTTGGCCGAGAACGCCTGGTGCGCCGCCGTGGCAAGGCCGATCACCAGCACCGCGACCCACACGTTGTCGACGCCCAGCACGAACCAGATCGGCAGCACGCACAGCGCCGAGAGCAGCATGGTCGCCTTGCGCGAGAAGTTGGGGGTACGGCCTGCCTTGATGAGCTTCGAGGACATCCAGCCGCCCGCGATGCTGCCTACGTCCGAGATCAGGTAGATCGCGGCGAGCGGCAGGCCGAAGGTCTTGAGGTCGAGGTCGTAGCGCTCGAACAGGTAGCCGGGCAGCCAGAACAGGAAGAACCACCAGATCGGGTCGATCAGGAACTTGCCCAGCGCGTAGGCCCAGGTCTCCTTGACCACCAGCAGGCGGCTCCAGCCGATCTTCTCGACCGGGTCGGCGGGGTCCTGCTTGATGTAGGCGAGTTCGGCCGCAGTGACGCGCGGGTGCTCGTCCGGATGGCGGTAGACGGCCCACCACACGGCGAGCCAGATGATGCCGAACAGGCCGGTGACGAAGAACGCCATGCGCCAGTCGAACCACAGCACCAATAACGGCACGAGCAGCGGGGTGACGATCGCGCCGACGTTGGCGCCCGCGTTGAACACGCCGATCGCGAAGGCGCGCTCCTTCTGGGGGAACCAGTCGGTCACGGCGCGGATACCGGCGGGGAAGTTGCCCGATTCGCCGACGCCGAGGCCGAAGCGCGCCATCGCGAACGAGGTCAGCCCGGTGGCGAAACCGTGCGCCATGTGGCTCACCGTCCAGATGACGATGGCGACGGTGTAGCCGAGGCGCGCGCCGAGGGTATCGACGATCTTGCCGAACGACAGGTAGCCGACCGCGTAGGCGAGCTGAAACCAGAACACGATGCCCGCGAAGTCGGACTCGGACCAGTGGAACTCTGCCGACAGCGTCGGCTTGAGCACCCCGATCATCTGACGGTCGACGTAGTTGATGGCGGTTGCCGCGAACAGCAGCGCCACCACGACCCAGCGATAGCGCCCGACTTTTGCCGTCTGGCCTACCGTACCGCCGGTTCCTGCATCCATTTCCCTACTCCCTTGCGACCGTCTTGTTCGTGTGCCGCTCTAATTGGTTCTATCAGGCGGGTTTTGCCGCGACGATGCCGCAGGCTACCGTACCGTGGCCCGCGAAAGTCGCCAGTACCTGCTGGCCGGGCACGACCTCGTGAACCCCGGTGACAGCGCCGGTCGAGACCCAGGTGCCGCCGCTGCAGTCGATCCCGCGCGCGGCAAGGTTGCCGAGCAGGAAGCGCACCGCGCCCAGCGGGCCGTCGAGCATCGTCGCCGTGGTGGCCTCGCCCGCCGTCTCGCCGTCAATGTCGAGGCGGACGGTGATCGCGTTGAAGTCGATCGTCTCCCAGCCTTCAAGCACCGGGCCGATGACCATGCCGTAATTGTTGCCGTAGTCCGATACCGTCACCGGCGGCCCATCCGCATTGATGCGCGGGTAAGGCGAACTGGCGACCTCGATGCCGATGTGCACCGCGTCGAGGACCGCGCGGGTGGCCGCGTCGTCCTGCGGCACCGTGCCGTCCCAGCCTGCCGCGACGTGGAGCAGGAACTCCGCCTCGCCCGCCGCGAAACCGTCGGCGAAGACGGGCATCTCAGGCGATTCGCCCGCTGCCACCGTCACCACGCTGTCGGTGAAGATCGGTCCGGCCAGCCGGTTCGCACCCAGTTGCCCGTCGAGCGGCGGGTTGATCTTGCCGACCTTCCAGCCCGCAACTTCACGCCCGTCGAAGGCGAGGGCGAAATCCTGGATCGCATAGCCGCCGCCGAGATCGGTCGGGGCCTGTCCGGGATAGGAATCCAATGCGCGCTTCTCGCGCCGCGCCGTCACGAATGCTTCGGCGACTGCCTTTGCCGTGTCTGTCAAAACAATCCCCACACCCAAAGAATACCGTGCTTCGGCCAGTTCGGCGCTGGATTACCGGCGACACCGGTGTCATCAAAACGCCCATCCTGACCCGTCTGTACAGAGTGTCCGCTCTGTCGGATTGGTCACCCGCCGCGCTGCTCTGGACGCACCGCGGCTTGTTCCTGCCTATGCAAATGCACAGGCAATGGAATGGTAACCGGTGTCATCTTGCCTTTCGTCCCGCTTGAAGGCAAGCCGGAAAAATTCGGCCCATCGACCAACGCGCCGACGCAAGACCATAAGGACGCCGCATGGCAGAAGGCCAGAAACCCACGATCAACGACGTTGCGCGCATTTCCGGCGTGTCCAAGAAGACGGTAAGCCGCGTCATCAACAAGTCGCCGCTGCTCAACCAGGCGACGCGCGAGAAGGTCGAATCGGTCATCGCCGCGCTTGGCTACGTGCCCAATCCGCAGGCGCGGGCACTGGCGCTGCGGCGCAATTTTCTGATCGGCCTGATTCACGACAATCCCAACGCGCAGATGGTGCTGGGGGTGCAGGAAGGCATCCTCGACACCATTCGCGACACCGAGTTCGCGCTCGTCGTCCATCCCGTGAACCGCCATTCGCCGACGCTGGCCGAGGACATCCGCCGCTTCATCGAGCAGCAGCGGCTCTACGGCGTTATGCTCCTGCCGCCGCTGTCCGAGCGCGACGACTTGGCGGAATTGTGCCGAGATCTCGGCTGCACGCTGGTGCGCATGGGCTCGGCGCGGCTGGACGACGACGAGCACCTCGTCGCCTCGAACGACCGGCAGGCGGTGAGCGAGGCAGTCGCGTGGCTCGTGGAACTGGGCCACACGCGAATCGGCTTCGTTGCAGGGCCGGAGGGCTTCCGCTCCGCCAATGAGCGTGAACAAGGTTTCCTCGACGGCCTCGCGGCGGCGGGCCTGACGCTCGACCCGGCGATCGCGGCGCGCGGTACTTATCGCTTCGAATCGGGCAAGGCGGCGGGTGAAAAGCTGCTGTCGGCCGCCGAGCCGCCCAGCGCCGTGTTCTCCAGCAACGACGAGATGGCGGCGGGCATCCTCCACGCCGCGCGCGAGCGGGGGCTGAACGTGCCCGAAGACCTGTCGATCATCGGCTTCGACGATACCGCCACCGCCGCGCACATCTGGCCGCCGCTGACGACGGTGCGCTGGCCGATCCGCACGATGGCGAGCACGGCGGCGGCCAAGCTGATCCGCCCGGCCTCGGCAGCGTCGGAGCCCTCGTTCTTCCTCTCGGACCTGATCCGGCGCGCTTCGGCGGTGCCCCATCGGTCATAGGCTGGTCGTCATCCCAGCGAAGGCTGGTACCGCTGGCCTTGAATGCCCACCTTCGCAGCGCATACCGGCGGGGGCTTCGACAAGCTCAGCCTGAGCGGGATTTAAAGACCTGCTCTCAAT